>CAUJFU010000024.1 GCA_963169055.1 Myxococcota bacterium
ATCGAGAAACACCACATCGTTGCCACGCATTAACACGACAGCAACGGGCGCGATGGAACTCGTCCATCTCGAAGAAGAACGCTATCAGACGTTAAAAAAGCTCGGAGAAGGCGGCGCTGGCGAAGTGGTCTTGGTTAAAGACAACGATATCCGCCGCATGGTCGCGATGAAACGGATCAAAGAAGATCGCCGCAATGCTTCTCAGATCATGCGTTTTCTCGAAGAAGTCCAAACCGTCGGGCAGCTCGAACATCCCAACATCGTTCCGATCCATGACGTCGGGATCGACGAAGACAACAACTACTATTTCACGATGAAGTTCGTGCAAGGCGAGACGCTGTCTGGTGTGATCGAAAAGCTGCGGGCGGGCGATCCTGCTTCTCACAAGCGCTACTCCTTTGAGCGGCGCGTCCAGGTCTTTATAGAGATCCTGCACGCGATCCATTTTGCCCACAAACACGGCTACATCCATCGCGATATCAAACCCGAAAACATCATGATCGGCGAATACGGCGAAGTCCAAGTCATGGATTGGGGTATCGCCAAAAAGATCCGTCACTCGCCCCAATTCCCCACGCCCCAAATCTCCCAAGGCACCCAAGAGATGATCGATCGGATCAAAAGCGAGCTTGGCGATACATGGGGAGAGCGCGTATTCCAAACCCAACAAGGCCAACTGATCGGAACCCCCGCCTATATGTCCCCCGAACAAGCGATGGGTTACGAGATCGACGAACGCAGCGATATCTACAGCCTTTGCGTCCTGTTGTACGAATTCGTCAACCTCCGCCATTATCTCGAACACAAGACCAATCTCACCGAATTGTTGATGGGCATCGTGATGGAACCGCCGATCGACTCCGAGCATATCTCGAATGCCCACCAAGGCCCGACCCCACGCGAGATCTGCTTTTTCCTTCGCAAAGGGATGCAGAAAAAACCCGAAGATCGATTCCAAAGCATCCCCGAGATGATCGAAGAGATGCAAGCCAATCTCGAAGGCCGCATCTGTGTCTATTGTCCTTCGACTTTCCTCAAACGCGGCGCTCACGAATATGGCCGCTACCTCGACAACCACCGTGTTCTCGGTGTGGTCTTGTTTTGCTTGCTCGCCATCGTCCTCGGCGTCGGCTTGTTCCAAACCACCCGATGGTTGCTCGCGATCTTCAGCGCAGGTTAAAAACACGGCTTTTCTAGGGCCAACTGCGTGACACCTCACAGATAGACAGATCCGTCCGATGCCGAGGGGTGGGAACGTTGACGAGCAGATGAAGCGAACGTATGCTTGCGCGCCACGTAGAGCGTGTTATACTCCGCGCCACATGAGGCCGATTTTTTCTTCCCATCACGAGCATAAGATCCATGCAGCCATCTTCTCGACGACACCCAACCCCCCGAGCTTCCGCTTCCCAAGGCTCTCCACCACCGCCCTCGCCGCTTGTACCCAAAACCACCATCCTCGACATCGGGGATCACTCCCTTGATCCGTCAAAGATCGATCCCAAAGCTGTTTGGGTGCTTGAGCGCCTCAATGCTTTCGGACACACCGCCTATTTAGTCGGAGGGAGCGTGCGCGATCTGCTGCTTGGACGCGCCCCCAAAGACTTCGATATCTCCACAGACGCCACGCCTTCGGAGATCAAGAAGCTGTTTGCAAATAGCCGAACGATCGGGCGTCGCTTCTTGATCACGCACATTTATTTCCGCGATGGCGATGTGGTCGAAGTCAGTACCTTTCGCAGCCTCCCCCCTCCCGGCCACCGCTCCCACGGCCCCCGCGCCGAAGACAACGAGTTCGGAACCCCAGAAGAAGACGCTCTGCGCCGCGATCTGACGATCAACGGGCTGTTCTACGATCTGCGCTCACAACGCATCATCGATCACGTCCAAGGTCTCGTCGATCTCGACGCACGGATCGTCCGTATCATCGGCGATCCCAGAGTGCGCTTCCAAGAAGATCCCGTTCGTATGATGCGCGCTGTCCGACACGCCGCTCGCAACGACTTTGCCATCGAACCACACACCCGCAACGAGATCCGCAAACAAGCGCCTCTGCTCAACACAAGCTCCACGGCCCGTGTACTCGAAGAGTTTTTGCGTGAACTGCGCGGCGGCTCCTCTGCTGCCTCGCTGCATCTGATGTGGGAAACAGGCTTGTTGCGAGGCTGGCTTCCCGAACTTGAACGCTGGCTACAACGCGACAACAGCGACGAAGGGGCCGATCTGACGTGGCAATTAGGCCCGACCGTAACGGCCTATTGGGGAACCCAAGACGCTTTTTGGAATCACCTCCGCCAACTTGACGACCGCATATCCCGCGACAATGTCTTCCCCGATGATGCGCTGTTGTGCGCTTTTTTCTTGCCGCTATGGTGGAGAGCCGCCTTCTCTCTCCATGCTGAACAGCCCCGAAAACTCCAACGCTTGTGGCGAGATGCTTTTTGGCAAAGCGTTGATCCCCTGCTCGCAAGCTTTGGGCTTGGCGCACAACGCCGTGAGTCTTTTTATCTTTCGCTCCACGAATACTGGCAACTCCCCGGTCTTAGCGAACAACCCACGATCCCTCTGGCCTTGCGCGACCTACCTCACTTTTCGCTGATGGTCGAATTGTTTCGCTTTGAACTCGAAGCCAACGAACTCCCCATCCCCCGATGGCTCGACAACATCCGCATCGCCGAACTCGATCCTGTCGCTTCGTTTCGTTGGGTCTTCTGATCGATAAGGGTGGGCGGAAGGGGGGTGGCGAAGAGCTAGGGGGAGAAAAAGTGAGATGGTGATGAAGAGCTAGGGGGTGAAAAAGCGAGGTCGCGTTAACGACGCCCTTGGCTTGGGCGTTGGCGGGGAGTGATCCCGGGGGGCGAGAGCACAAGGCGGCGGAAGATGCCTTCGCCATCCGAAAAGGTGCGGATCTTGCCGTGTGAGTTTCCGATATGTGTGTGGATCTGGCGTCGTTCGTGTGAATTCAGCATATCGATCAGGATGGATTTTCCGAGGTGTTGTGCGCGCTCTGCGAGCAGAGCCGAGATCCGCGCAAACCGAGCATCTTCGGATGAATCGTCGTGCGGAGGCTTTCCATCGACGACCGCATCGCGATGGGGGCGCGTGTCTCGATGAGAAGGCCGTTCGTCCGCCTCTTCATGAGCCTCGGAGATCTCTGCATCAAGCTCCTCGCTCGAATCCTCGACAAACTCTTCGCTCTCGTCTCCAACAAACCCCTCAGCGTCGTCATCAAACCCTTCCGCACCTGCATGAAACTCTTCGACCTCATCTTCTTCGTCGATCTCTTCGATGTGGTCGGCGTTTGCGTGTTTTGCTTGGACGGAAGCGATGGATCTTTCTTCGGCAAGAGGTTTGCTTTTTTCGGGCCGTTGAGGAACAGCCGCTGCTTCGGGCTTTTGACGAGCTGTCGCCGCTGCTTCGGGCTTTTGGCGAGCCGCTGCTTCGGGCTTTGGAGGAACCACCGCTGCTGCTTCGGGCTTTGGAGGAACCACAACTGCTGCTTCGGGCTTTGGAGGAACCACCGCTGCTTCGGGCTTTTGGCGAGATGCCGCTGCTTCGGGCTTTTGGCGAGCCGCGGCTTCGGGCTTTTGGCGAGCCGCTGCTTCGGGCTTTTGGCGAGCTGTCGCTGTTTCGGGCTTTGGAGGAACCACAACCGCTGCTTCGGGCTTTGGAGGAACGACTGCTGGTTTCGCGGCGATGGCTTGAACCTCGGCAGCAGGCGAGATATCGATCTCTTGAAGGGGCGTAAAGATGAAGCGGATCGCACTGCCCGACCGAAAACGATAACGCAAAACTTTCGCAAGTAGATAACCCACGTTTTGGTAAAGCTCGGTGACAAGGGCGTGTTCATCACCGTTCAACGATGCGATGATCTCGTTTGAATACAGTAAGAGTTCTTGCCCGCCTGATCGACGATCTCCAAGCGCAACGCGCACAGGGAAACCAGAAGAAGTGAAGCAGCGCCACACAAAGTCCACAGCGTAGCGCAACATCGCTTGTTCGAGTACACCCGAAGCAACGCCGATTTGTTGTTCGTCTTCTTCCTCTTCTTCGCTGTCAGGGGCTTCAAAAGCGTCTTCTTCGCTTGATGAGATCGACGGCGTGGCTTTGACCACCGAAGCTGCTGCTTTTGCAACAGGAGCCGTCGCTGCTTTTGCCACGGGAGCCGTCGTGGTCGGTTCTTTTTTCGCTGCTTTTGCAACGGGAGCAGCGGCTTCTTTTGCAGCGGCTTCTTTTGCAGCGGCTTCGGCCTTTTTGGAAGCCTCCACAGATCTTGTTTGGGCTTCTTTTTCGGGAGAAGAAGTCGCGACGGTTTCGGTTGTAGCTGAGGTTACAGAGAGTTCAGCGGCTTCCTCTGCTTTTTTCTTGGCGGGTTTTCGCCCACGAGCAGAGGTTTTGGGGGCAGCTTCTTCTGTGGGGGCTTCCGTCTTGGCCACAGCAACGGTCTCTGCCTTGGCCACAGCAACGGTCTCTGTCTTGGCCACAGCAACGGGTGCAGGTGTAGGCGCGGCGGCAGCGGGAACAACCACAGCAGCGGCATCGACGGTGGGTTCTGCTGTTTTTTTGGTTTTCTTTGTGCGAGAAGGTTCTGCGATGGTTTCAACCGCAGGGGCGTCAACGACCGCAGGAGCGGGCTTTGCAGAAGGCAACGCTTCTTTGGTTGGTGTAGCGGTGGCTTTGGCCGATGCAGCGGGCTTCGGCGATGTAGCGGATTCTTTGGTTGGTGTGGCGGTGGTTGCCGAGGCTACAGGCGTTTCATTAGCTGATGCAGCGGTGGTTTTGGCCGATGAAGCAGTTTCTTTTGTCGATGTAGCGGTGGTTTTGGCCGATGCAGCGGTGGTTTTGGTGGGGGCAGGTTTGGGGGCATGAGCGGCGAGCCAAGCTTGGCGGACAGCCTCGACTTCTTCGGCATCAAGGGTTTTTTGGATGCTTTGGAATTTCTCGTAGCCGTTGTTTTGCAAGAACTCCAACATGTCTTTGCTGTCAACGCCAAGATCCTTTGCGATCTGGTAGATACGGATGCGTGTACTCATGGGGTCTCCTTACCTCTGGTCGGACGGGCGTGATCGCGTAATCGTCGGGTCGTGTTAGCGGGAGGACTTGGGCTTAGGCTTGTTGTTGTCGGAGCCGCTTGTTTTCTTTTGTGGGTTGTCGGGACCGCTTGTTTTCTTTTGCTGTTCGATCTTTTGGTATTCTTCAACAGCAGAATTCATGCGGGTAAGCCAGTTGGGTTTGGCCTTTTTGGGATCGACGGGAACATCGGGCTGGTTATACACGATCCACTGGTGGAGTATACTGATGCCGGTGTTGATCAGGATGTAAAGTGTCAATCCAGACGGCAGGAACAGCATAATGGCGGTAAAAAAGATCGGCATAAAGATCTTGAGCATCTTGGCTTGGACTTCGTCCATGCCCGTTGTGGGGGACATTTTTTGCTGCAAGAACATCGAAGCGCCGAGGACAACCGGCATAATAAAGAAGGGATCTTTGAGCGAAAGGTCATCGATCCAGCCCGAGATAAAGGGGGCTTGGTACAATTCGACCGCATAAAACAGCGTGTTGTAAAGCGCGATCCAGATCGGCATTTGAAGCAACATCGGCAAGCATCCGCCCAAGGGGTTGATGCCTTCGCGTGTGTACAAGGCCATCGTTTCGCGCTGTAGGCTTTCTTTGTCATCGCCGTACTTGGCCTTGAGGCGTTGCAGTTCGGGGCCAAGCTTGGTCATCTTCTTCATCGACTGCATTTGCCGTGTAGTCGGGATCCATAGCAGGAGCTTGACGAAGACGGTCAACAAGATGATCGCGATGCCCCAGTTTCCGAAGCGCCCAAAGCTGTTGTAGATAAACTGCATAAACCACAACATCGGCTTGGAGATGAAGGCAAAGATCCCAAAGTCGATGGATTGATCGAGGCGATGGCCGACTTCGGCCAGTCTTTGATAATACTTCGGTCCCAAGAAGCCCTTGAGTTCGAGCGTTGCGATCTTCTGTGGTTCAAGCTGCGCTCCGCGATGGGTGGTGGTCGCCATGATCCAACCACCCAACGTCTCTTGCATCGAGCATCCCAACCCGCTACCGGGCGCTTTCCACGCAGGAATCCACGCCATCATAAAATAACGCCGATCCACCGCCACAAAGTCCACATCCCCTTTTAAGACTTGGGGCTGCTTTTTGAGCGCGTTGATATCGGAGCGCGTCGGTGTTTTTTCTTTGCTCGCCAAGCACAAAGCCTCGAAGGTGTCGGCGGGTCCGCTAAAAAAACCACCCGATTGCATCTTGCTTGGGTCCACATAATCCGTCAGCACAAAGCTCATCCCTGTTTGGATTGCTTGTGTGGACTGGTTTTGCAAACGGTACGTCACTCGAAAGTCATAGGCTGCTTTTTGAAAATGGAGCCGCTTCTCAAGCACCAAAGCACCGCCGTCTTGAAGCTTGAAGCGGCGCTGCAAGACCACGCCGTCTTTTTCGGCGCGTACAGTCTCATAAACCACCAAGCCTTCGGGAGTGAGGGCATCTGCGGGAAGGCGCTTGCGCAAGGTCGCATCCAAGAAGCGCTCGCTAAAGGGAGGCATCTTGGCGAGGTCTTTGGGCAAGATCTCCAAAGGAACGCGCTGCTTTTTGTTATCAGGATCGCGGAAAGCGTGGATCTTCATCCCCACGATCCCACCGCCATAATTCGAGACGCGAACCGTAAACAGATCGTGTTTGTAGGAGGCTTCTTTGCGCGGAAGAGCGTGGATCACCACAACCCGAGGGCGAGGTGCTGCTTTGGAGGCAGCAAGAGAGGTCGGACGTGACGAACTCGCCAGCCAAGAAGACGACCGCGAGGCCGCCAGAGAGGTCGGGCGCGAAGTTGCTTTGTGTTTCTTGGCCTGCTTTGGTTGCACAGGCGGAGGCGGCGGAAAAAGATTCGACCACATGAACAGCAGGCCGATGCTGAGCACCAAAAAAGCGATCAGGCGTTTGGTATTGTCCATTCCATCCATAAACAGAACCCTTCGATGTTTGCGCCAAACCTCCCGCCAAAGCGGTAAGGAAAACGAAAAAAGCAGGAAATCAAAAGCGACGACTTTTCAACGAACTTTAAGGAACGGGGTCAATTCCCCCGGGATGAAGGGGATGACAGCGTGCGATCCGACAAGCACCGAGCCAGACGCCTTTGGGCCCACCATAGCGCAAGATCGCACGGCGCGCATACTCTGAACACGTCGGCTGAAAACGACAAGCAGGCGGCGTTCGAGGCGATATCTGCGTCTGATAAAAACGGATCGCTCCAAGCATCACACGTTCGATCGGACCCGCGTCCCTTGTTTGCGCGATATCCGAAAGGACTGCGGAATCCGCTGTTTGTGCGAATGCTGCGTCCTTTGCGAAAGACGAGGTTTGGGGAGTCGTGGGCGACCGATCTTGTGGATGCTTCATCGAAGCTCCTTTGTGCGGCCCTTGAGCGCGCCTTGCATACACAGAACCGCTCCAAAGATCAAGCCCGATCGTGTGCAGCGTCTCAGCACCGCTCCAAAGATCAAGCCCGATGGCGTGCAGCGGCTTTTTGCAACCGCTTGTGCAAAGAGACCATTGCTCGATCAAACGCCTGTTGTTCGAGAGTGTCAGGCAGATCTTTTTTCACAACCACGACGATATCGAAGCACAACGCTCCACCTTGGGGGATCAAGATCCGCCGAGCGGCTTCTCGAACCAGACGCCGCATACGGTTGCGAAAGACCGCATCTCCAACCTTTCGACTGGTGGTAATGCCGATCCGAAGGGGCTGATCGCTTGGCAGATAAAACACCAACATCGGGCCTGCCTCAATGCGTTGACCGCCCTGTTGGACACGCAAAAACTCCGCTCTTTTTAACAATCGGCGTGTTTTGGGGAAACCAAACGTGGCAGTAGGCAAGGCGGGAGGTGAAGAGGCAGAGGTCACGAAACGACCTTTAGGATTGGTGCGCCCTTCTCTTCGAAAGAAGCGACCGCATCAAAAGAAGATACAGCGCACCATCCGAGGAGGTGTAGGGTCGTTGGCTGTAGGGGGATCGTACGAGGAAAAAAACTATTTCTTGTAGACTTCGACGGTCAGGTGTTTGCGGCCTTTTTCACGGCGGCGGCGCAATACTTCGCGACCATTGCGGGTGCTCATACGCTCACGAAAGCCATGGGTGCGAGCGCGTTTCAGTCTGCTAGGTTGAAAGGTACGTTTCATGTTATTCCTCTTTCTCGTGGTATGGTCGATCTCTCATGCTCTGCGATAATCGGGCAAAGTAGAGATAGATTGAAATCAGACTTGGGTTGGACAAACGAAGCGTACCGTCAAGATCGCCGATCTGATGGGAAGACTCCAGAGAACGCAGCAAGATCATCACCTTGCAAGTGCGGGTCTTCTTCCGCTTCAAATGGGGAAACAGATATAAGGAACTTTCCTCCACCTGTCAACTGATTTGTTGTCCACACCGCCCTCCCACCCCAAACCCACCATCACGCAAACAACCATGCTCGTGCGTCGCGCCAAAAAAAGCCGTGTTCGTAGCACCCCAAGCGGCGCAGACGTTGTGTTGAAAAACGCCTGCTCGTTCCGCCAACACGGGGTCACGGGGCCATCGGGCCTTTGGGGGGGGTGGGGCTGCGCCCCACACGCGCTAGGTTAAGCCATGGTTGGCCCCCACCCCTAACACTCGGACACATCGTCTGTACTATCGGAAAGACAGCACGTTTGTACGCAAAAAGGCAAACAAAACGCAAAAAAGCGGAGGTTGCTTGCTCGAACAACTGCTCATACAAACTTCTGTTGTTGTGTGAGCATGTCCGTTCGCTGCTCGATGTCCCGATACACGGGCGGTTCGCGAACCGCCCCTACGCAAACATGGCCTTGCATCGAAGACGGATGGAACGAAAGAATCGTAGACAAAGCACACGCAAACAGACAGAAAAAGACGGAGGATACGACCTCCGTGTAGGGTGTGATGAAAGGTAGGGGCGTATTGCACACGCCGTTGCCCCATCCACGGGGATTTTGATCGCTGTGTACGAGCAGGCAAAATGCGGATGTCGTATGAGGCAGTGGAAAAGGGAAAGCGTGAAGAATCAAGCCGTGGTAGGGGCGGTTCGGGAACCG
>CAUJFU010000025.1 GCA_963169055.1 Myxococcota bacterium
AGGGGCGGTTCGCGAACCGCCCACGCCCGAACATGGGCCTTTTTCGTATCGAACTGCGTAAGTCCTATCAAAGTAAAAAGTTTAACCGCATCCGCAGACGAATGGAATTAGTTGGACCAAGTGCCCCCTGTGGCTGCCCAAAAACAGGGCAATTACAGCGGATCGCGTTGACATCGCGATCACAATTCGCTCGGAACCACCCAAGGGAGCAGTTGCGCAAAGGCGAGGAAGTGTTGTAGCTTGAAGAATCGAAAACAAAGGAGAGAGCCGATGAGAGCGGATGAATGGGAGCGTTATTGTGGTGCGGGTTGGCAGGTAGAGAGCGAGGAGCATGTGGTCAAGCTGCGGTTGGATCGGCCCCCCGGCAATCGTTTGAATATCGCAGCGCTTGAGCGACTGAATGATATCATCCACGCACTCGCGCAAGACGAGTGGGCGCGTGCTGTGCTGCTGTGGTCTACAGGGGAAGACTTTTGCCAAGGCGTCGATCTAAGCGACGAAGAATTAGCGGCGTTGATGGCGGAGGGACGGACAGAACGGATGCGCTTTGCAAAGCTTGGGCAACAAGTGATCGAGGGGTGGATCAGTTTGCCGATCCCGACGGTGGCGGCCTTGCGAGGGCACGCGATCGGTGGTGGGGCGTGTCTGATCACAGCATCAGATTTTCGCGTGGCCCACCCGAGCGCCCGATTGAGCTTTCCCGAGATCGATCGTGGCCTCCATCTTGGATGGGGGATCTTACCTCGGATGGTGCGGGAGTTTGGGCTACCTTGGGCGCGTCGTTTGGCGATGGTCGGCGAAAAAGTCCAGATCGGCTCTCTACCTGATCGGGCTTTTTATCAAGTCGGCGAAGGGCAAGAAGACGAACAAGCCGAGCGCTTGGCCCTCGCTCTCGCAAGCAAACCACCCATGGCGATGCGCACCATCAAATCGGTGTTTCGCGAGATCACCAAAGAAGACAACCTCGATACCGAAGACGACGCCTTACACTTCGCCCAAACCATCGCTTCCCAAGACTTCACCGAAGCTCTCGCCGCTTTCTTTGAAAAGCGCAAAGGCGATTACAAAGGCGTATAGCACAAAAACGCACCCTTTTCGTTGAAAAGATCTCGCTGACCACAGGAGTTTTTATGCGGAAAACAATCTCTATCCTTGGTTCGCAAGCGCCTGTTCGTCTGTTGTGGGTAGTGTTGTGTTGGAGCATTGCGCTATGTTGGGCAGTTCCCGCACAAGCCGACGCTCCGCGCACATCTGCTGCTCAATCCGCTTGGCTCGAACGCCCCTTGCTTGCGCGTCTGTCCAAACCTGCCGAACTCCACACACGCTTCCGACACGCTTGGTTTTCCAATCCCTCTGCTTCCAACGATGCCCATCCCCACGAGCCTCTCGAAACAAAATACCTGCATTCAAAGCTTCCATTCACGAATCTTGGGATGTTTGTATCGTTGTTCACAACAACCCCCATCCATCTTGGCGTCATGATCGCGCAATTGATCGTCTCGCTTGGGAAGAACCTCTTGCACAAAAGAGTGTGGGGCATCGTCGGGATCGTCGCTTCGACGATCGCTTTGGCTTGGAGCACGATGTGGTTTGTTCTTGACACAGGCGACATCTCGGAGATCGGGTGGTTTGGACACATCGGGCTGACTCTCTTGGGGCTTGGGGCTTTGGCGTGGAGCATCGTCAACCTCGTGACAGGCTCGAAACAACCAACCAGACTCGCCGAAACGATACCCTTCACCGTTGTCCCCACCCTCTCGGCTTCCGCAACGGAGGGAACCCGTGTCGGCTTCGCTTGCGTCGGGCATTTTTAGCGAGCCTTCAAAAAAAGATTGACAAATCGCCCCGCCTAAAAAATACTCCTCGCTATCCCGCAACCCCGCTTCTTTTCGTCGCTGTTCTCTCTCCCTTTACGCTGTTTTAGAAATCTTCTCCGCGTAGTTTCTTACACAAAAGGAAAGATTTCGCTGATCACAGGAGTTGTTATGCGGAAACCGATCTCTGTTCTTGGTTCACAAGTGCCTGTTCGTTCGTTGTGGGCGGTGTTGTGTTGGAGCGTTGCGCTGCTTTGGGCAGTTCCCGCACAAGCCGACACTCCGCGCACATCTGCTGCTCAACCCGCTTGGCTCGAACGCCCCTTGCTTGCGCGTCTATCCAAACCTGCCGAACTCCACACACGCTTCCAACACGCTTGGTTTTCCAATCCCTCTTCTTCCAACGCGGCCAAGATCCACGAAGCCCTCGATACCAAACTTCAATTTTCTATCATCGGCGACTTTGGCTTTTTTGTCTCTGTGCTTACGTCCCTCCCTGTATTTCTTGGCGTGGCGATCTCCCAACTGGTCGTTGCGCTCGGTAAAAATCTCAACCACAAAAGAGTGTGGGGAATCGTCGGCATCATCGTTTCGGCGTTGACGCTTGCGTGGGCTCGCTGGTGGCTTTATGTGGACGCCTCGAGCGGCATGACCGTCGGAGCGGTTGGGCATCCGATCATCCTCGCTGTGGGGCTTGGGGTTTTGGCGTGGAGCATCGTCAACCTCGTGGCTGGCTTGAAACAACCAGCGGGACTCGCCGAAGCGATGCCCTTCACCATCATTCCCACCCTCTCGGCTTCCGCAACGGAAGGAACCAGCCTCGGCTTCGCCTGCGTCGGGCAT
>CAUJFU010000026.1 GCA_963169055.1 Myxococcota bacterium
GCCCCGCCGCCCTCGCCGCTTTCGCCCCCGCAACCTCCGCCTCGGTGGACCTGCCCCCTCTCCACTCGTCGGCGGCAACGACAACGCCGAAACCACTCGCGTAAACAGCGGCGACAACTGCCAAAAACCCAATTGGAAAGAGCCTGTCGCCTTCAACTTAAAGGCTGGTTCTGTTCTTGATGTCGTTAAAATGATCGCCAAGCAAACCTGCCAAAACTTTATCATCAGCGACAAAGTCCGAGGCCGCCCGCTCCATATCATCTCCCCGTCCAAGGTCCCGCTCAGCGATGCCTACCGCGCCTTCTTTACGGCCTTGCGCGAAAACCAAATGATCGCCTTGCGGGTAGGCCGCTTCTGGAAGATCATCCCCGAAACCACCGCCCGACAAAGTCCCATCACCACCATCACCAACGAAAACCTCCGCTCCGTCCCAAGCCGCGACGAGATGGTCACTTATCTCTATCGACTCAAATTCCTCGACCCCAACCAGATATCCGGCCTGATCCGCCAACTCATTACCGCTGGCTCTGTCTTCCCCTACCAAGGAAGCAACGTCTTGATCATCACCGACTACGGCCCCAATGTTCGACGTGTCGTCGCGCTATTGCGCTCTCTTGATATCGAACAAGCCGCCACCAAAGACCAACTCTACATCCTCCAAGTCCGTTATGCCCAAGCCCAAGAGATCGCCTCTCGCGTCCAACAACTCTTCCAAGTCGGCGCTCAACCCGCCCACATCCGACCCCTTCGCATCGCCCGAACCCTCCGCCGCTCTAAACCCTCAAGCCCCGTCTCTCCCGCCACTTCCACCGACGACGCTGGCGACCCCAACCGCATCACCAAGATCGTCGCCGACGAACGCACCAACCAGATCATCGTCCTCTGCAATCCCCGCGCACTCAAGCGTGTCACCAAACTCGTCAACGACCTCGATATCGCCATCCCTGACGACGGGCAGATCCGCGTCTACAACCTCAAGTTCGCCACCGCTGACGAACTCGCTCAAACGCTCTCCCAACTCACCCAAGGCACCGCCAACCGCGCACGTAGGCCCCGCCGTTCTGCTGGACAAAAGAAAGCCTCCGAACTCTTTGAAGGCGAAGTCAAGATCACCGCCGACAAAGCCACCAACTCCCTCGTGATCGTCGCCAGTCGCCGCGATTATGAAAGCCTTGTCCGTATCATTCAACAACTTGATATCGCTCGCAAACAAGTCTTCGTCGAGATCGTCATCCTCGAAGTCAGCGTCGACAAAAGCCGCGACCTCGGACTGACCTTTAGCCTCGGAAACAACCTCACAGGCGATACCGCCCAACCCACCGTCGGTTTGCTCGGCACGCAACTCGGCGGACAAAACAGCCTCGTCCTCGATCCTTCCGCCCTCACCGGCCTCGCCTTTGGATTACAAGGCGCTCAAGTTCCCGGAACCGCCGGACTCTTTGGCAATAGCGCGCTCGGCCTCCCTTCCTTTAGCGTCCTCCTGCGCGCCCTCCAAAGCAACAGCGATGTCGATGTGATCTCTACCCCCCACATCCTCACCACCGCCAACGAAGAAGCCACCCTCCAAGTCGGCCAAAACGTCCCATTCATCGCAGGAACCACCTTTACAGGTGGCGTCGCGGGTGTCCCTGCTATCCGAAACATCCAACGCCAAGACGTCGCCCTCACCCTCAAACTCAAACCCCAGATCGACGCAGGTTCCTACATCCGCATCGACTTTGAACAAGAACTCACCGAACTCGCCGCCCAAGACCCCGAACTCGGACCCACCACCGCAAAACGCAAGATCAAAACTGTTGTCCTCGCCAAAGACCGACAAACCATCGTCATCGGTGGCCTGATCCGCGACAAACTCACCAACGGTGTCTCCAAAGTCCCTGTACTCGGCGACATCCCACTTCTTGGCGCACTGTTTCGCGTTCAAAACCGCGTCGTCGAAAAGCGCAATCTGCTCGTCTTTATGACCCCCTACGTCATCACCAGCATGCACGACTTCCGCGAGATATTTCGCAAAAAGATGGAAGAACGACAACAATTCCTTGAGCGGTTTTACGCCTACACCCGCGCAAACGTCAAACCTTATGTCCGTGAAGACCGTGTACCCGGCATCTTTGAGCGCGTCGATGCCCGCCTCACACAAGCCGATGCCGACGCCAAAGAGATGCAAAACAAAGGCATCTCCCCAACCCAAAACGGCAACAACAAAAAGAAAAACAACGCAAACTCTTCACCCAAGACCACAACCCCCTAACGCTGTTTTGATGGATACCCAACACGCACCCTTTATCCGTTTCTTACGAAGGAGCCTCCCATGACCTCGACATCGCAAAACCCCTCTTCTTTCGGCGAACATACGCAGATGTCTTCCCTTCCGATGGGCGCGCTCGTCAACCTCCCCTTTGAGCAGATCCTCGTGCGCCGTGGAGCCCTCGACCTCGAAAAGCTCGCCCAAGCCGAAGCCCTCGCCCTCGAACGCGGTGAACCTCTCGAAGATATCTTGCTCTCCCTCAAAGCTGTCTCCGAAGAAGATCTCTTGATCGCTCGCAGCGAACAACTCGATATCCCCTACGCGACGCACATCGACCCCCGCAAGATCGACGTTTCGCTGCTCGAACGCATCTCCATCGCCTTCGCCAAACAAGCCTGTGTCCTCCCTCTTTCGCTCGAAGACGGCTGCATCACCCTCGCTTGTGCTGATCCCTATGACCTCGAAACCTTCGACCAGATCCAGCTTCTCTTCCACGCCGAACCCATCCCGCTGCTCTACCCCAAACAAAAACTCCTCAACGTCATCAACCAAGCCTACGATATCGCACGCGGAAACTTCGGACTTGACGGCGCTCAAGAAGAACTCGAAGACGTCGGAAAACAAAAAGACGAACTCGACGATCTTGACGAAGCGATGGACCTGTTGGACGCCTCCGATGACGAAGCCCCTGTGATCCGCCTCGTCAACACCCTGATCTATCGCGCCATCAAAGAAAAAGCCTCCGATATCCATATCGAACCCTTTGAAAAAGAAGTCAAAGTCCGCTTCCGCATCGACGGCGTTCTCCAAGAAGTCGCCTCCGTCCCCAAACGCGCACAAGCCCATATCGCCGCCCGTATCAAGATCATGGCCAAACTCGATATCGCCGAAAAACGCCTCCCTCAAGACGGACGCATCCGCCTCAAAAGCGCCGGCAAAGATATCGACCTGCGCGTCTCCACCATCCCCACAGGACACGGTGAACGCGCTGTCCTCCGACTCCTCGACAAATCCAACGTCCTCCTTGACCTCGATCAGATCGGCTTCTCCGAAGATATGCGCGAAGGCTTTGAGCGCCTGCTCTACCGCAGCCACGGTATCATCCTTGTCACAGGACCTACAGGCTCAGGCAAAACCACCACCCTCTATTCCGCGCTCAGCAGGATCAACTCCCCCGACAAAAACATCCTCACCGTCGAAGATCCCGTCGAATACCAACTCCAAGGTATCGGACAGATGCAAGTCAGCAGCAAGATCGGACTCACCTTCGCCACAGGACTACGCGCCTTCTTGCGCCAAGACCCCGATGTCATCTTGATCGGTGAAACCCGTGACCGCGAAACTGCCGAGATCGCCATCCAAGCCTCTCTCACAGGACACTTGGTCTTTACCACCCTCCACACCAACGACGCTGCCACCGCCTTCACCCGACTGATCGATATGCAGATCGAACCCTTCCTCGTTTCCTCCGCTGTGATCGGCGTCCTCGCTCAACGCCTCGTTCGGCGCCTCTGCAAGCATTGCCGCCAACCTTACACCCCCACTCCTTCGGAACTTGCGCAGATCAGCATCCGCCCCCAAGATCTCGCTCACCACACCGTCTATCACCCCAAAGAAAACGGATGCGCTGAATGCAACAACAAAGGATATCGCGGCCGTTCCGGCATCTACGAACTCTTGCTCATGGATGACGATATCCGCTCTCTTGTCATGCGCAGCGAACCTTCGGGTCGCATCAAACAAGTCGCCGTCCAAAAAGGTATGCTCACCCTCCGAGACGACGGCGCTCGCAAAGTTCTCCAAGGCATCACCAGCATCGAAGAGATCAGCCGCGTCACCTCCGAAGACCGCGACTGATCTCCAAACTAACCGATTACCCGTGACCTGCGCACTCCCGAACGCGAGCGCAACGCTCGCCCCGCAAGAACAAAGGTTTGGATTATGCCCGCTTATGAGTACAAAGGACTGAATCAACAAGGAAAGACGGTCAAGGGCGTCAAAGAAGCTGACAACCCCCGTATGCTCAAAACCCTTTTGCGCAAAGAAGGCATCTTTCTCACCGACCTCTACGAAAGCAAAGCGGGTGCTGTCGACAAAAAGAAGCTGGTCGGCAATGAAAAAAAATCCGATGGCCTGCTCAATAAAGAGATCGACTTCGCCAAGTATTTCCAGCGCGTCACCCTCCAAGAGATCGCCCTTTTCACTCGGCAACTTGCAACGCTCACCAACGCAGGCATCCCCCTCGTTGAAAGTCTCACCGCCCTCACCGATCAGACCGATAACGAAAAATTCAAGCGCATCCTTTCCCAGATCAAAGAGCGTGTCAACGAAGGCACCCCACTCGCCGAAGCCTTGCGCGAACATCCCGCTGCCTTCGATAACCTCTACGTCAACATGGTCCGCGCTGGTGAATCCGCTGGCGCACTCGAAAAAGTCCTCTATCGCCTCGCCGAATTCAACGAAAAACAGATGGCTTTGCGCCGCCAAGTCTCGGGCGCACTCGTCTATCCTGCCGTCATGTCGGGCGTTGGCGTCTTGATCGTCATCATCCTGATGACCTTCGTCGTCCCCAAGATCACCAAACTATTCGAAGATATCAACGCCACGCTCCCCGTCTACACCCAAGCCCTGATCACCGTCAGCAACCTGATGAGCTCGTACTGGTTTATCGTCTTTCCCCTGATCGGCTTTGGCATCTACTCCTTGCGGCGCTATCTCAAAACCGACAAAGGCATCGCCGCCTATGACCGCTTTGTCTTGCGTGTCCCGATCTTTGGTGGCCTTGTGCGCATGGTCGCCACCTCCCGCTTTGCCAGTACCATGGCCACCTTGCTTTCCTCGGGTGTTCCGATGCTTGCCGCCATGGATATCGTCAAGACCATCGTCGGAAACACCGTCCTCGCCAAAGTCATCGAAGATGCTCGCGACAACGTCCGCGAAGGCGAATCCCTCGCCGTCCCCCTCAAACGCAGCGGCGAATTTGACCCGATCGTCGGGCACATGATCACCATCGGCGAACGCAGCGGACACCTCGAAGAGATGCTCGGTCACGTCGCCGTCGCCTACGAATCCCAAGTCGAAACCCGTGTCCAACAACTCACTTCTTTGCTCGAACCTTTGATCCTCGTCGCAATGGCCGTTGTCGTCGGCTTTATCATCATGAGTATCATGATGCCCATTATGCAGCTCACTAACGCCATCCGTGGCTGATTCTCCCCGTAGATCGGCCCTTTGGTCTATGTCCTCCGATATGCCGAACTCGGCAAACCTCGCCACACGGTGCGAGCCCAACCTTCCGAAAGGAGCGCTTCTCCAATGAAACCGATGCCCATGCCAAAGCCTCAACCCCAAAACCTCCAAAAACGCCGCGCACAGCGCGGGATGACCTTAATCGAGATCATGGTTGTTGTCGTGATCATCGGATTGATCGGAACCCTCGCAGGCGTCCGCTTGATCCGCTACTTTGAAGAAAGCAAGATCGAGATCGCACGCTCCCAAGTCTGCAACATCGAAAAAGCCCTTCAACTCTACCGTTTGAAAAAAGGCTCCTACCCCTCCAACAGCGAAGGACTCAACGCCCTCGTGACATCTGGAACGTGGGCTGGTCGCAAAATCCCCAAAGATCCTTGGAACTTCGAGTACTTCTACCGCAACCCTAGCCTCACCAACCCCAACTCCCCCGACGTGCTTTCCCTCGGCTCCGATGGAAAAGAAGGTGGCACCGAGTACAACACCAAAGATATCCGCTGCGAAAAAGACTGATCTCCCCCTCATAAACCCCAAACATCCGCACACAAGGACGCCTCATGCACAAGCCCACACGTCTTCAAAACACACATCGCCCATCTCTTCGGACGATGCGTGGGATGACACTCATGGAGATCATGATCACCCTCGTCATCATCGGCTTGATCATGGGCGTCTCGCTCCCTGCCTACAACAACCTGACGCACATGCGCCTGCGCGAAGCCTCCACCAAACTCTCTGGCACCATCCGCTACCTTTATCACCAAGCCACCCTCAAAGGCTTGTGTATGCGCCTCGTCTTCGACCTCCACAAAGACACCTACAAAGTCGAAGCCTCCACCGACGGCGAATGTCTGATCGATAGCGAACAATCCACCGCAAAGCAGGCCAAAAAGAAAGAAGACGAAGCCGAGAAAAAGCGCCAAGAAGAAGCCAAACAACAAACGCGCACACCCACCGTCCAACAAAGCTTTTGGGGCGAAGAACCTCCCATCTCGCTTGAAGTCAAAAAAGCCACCTTTGCCGAATTCAACGGACACCTGCTCAAAGCTCGGAAACTCCCCGCTGACGTCTCTTTTGAATCGATCTACATCTCCAACCAAAAAGAGCCCTACTCCAAAAAGCAAGGCCCGCGCTACGTCTACCTCCACTGCTTTCCGCTCGGATACTGCGAACGCGCCGTGATCTACCTCCAAGACTCCGGCAAAACCATCTTTTCCCTCGAAGTCAAGCCCCTCACCGGCCACGTCGCCGTCCACAACAAAAAACTCGATCTGCGCGACTCCTACGCACGCATGAACAAAGGAGACGACGATGATATCCGCAAGTAAACAAGCGGGCTTCTCCCTCCTCGAAGTCATGATCGCCGTCGCTATCCTTTCGATGGGCATGATGGTGATCCTTGACTCCCAAGGCGGTAGCTCTTTGATGACCATCTACGCCCGCGATCTCACCACCGCCACACAACTTGCCCGCGCTCGCATGGCCGAACTGATCCAAGAGATCGAAGACGGACGCACCAACTTTGGACTCTCCAAAAGCTCCTGCAAAGACGGTGACTTTGAAAAAGAAGGCAAAGAATTTCGCCGCTTTACATGGCGCTACTGCATCAAGCGCGTGGAATTCGCAACCCCCAACGAGATCCCCGGACTCAGCGGCAGTCCCGACGATGACCCCGAAGCCAAAGCCAAACAAGCCTCTTCTCTGATGGGAAGTCTTGGCGTACCGATGCAAAATGCCGATCCGTCGGGCATCGCAGGTATGCTCGGCCCCTTTTCTGGCATGATCCAGTCCCAAATGAAGATGATCTTCGAGCAACTCCAAGAAGCCCTCCGCGAACTCGAAGTCGTCGTCAAATGGCAAGAAGGCAAGCAAAACCAAGATATCCGCGTCGTCACGCACTTTTTCTGCTTTGACGAGCAGACAGGGAATCCCGGAACATGCCCCGACAAAAACAACCAACAATCCACCCCTTGATCCCACGCCGATCTCGGCCATCCCTCCGACGCTATCGCGCTCAGGCCGGGATGACCTTGTTGGAGATCATGATCAGCGTCTTTCTGATCGGCATGCTCGGCGTCGCCACCATCGGCGTGATCGCTCGCACTCAAAATGCCCGCGAAACCATCGGCGAGATCAACGACCGTTACCACGGCGCTCGCGTCGTCCTCGACCGCATGGCCCGCGAAATCGCCATGACCTATGTCAGCATCCCCGGAAGCGCCGTCACCGACCTCAGCCGCATCCCCCTCACCCTCGTTCGCAGCACCCCCGATTCCCCTGTCAGCCGACTCTTGTTCTCCACGTTCTCCCATGTTCGCATGGTCCGAAATGCCCGTGAATCCGACCAAGCCATCGTCGAGTATTACGGCAAGCCCAACCCCAAAGACCCCAAAGTCCATCTGCTCCTGCGCCGCGTCAACCCCGTCATCAATCACGAACCCGAACGCGGTGGCGTCGCTTATGTCATGCTTGAACGCGTCAAACGCTTGACCTTCCGCTTCTGGGACAAACGCAAAAACGACTGGATCGACAACTGGGATACCACAAAAGTCGAGTTCGGCGGACGCATCGGAAACAACGTCGGACGCGTAATCATGCCCTCCCTGATCGAGATTAAACTCACCGTCGCCGACCCCAGCGGCGAAGAAACCACCTTCCTCACCCGTACTCGCGTCGTTATGCAAGGCGCACTTCAACGCCAATAACACGAGGCACACACCATGTCCCAAAACCAATACGCCCCCCCCCCTACAACATCGGCCTCTGCCACGCGCAGCCCACGCCGCCGCACCCATATTTGGGGCATCCCCATCGCTCCGTCGCCTCGCCTGCGCAACACCTCTCGCGCTACCGCGCCCCATCCCAACGCGACCTCCACCACACTCCCCCATCCATCGGCCTCTGGCAACAACACCCCTTCGATCGCACTCCCCTACCCATCGGCCTCTGACAACAACACCACTTCGACCACACTCCCCCATCCATCCGCACCGATCGGCCTGCAAGCCAAACGCAGCCGTGGCCTCGCTCTTTTGCTTGTTCTTAGCTTGCTGATGCTCGCCACCTCCCTGACACTCGAACTCCAATTCGATGCGCGTGTTCAGCTTCAAATGGCCGCAAACTCCCGTGATGCCCTACGCGCCGAATATCTCGCCCGCTCCTCCCTCGAATTCACCCACCTCTTGCTGTCCTTTGAACACAAGTTCCGCAAGATCAAATCTACCTTCAAAGCAGGCATCAAACAGATGCTCGGCGGGCGCCCCGAACTCGCCATGTTGCTCAATCGCTTTCAACTTTGGAGCATCGTCCCCGTCAACTCCGACCTGATCAAGTCCATCGCAGGCGGTGCTTTTGGCCGAGCCAAGCGCAACAAAGACGAAGACAAAGACAAAGGCCGCACCACCGACCAAGGCCAACTTTATCCCTTCGGGGACTTTAGTGGCCGCTTTTCCGCAACGCTCACCGACGAAAGCGCCAAGATCAACCTCAACCACTTCTACAGCGCCCGTGAAGCCTTGGTCTTGCGCAAACAATTAGAAGCCATCTTTGCCCCTCCGCGCTACAACCCCCTCTTCGAAAACCCCCGTGCCGACGGCACTCGCATCACACGCCAAGAACAGATCTCCGCCATCCAAGACTGGATCGACCCAGACAACCGCGTCGCTGGCGAAGACAGCAACACCGAAGACTCCAAATACCGCTACGATGAAAAAGGCTACTACACCAAAAACTCTTATCTCGACTCAGTCAAAGAGCTTCGCTTGATCTACGGCGTGGATGATATCTTCTTCCAAACCTTTGGCCATCTCTTCACCGTTTATGGTCCCTTGCGGATCAATATCCAACAAGCCGATATCAACATCCTGCGCGGCCTTGTGATGGCCCACGGCGTCCCCAAACCCCCCTTCGATCGAAGCATCTTTCTCCAACCTGCCTTTCTCCAATTTGTCCAAGCGATGGAGACTTGGCGAAACTACCTCGGCTTTGAGGACGACAACGCCTTCTTCAATTGGTGCGAAAATCCCAACGTCCTCCCCTCCAACCTTACCCAAGGACTCGGAGCCACCGATATGCAACAGCAGATCAACCCTCAACAGCTTCCGCGCTTTACAATGAACCGCAACACAGGTATCACCCTCACCACCGACACCGACCTCTTTCGCGTCGAAGCTGTCGGACAAGTCGGTCGTGTCCAACGCCGCATCCAAGCCGTGATCTTTATGGAGCCTCGCGGCGCACGCAAAGTCTACTTCTGGCAACTCCAATAGCCCCATGCTCTCGCTTCTTTGGACTCCGTGTCTGGAGCCTGCTGCGCTACGACCCCCGAAAATAAGGAATCTCCTATGGCCCAACGCATCCTCGGACTCGATATCGGTAAGGCTTCCATCAAAGCTGTGGTTCTTCAACAGACGGGCCGTCAATACAACGTCGAAGCCTACCACCTCGAAGCGATCCCCATCGACGATGGCCCCGAAACCGAAGCCGAAGCCACCCAAAACGCACGCAAACAAGCGATCGCACAAACGCTCCAAACCATCGGACCTGTCGATCAGATCATTACTTCTCTCCCGGGTTCCATCGGCGCAAGCGCCGTGATCGAACTTCCCTTTTCTGATACTGCAAAGATCGAGCAAGTCCTCAGCTTCCAACTCGACGAGATGTCGCCCTTCGAGATCGAAGACCTGATCTACGACTACCAATTCATCGAATCCGCCAAAGAAGGCTCTCGTGTACTCGTCGGCAACGCCCCGATCGAAGAAGTCGGCACCTACCTTCGCAGCCTCCAAGAAGCTGCCGTCGATCCTCGCGTCTTGATGCTTGATGGGCTGCCTTACACTCACCTCTTTCCCGACTGTGAACCCGGACCTGACGAAGAAACATGGGGTATCCTCGACCTTGGCTTTCGACACACCACACTCACCCTGTTTCGCCGCTACCCCCAAGACCCCAAAGAACCCGTCCGCGCCGAGCTTGTCCGATCGATCCAACGCGGCACCCGCCAACTTCGACAAGCCCTTGTCACGACCCACCAAATCCACCCCCACCAAGCCCACGAGATGCTATGGAACCAGATCGATCTCGCCCCTCCACCCGGCGCTATCGACTCCCCCGAAGCCCAATCCGTCCAACGCGCTTTTACTCCCATCCTCACCGAACTTCGCCGCTCCTTTGCTGCGCTCCAACGCCGCGCAAGCCAACAACTCCAAACCCTCTACATCACGGGCGGCGGAGCCATGCTCCGAGGTATCGCTGCGTTTCTCGCACAACGCCTCAATCTCCGCGTCCTACCACTCCAACCCAAACATATCCCCACCGCCGAAGGCTTGGCGTGGCCCCAACAAGATGCCCCCCTCCATAAAGCCCTTGCTCTCGCACTTCGCGGTCTTTCTCGATCTCGCTTTACCCAGATCAACTTCCGCACCCGCGAATTCGCCTACAAAGGCGATCTCCAATTCCTCAAAGATCGTATCCCCAGCCTTGTACTCGGCTCCGCCATCTTGTTGGTCTTGCTCATGACCTCGGTCTTTACGGGCTTTTACGCACTCTCCAAAGAAAACGCACAACTCCAACGCGAAGTCGAACGCCGTTGTCAACAGATCCTTGGACAACCCATCTCCGATCCCACCCGCTGCATCAACATCATGCTCGAAGAGATCCAAAAAGCCAAAGGAACGGGCGAACAAGCCGTCATCCCCACCATCAGCGCTTATGATATGTTTCTTGAGATCTACGACCGCATCTCTCGCCTCGCCAAAGACAAAAAGCTCAAGATCGAGATCACACGCCTCAACATCAACTCCCAAAACTTCGAGATTGAGGGCGAAACCGATTCGTATGCCGCCGCTTCACAGATCCAACAAAATCTCAAAGAATACAAATGTTTCGCCAAGATGCCTGACGGTGTCGTCCAACGCGCCGCTGGCAAACAAAACAAATACGAATTCCGCCTACGCAGCCCCCTTGACTGCTGAGACAATGGGCTGTGGACAAAAACCCCCGTGTTCGCGCCACTTCAAGCGGCAAGGCTGTTCGCTTGAAAAACCAAGGAACACCGCGCCAATACGGGGTCAAGGGAGCCGCGCTCCCTTGTGGGGCGTGGGGCAAAGCCCCACAACCTCGACCGAACATGCAGCCCCCTTGACTGCTGAGACACCTGCAAACCGCCCTATACCACAAGGAATGCAAGCATCATGGCTTTCTTTGAAGAAAAGGTTGATCAAGTCACCGCTTATCTCGAACAACAATCTCCGCGTGATCGCGTCTTGGCCCTCGTCATCGGTGTCGTCGGCTTGCTCTTGCTCCTTTACATCGGCGACCTTGTGATCGGCGGCAGCTTCAAAAGCCGCGAAGGCAACAACCAAGAACTCGTCAAACAACTGGCTCAGATCGCCCAACTCCAAAGCCGCTTTGAAGTCGCCAAGCGCAAAGTCGAACGCCTCGAACAGCGCATCAAACAAGCCGGACGCCTCAACCTCATCACCTTTCTCGATCAACTCAGCCAAAAACACAGCATCAATATCTCCTCGATGAATCCGGTCTCTGATGCACTTTCCGCCACACCCAACCCCTCTCGCCTACGCGAACGCTCCGTCCGTATCAGCATCACCGCTGCCGATCTCGGCGCTCTGGCTCGCTTTCTCGATGGCATCGAAAACTCCGGCCAAATCGTCAAAGTCCGTGAACTTCGTATGAGCCCCAACTTCTCTGAACCCGCAAAACCCGACTTTAACGCCAAAGTCTCCACCTACGATCTCGCGCAAAATTGAGGCCGTCATGCAAAGTGAACGTCTCCAAAAGCTCCTCCGATGGACAGCTTATGCTGCCCTCGCTTTCTTTTCCTTTCTGTTCTTTCTCTATCAAACTTTCCCCTACCGACGGCTTTTTGACGCTTTTTCCGTTCCCGTCCAACGCGCCACCCAAACACGCGTCCAAATGAAGGACCTTCGCCCCTATTACCTCACGGGCGTACACATCCAAGACCTCAACCTCCAACGCCTCGTCCCCAAGGGCATCGCCGAAGTTCAGATCCCACAGATGCGCGCTCGCCTCTCCATCTTCCCCTTGCTTTGGGGCAGTCTCTCGGCCTCCTTCTTTGCCGAAATCGCCAGCGGCGAGATCAACGGCTCGTTCTCTCGCTCCCGAAAAAACGAGATATCCGTCCAAGCCAACCTCGACGGCTTGCAACTCGCCCTACTCGGCCCCACCAGCGGAAGAATGCTCAAAAACCCCGACGCCAAACCTCTGCTTGAGATCCTTTTTGCCCCTGTATTCGGTGCCGTTCGTGGCGATATCAACCTCGATCTGCTCCCTCCCAACAACGCCCCCGCTCCACAAGGCAAAAACAAACGCCCCGCCTTTCGCCCCTCTCCAAACGCCATCGATATCAACCGCAGCACCGGCAAGATCAAACTCACGATCCGCAACTTCTCGATCGGCCCGGGCTACTTCCCCGCCGGACAGATGGGTGAACTCCCCGTCCCGCGCCTCAACCTCGGCACCCTCAATGTCGAGATCCATATGCAAAAAGGCATCGCCGATCTCTCCAACGTTCGCGCATTCGGCGGCGATATCGACCTCCATGTCACGGGCAAGATCCAACTCAACCCCAACTTCCGCTACAGCATCTTTCGCGGCGATATCCGCTTCAAGATCGAAAAAGACTTCATCAACTCCCTCAAACCCGACTCTCTGCTCAAAGTCGGACTCGGAGCCTTACCCACCCCCAAGCCCGATGGATACATTACTTACAACGTTTACTTCCCTTTCTACGGCCAACCTCGCTTCACTCCCCGCTGAACGGCCCCAAGCCACCGTCCATCAACCGCCCCTGTAAAGGAACCCCCATGCCTCCGCATTTGCATCACTGGCGCACCGAATCCTCTCAACAGCCCGGCCCTCCCCCTGAAGGCATCCCCCCACAACGCACCCCTGCGCCCCTTCGCTTCGCCCTCAAATTTCTCATCCTGCCTTTTATGCTGCTCGATCTGGCCGCCCAAAAAGTCATCCAAACTCTCTCCCCTCCCCCTTACAAGATCGCAGGCGGTTGCAAACAGCGCGGCCATTGTTGCCACTACATCCTGATGCAATGGCCTCCGATCTTGGACAAATGGCCTTGGCTTCGGGCGTTCTGGCTGTGGTGGCATACAGATATCCACGGCTTTTATTCTCGCGGCTTCGATGCCGAAGGCCCCAACGGCGAAGTCGTCAAAGTCATGAGTTGCCGATACCTCCAAAAAGACGGTCGCTGCGGACAATACACCCTCCGCCCCGCCATCTGCCGCCAATGGCCCCGCATCGAATTCACCAGCCGCCCCCACCTCCTCAAAGGCTGTGGCTACCAAATCCTCCCCCGCAATCCCCCACCCTCCAACGATACAACCCCTGAGAAGAATTAGACCCAAAAGCCGCGTTGCTTGACGATCTTGCGGAGGGCGCGTTGTCGAGACTTTCGGAGGGCTTCTTCTTGGAGTTGCGCTTCGAATTCTTCGTGGGGAGCGAGGATCTTGGTGGAGTCGATGATCTGCTTGACTTCTTGATCGAGCCAAGCCTCGACTTCGAGGGCGACTTGCGGGGAAAAACGGTTGTTAACGGACATCGCTTGGTATTCAAGCAAGAGTTCAGCCCGCGACCAACGCTGCGGCAACAAAAAACGCCCTGCGAGACACATCACCTGCAACAACCGCTGCATATCGCGCTGTGTCGCTTCTACGGCCAGACGCTGATTCATCTCGCTTTTTTGCAACAAGCTGTTTCGCTGCAAACCAAGCCGCTCAAACAACGCTTCTTCGTACGGAAAAAGCGCCATCAAGACGGGTTCGACGGTTTCGGGTGGGATATCCTTTTCGGCGTCTTTGGTGTTGGCGGATTCAAGCGATATCGCAAGCAAGGTCTGGAAGTCATCCACAAGACGCGCATACATCTCCAGCAGCTCGCGGCGAGAATAGCGCATATAACGCCACATCAGATACAGATCCTTCCACCCACGCACAAACAAAAAAGGATTGGGGACGATGTGCTTAAACAGATCAAGGATCTTTTCGCCAACCTGCAAGATCCCACCTTTTATCGCTTTTTTCAGAAAAGTCTGGAGATGAAAGCCCGAAAGCCCACCGATATCGGTCTTCACTTCATCGAGGCGGCATCGCGCTTCAAGGACTTGATGCAGCGGAAAGGTTGGCGAAAGCACCAGCGCTTTGAGTTCTTCTTTGGAGATCGATGCCGCGCATTCTTGCGGCGAGAACCCCGGCATCAGCAGCAGTTGCGAAAGCTGCAAGCGCAGTTTCATCAGATCTTCAGCCATCCCTTGATGCAGCGTGCGATTGCGTTTGCGCAAAAAGGTCTTGCCTTTGGATTTTAACGTCTTCCAATAACCCAACAGCTTGTGCGCATATTGCGTAAACACCGACAACACCGCATCCACAAAGCATAACAGCGCTACCGTCCACAAACCAAAAAACGCCGAGACCACACGCAACAACACTTTCGATTGCGCGATGGTTCGTTCGATCGGCCCGGGCTTTGTGGCTTCTTCGCTCAAAAACAACTCGTACAGTTTGACGCCCTTTTCTTGGGCTTTTTTCTCCAACGATGCCCGGCTGCGTGAAAACATCCATCCCACGCCACGTTTGATCTGCTTTCCCACCCAGTACAGCGCCGCAAACGGCGCAGCCAACACGATCAACGGAAACATCAAGATCGTCGAAACAATCCGACCCAACGCAGAAAACGCCGACTTGGAACGCGCAGGAGCTTCGATCGGAGCTTGTTGAGGGTAGGGAGCTTTTCCCAAAGCGATCGGGGGTATCTCGGCGGGCGGCATCTCGGCGGGCGGTATCTCGGTGGGCGGCGTCTCGGTGGACGGCAGTTGCAGCGACGGAGGCTTCGGCATCTCTGGCATTTGAGCAGACGGCGCTTGAACGAATGGCGCTTGAGCAGGCGGCTCCAACAACGGCGCGGGTGCAGAAGGCTTCGCAGGGGCTGCCTGCGAAGCGGTCGGAGCAGGCGGCTCCAACAACGGCATCGGCGAAGGTTCGGAAACTTCGGCAGATGGGCCAAGGTTGGCATCTCCACCCGCAGCACCCGAAACGGTCTTTTTGGATGGAGCCACCGACTCGCCCGCTTCTTCGAGAATAGAAGAGGCCGCTTCTTCGTCGGGAAACTGAGCCAGATCGGCTTTCATCGACGGAGCGGCTCTTTCGAGAACCGAAGATGCGGGTTTTTTGGGAAGCTGCGCAAGATCCGCTTTGGCTTCTTTGGCGGGCGCTCGCTCGATCTCTTGCTCGATGCGAGTAAGCCCTTGATCGCTGCGGGTAAGCTCTTGTTCACCAAGGCGAAGCTCTCGTTGGCTGCGCGTGGTCTCCTGTTCGCGGCGCTCTTCTACGGGGCGGGGTGCCTCGGCCTGCTCTTTCTCCATCTCTTCGGAGTACTTGTCTGCGGCCTTTCTTTTCTTTTTTGCTTTTTCCTCGAAGCCTGTTTCCTCGCCTTCTTCCGTCAACAGCGCATCTTTGAGCGGAGCCTCGTCGCTGCGCTTCGCGGCATCTTTGGGCGGGGCCTCGTTGCGCTTGGCGTCATCTTTCATCGGAGCGCGACTGCGTTGGCGATCCAAGCTCCCGCCTAAAGTCCTCGAATCGTCGAGTTCTGGTGCAGCTTCCCCGCTTTGTGAACCCAAAGAAGATGCCCCTTTGCCCGAGGATGGTGCTGCCCCTCCACTCCGTCTCGCTGGCTCAACGGGCGCAGGTGCGGCAGCAGGTGCAGGTTCCGCAGCGGGCGCAGGCGCAGGTGCGGGTGCAACGGGTCCACGGAAGGCAGGCGGCCCGGCGGGAGCCGACACAGCGGGCGCAGGTGCGGGTGCAACGGGTCCACGAAAAGCAGGCGGCCCGGCGGGAGCCGACACAGCGGGAGCCGACACAGCAGGCGGAGCCGCATCTGCCGAAGAGATCGGCGGTGGCGGCGGTGGTGGCATTGGAGCGGCAAACCCCGAAGAGCGGGACGGTGGTGGCATCGGAGCGGCAAATCCCGATGGGCCGAGCGGTGGAGAACTGGCAGGAAGCCCACCAAACGGATCTGGCGGTGCTCCCCCAGAGGGAAGAGGCGGAGCCTTCGCTGTTTCCGTCTTCGTTGTTGTCAAACGATCATCCGCTGGCGTGCCTTGAAAGGCATCGAATTGTCCCGTACTTGACAGCGCTCTGTCTTCGTCTCGCTCTAAACGCTTTGGGACAGGGGCCACCCCTCCGCGTAGTGTCGGCGCTGCCGAGGTTTTCGGCGGAGCAGGCCGCGCTTGCGGCGGCAGGGGGGGTGCTGTTGTCGAAGTTTGCGGGGGGGGCGGCGCACCGGGCGGAACAGGGGTAGGGGTAGGCATGCCCGCTCGCGTCACGCTGGTGTAATCAAAAGGCTCCAACAGCGGAGGCTCTTCGGGCAATGGTGGCTTCTCAACAACAGGTGGCGGAACGGGCTTGGATTCCACACCCAAACGTGCCTCTTCATACGAAGGCGGCGGAATGGGCTTGAGTTTCGCACCCAAAGGCATCGGGCGACGCAGAATATCCTCCGCAGGAAGCGGGGCAGGTTTCGGCATCCCACTCAGAACCACTTCATCGTCTGATGCAACAAGCTTTGAAGCCTCCTCCGTTTCTTCCTCGTCGTATTCGATGACCTCATCCAAACGGAGATCATCGCTATCCGCTCCCCAATCTTCGGATTTTTGTGCATCCGCAGGGCGTTCCTCCGCCAACGGCTGACCTCGGCGCAAACCGTAGCCCGCCTCGCGCACTTCGGCTTCGGACTTCGCCACAGGCGCACGCGATACCACAGGAAGCGCCGCACCGCTCGGCTTGTCTTCGTCGGGACTCTCCCCAAAAGAGGCTCCTTCGTCGAGCGTCTCCTCAATCGTCCATCCTCCCGTCACGATCGTTTTATCAAGATCGTCTTGCGCTGCACTTGAAGGCTCCAAATCCTCCCCTCCCGACGCGAATGGATCGAGGGGGGCTGGCGGTTCAAGGGGTTCAAAGGAGGCGGGTGGTTGGGGAATGGTTGAAAGCCGCCCTCGCAGATCCACTCCCGTGACCAACGTATCTTTCCACGAACCTGTATCCTCGGCGCGCTCGTTCTTTGGCGAGAGATGCGGGAAATGCTCGGGGAAGTAATGCGGAACCATCGCCCACAACTGATCCCGAACCTCTTGATCGTCGGGCGGATGTTCGGCAGGAAAAGTGCCGATCCACACCAGCAACGCTTCGCGCAACAAACCCAAACGCTGCGAAAGCGCCGAATGGCCCGACACCAGTTGTTGAGGCCCAAAGATCAACAGATAACGCGCCAAGCGTTCCGCCGCCCGAGCCAGCGCGTCCCCTTCCGCTTTGGAAAGAAATTGAGCGAAACCTTCCGTCACCTCCAAAGGCAACGCCTCTGCCTTCTCAGCATCATACAGCACACAAAGAACACACTCCAAAAAGGCTTTCGGATCCTGCGATGCCAACGGGAGTTTTTTGATCAACGCGAGATATTGTGGCCTCGTCATCATCGCGTGAAGCATCGTCAACGATGCCCCCAAACTGCCAAAATTCGGGTCACTTTCCAGCAAGAAATCAAACGAAGCAAAAAACACATGTGGATCAGGCGAACGCAAGATATCTTTCGGATACGGGGCTTGGTAGATTGGAAGATGGTTGTACATAACGCCTCAATCGGTTGGGATGAAGGACAAGCTTTCCATCAACGGGCCTGCCCTGTTCGACGACATAGACGACACAGACGACACAGACGACCTCAACAACGATCTCACATCGGCAAGGTGTGTCCCTATCTTAGCCCCATCCCTCTCCTCCCCACAAGACAAGTTGTGATTTCGATGGGGTTGACTTTGACCGAAGGTTTCGTCTTAATCGTCGCCGTCCTTGTCAAACAAACAACATCTACAGAATCACCCCGCAAAGGACTCACCTCCCGCCCAAGCAGAAAGCCGCTCGTTTTGGCTGTTGTCTCTTCCCGACACAAGCCACCAAGCGGGCTGGATCTGCTTTGTGCGCCCCCTTGGAACCCAAACCACGAAAGGAGTCGGATCGATGACTTTGCAAGACGAATTCATGCCCCTTCCCAACGACGAAACCCTCTCTGAACTATCCTCTCGCTACCAACCCCAACTCACCCAAATCGAAGAAAAACAACGTTTACGGCCTCGCGTGTCACGAACTCGTGCGCTCGCTCTCAGCCGACAAACGCTGCAAAACTTCCATCCCCTCCAAGCCGAAGCCAAACGCCGCTTCCACGGCGACACCCTCCAAGAATACGAGCGCGCATGGAATCAGCTTCCCGAATGTACCTTTGTGTACTACAAAGCCGATCTCGATCAAGAAAAGCCTTGGACTTCCAAGCAGATCGAACGACGCCAAGAACTCAGCCAAATTGTCCGCTCCCACGATCGCCGCTTCACCCGTTGGGCGCAAGCCCTGTTCTTCGACGAAACCATCTTCTCCCAAGAACAACGTGACGCCTTCCAAAAACATATCGAAAAGATCACCAAAGGTACGGGTTCTCGCGATGATGCCGAAGACGTCCTGTGGTGGGGCGACCTCTTTCTCCAATACCCCACACAAGCCTTCGCCATCCCCTATCTCCAAGAAGCCCAGATCAAAAAAGCCCAACAAGAAGCCCACGAACTGATCGTCTTGCTCTCCGACGACGGCAAAGCCCCCGCCAAAGATAGCCCCCGCGATCTTTGGTGGCGTAGCTTCACGCTTTGGAGCCAACACTACAACGCTATCGCCGACTTGGGACGCTTCCTCCTCGGCAACCCACCCAACGCCGAAGAACTCTTCCCCAAGATCAGTCCCGAACGAAACCCCACCCAACCCTCCTAGCAAGCCCACCCCATCACTCGCTGTTTTTTTCTTTGTGTGTATCAGACTTGCGCGGTTAAATGGTATTTGTGGGGCGCTGCCCCACACCCCACAAGGGACTGTCGCCCCTTGACCCCTTGTTGGCGAAGAGAACACAGGGCGTTCGCACAGACGACTCTGTCGCTTGATGCAGCCCGAACGCGGGGTTTTTTGTCGACATTGGGAGGATGTCCGCATCCTACTTTGCACAAAGGAACGTACTCGGGAGGATGTCCGCATCCTATTTTGCACAAAGGAACGCACTTGAGAGGATGTCCGCATCCTACTTTGC
>CAUJFU010000027.1 GCA_963169055.1 Myxococcota bacterium
CCGTGGGCGTGCGTGGTGGGTGGGCAAAAAACATGCAGCGGGGACACCGATTGTACGGAGGTTGCGCGATTTTGCGTGCAAGGTGTGTGTGCTGTATGTCGAGAGGCGTCGGATTGTGGGGCGGGAAAAGTGTGTGTTGGGGGTGTGTGCTTGGTTTCGGGTGGAGAGATCGCCAAAGAGAGCGTTCCGCAAGAGCCGCAGATCACGGAAGATGGTGGAGAACCGAACATCCCCGAGCAGAGCGAAGAACCCAAAAAAGAAGAAGAACCCGAAGGAGATTGTCGAGAAGGCGAAAGCCGCCCGTGTTTTGGGGGCGATCCAAAATGGGCGGGCGTGGGCGAATGCAAAGAAGGCACGCAAGTGTGCCGGGCGGGTGTGTGGAGTTCGTGCGTGGGAGACGTTTTGCCTAAGGCCGAGACGTGCGATGGTCGTGACAACAACTGCGACGGCCAGATCGACGAAACGTTCCCACAGCAAGGGCAAGACTGCCGTGTGACGGGAGGAACTTCTGCTTGTCGTGATGGTCGCCAAGTCTGTTTGAAGGGCCAGATCGTCTGCGAACCCAACAACAAATTGAACCAAGAGATCTGTGATAACGGAGTGGATGACGACTGCGACGGGCAGATCGACAATGGCCCCGGCTGTGCGAAGTTTACGGAGATCCCAACGTCTGTCGACGATTACTTGGTGCTAAGCAACGGAAACATCGTTGTGTTCGATCGGTTGAGTAACTCAACAGGCCCAGAGCTTCGTTGTTATGGGTCGGATGGCTCGGTGGTAAAAGCAAGCTTTAAGCTTGGCAGCGATCGCAGCGAGGGTGGGGTGGTTTTCCGCGCTTTGCCCACAGGGGGGTTTGTGGTGGCATGGTTTCAATACAATCCTTTTCCCTCGCAGCGTAGCGGTTATCTGAGCATCTTCAAACAAGACTGTGAGCCGTTGCTTAAAGAGAAGGTATTTTTAACCAGCGTCACCGATCAGCTTTTGGATATCGCGGTGAATGCGGGCGGCCAGATCGCGGTGTTGTTTCGGATGGGGACGCAGATGCGTGTCGTGGCGTACGACGCAAGCGGCGGATTGATCGGAGCAGAGACGTCTTTTGTGGACACTGGAATTTGTGGAGCGAGTGGTGGAGGGCGGGTTGCACTCAACGGAAAGGGCGATGGTGTGGTGCTTTGTGGCAATCCCCAAGGCTCTCTTTCGGTTCGTCGTTTCGGCCTTGCTGCGGGGGCAAACAATGATCCCGCTTGGAAAGACACAGGGTTTCAGATCTTGGGGGATACGGTCAACGCGTTGATCGAGCGTCACACGTTTGTGGCGGGAATCAACGAGACAGGTGAGATCGGTATTGCGTATCAGCACCGAAACAAGAACCAGATCGAAGGGATCATGTTGAAGGCGGATGGTACAAAGTCGCAACATCTGGTGATCAGCCGCGTGATGGAGTCTTCGTCGGGCGGTTATGACGGTCCGCACGAGCGTGTGGAGATCTTGCAAGGCGACTTTGTGTTTCGAGAGATCGTGCGTCAAGAAGGCGGATATACGCGGTGGTTTCGTTACAACGCTGCGGGGACGTTGGTGAGTAGCGCGTCTTCGCCGTTGTTGTCGGCGTCGCTGCGGGTGGGTGGGACATCGTTGTACTTGCGCGGAGGGACGCGCATTTACGCGAACGCGATCGATCTTTCGGCAGGAAGGGGGCTTTGTTCGGGTGGAGCGTGTGTTTGTGAGCCGCAGCGGCTGCGACGGTGTTATACGGGCGCAGGAAGTCGCGCAGCGACTTCGCCTTGCAAAGAAGGTCTGTCGACGTGTGCGAATGACGGGAGTGCTTGGGGGGATTGTCAAGGCGAAGCGGTTCCTGTGGCCGAGATCTGTGGGAATGGAAAGGATGATGATTGCGATGGCCGCGTAGACAACGACTGCAGCGATCCACAGATCACCCCGACGCTTGCGTTGTCGGACATGGGCATCGCAGAAGATGGCCGTGTTGTAGGGGTTGCCTCGGGTGAGCGCCGCGTGTGGGTGGCTTGTTGGGATGCGATGGGAAAGATTGTACAAGGGGCTTTGGCCGTTTCTGATCCGTTTCGCTATGTGAAATCCGCTACGGTAGCGATAGCTCCGAAGAGTGGGCGTTTTGTGGTCGCTTGGTTGGAAGGGAGCGCATCGGGAACATCGAGTCTTTCGTTGCGTGCGCGATTGTTTGATGGCCAATGTAGCCCATTGACGGGGGTGATCGCGGTTTCAGACTCGGCGTGGGCGTCGATGATCCCGCGTGTCGTAATCGATGAAAGCGGTCGTTCGGCGCTTTTGTGGCGAGATCCTGCTGTGACCACGAGTATGCGGTTGGCTTTCTTGGATGCGTCGGGGGCGTTGTCTTCCACGGTGGTGGATCCAGACGCTCAGAGAACTTGTGGGGGTGGTTTGCTTGATAATTTCCATGTTGCTTACCAAGACGACCTTGGTTGGGGCGTGATCGCTTGCGCGACCACGCAAGGCCAGATCCTTTGGCGTCGCTTTTCGAGCACAGGCGGCTTGTTGGAGGCGAACTACACAGGGTTGAGCGCGACAGTTGGAAACCACCAATCTTCCGCGCAAGGGTTTCGTGTGGGGATGAACGCGCAAGGGTTTGTGGTGGCGTGGTCTGATGCGATACCCTCGGTCTGGCGTGCGCAAAGCTACGGTGCCGATGCGAAGCCTCGAAAAACATGGGAGATTAGCAAGCGTTATTCGGGAACCAATGCGTTTGGTTTTTCGGGGGCGATGCCGCGTTTTGAGGGGGATGTGGTGTTGTGGGACGGTGCGCCGTCCTTTTGGCGGCGATTCTTGCGCTACGATCTGGATGGAAAACTGTTGGCTGCGATGCCGCGTTTGGAAGGGGATCAAGCGACGGCGTGGTTGTTGCGCAGCGAAGGGAAAAAATCGGCGTTGTACATCCCGAACACAGGGTTGCGGCGCGATTTCTTGAAGCTTTCGGTCTCTGCGGGGATCTGCAGCGGTGAGCCTTGTTTTTGTGAGGCGGGCACAACGTCGCCCTGTTATCGCTTTGCGGCCTCGGGTTCATCGCCTCGATCGCCGTGCATGGCTGGGACAAGGACTTGTGCGCAAGATGGCTCGGCTTACGGAGATTGCAACGGAGAAGTCTTACCCACGTCAGATATCTGCGGAAACGGCATCGACGACAATTGCGATGGACGGATCGATGATTCTTGTCCTGCGACGGGCTTTCGTTCTCTTCCTGCGAATGTTTCAAATGGTGCGACGGATATCGACGCAAACGCGAAAAAGGAGATATTTTTGGCCTTTGCGCGGGATCTTGGAAACGATGGTTCGTTGTTGGGCCTGTGTTGGGACGCGATGGGGGCGGTGCGAGGACGGGCGTTTGTGATCGCAGAGGCCCAAGATCGAAAGTTCCGTGATGTTCAAGTCTACGCCTCACCCGATGCTTCGTTGTGGGCCGTATTGTGGCGTCTTGATCCTCCCACAAGCCCACAGATCGCCCAATTCCAGCTCTTCGATTCCAACTGCCAACCTGTCGGCGCTTTGGTTGAGTTTCCTACCCGCCAAGGAGACGGCCAGATCATGGCTGCTTTTGGAGCAGGCAACCAGCTTCTCGTCGGATGGCGGGATATCTCAGCGCAACTCAACCTGTCTTTCTTCGATGCAACCGGAAACCCCCTTGGGACGAGCCTTAGCTACGAAGCAATTCCGCGTTTGTGCGGCACCAACACGCCGTTTCGGGTGGCGCGAAATCCCACGAGTGGCGGGGGGGTGGTTGTCTGCGCGGGGGCGAGTTACACCAACCCCTACACCTTGCGGCGTTTTAACAATAGCAACGCATGGGTCGAGGCCGATGTTGTGGCGATTGCTGCTACGCAAAATACACGCGGATCGCTCGGCCCGTCGCATCTTCTCGCCATGAACGGCAAAGGCGAGTTTGTGATGATCTGGACGCCTTACGGATCGCGCACGCACGAAGCCGTTTTTTTCGACTCTAACGGCAAAGAGATCAAAACGTCGCGTTACGCTACCGCCTCCACCAACTCATCCGCTAATTTCCCTTACACGGCAGATCGCCTTGGTTTGCTTGGAGATGACTTTGTGCTGCACACCAACACACAGCGATCCCCCATGCAATGGATGCGTTATCGAGCCGATGGCACCTTGATATCCACCTCGAACCCCGTTAGTACGACATCGGCTTTGGCCTATACATCGCGATTTGCGGGAACCAGTGTCTTTTTCCTACAAAACGATCGCTTGTCACTCGATCCGTTTACTCTCCCTTGAGGCAGCCTAACACGCACGACCTAAGGGAGAAACGAACTGAGTAGAGGGAGAAACGAACTGAGTAGAGGGGGAGAAGAGCAGAGCAGGAGCTAGGTTACCAAGCGATTTTGCTGTAGGGGCATTTGGCGAGAAGTGCGTTGGTATCGCAGGGGGCGGCACCGGGGCCGGGCATACAGTTGAAGTATTCGGGGCAAGAAGCCGCTTGTTCGCAACCACAACCGCAATCGTTGGAGAAGTGGGTGGTGTTGGTGGGGCAAGTGTAGCGGATCAAGGCGCATTGATTTTTGTCGGTGGTGACGTAGTTGCGGTTCCATTCTTTTTTGGGATCGCAAGTGATCTTGGTGCATTTGCCGCCAGCGTCGGGGTAGTTGCCATCGAGGACACAGGTGAAGCCTTCGGGACATTGGATGCCAGCGATGCCACCACAGAACTTGCCTTCGGCAGAGCATTGGCCTTTGTCCCAATGGCCTTTGTGTTGGCCTGCATCACCCGCCGTTTTACGGATATGGACTTTGAATTCGCAGACGTTTCCGTATTCGGTTTGAGCGGTGGGAGAGTCGGTGCAGACGGGGTCATAAAGAAGGGGACACATGGTGCCTTGGCTTGCGCACGAACCGTTGGAGATGGCTTCGTGGATGAAGTATTTCACGATCGCAAGGTGTTTTTTGCCTTCTGCATAGGAGTTGACGTTGATGGCGTAGAAGTTGTTGTAGGGGTTGCCTTGCTCATCGGTGGTTTCGTACTCAACGCAGTATTTGGTGAGTTCGCATTTGGCGGAGAGAGTATAGTTCCCTGTGGTGTAGGGATGGATCGAGAACACGCCCACAAGGTATTTGATGCTTTGAGCAGCGGTGTATTGGAGGCTGACGCTGTTGTTGCGCGAGGCAAACTGCAAGGCGACGCGTTTTCCGCTTTGGGAATCATACACAGCGATGGCTGCGCCATGTGCTGCGGGGTGGGTGCCTTTGAAGGAGAAGGTGTAGCGATAACCGACTTTGCCGGGGAAGCTATAGAGATGGGCGCTATCACGACCGACAAAGCGGCCTTTCAGCGTTTGATCACAGCCCCAATCGAGGGGGATGTGGCGAAACCAAGAAGGGATCGCGCTGGTGGAGAGAGAGGCTTCGTTGCGTTCGGTGGTTTGGATCTCTTCGCTTGGGTTCATACCACCGCAAGCGGCGAGGGTGACAAGGCTGCTCGCCAACAAAAGAGCGAACATCAGGGGTTTTCTTTGGAACATGGTAGTCTCCTTGGACTGTAAAAAAGGGACGAACGATGCTTTCGGGAGCATGAGCGCAAACGCACAAAGTGTAGAAGGTTTGCAGAAAGGGACTCCCTTGGTGGTGAAATACTGGAAAGGATGCGCGGCGGTCTACACGACGAATTGAACCCCGTCAACAAAAAAATGACGAGCGTTTGAAAAAAAACGCAATCGATCTCCAAAGCATCCGATTGACCGAGGTTATCGCAGATGCTTTTTTTGATGCGGCGCAGGCGTCGTCTGAGTCGCAGGCTGTGATCTAGGCCACAGATCCGAGGGTTGCGAGGCAGGCTGTGATGTAGGCCACAGATCAGGATCATCGGTGGGCTGTGATGTAGGCCACAGATCAGGATCATCTGTGGGTTGGGGTGTAGGCTGACGAGGGAAGGGATGGAGGCTCGGGTGCGATGTGGGCGGCAAAACAGGCGTGATCATCTTTGGTGTGATCTTTTTTGTCGAGGGGGTGATCTTTTCGAGGTAGCGCAGGAGCGAGATCGTTTCGGAGTGGTGGGGGTGAAGAGCCAGCCCACGCAACAACCAAAGGCGAGCGAGGCGGAGATCACGGTGGGCATGGCGGAGATCACGGCGGGCATGGCGAAGATTGCGAAGAGCGAGATGGGCTTCGGCGAGCGTGAGGGCGACTTGGACATCTGGAAAGATCGCATAGGCCCGTTGCAAGGAGTCGATGGCTCGTTCGGTCTGGTGTGATGCGAGCTGTGCTTGGCCGAGTTGGAAAAGAGCTTGTTCGGATGGGTACAGCGATGCGCTTTGTTGTAAAAGTGCCGTAGCATCGGACGAACGCCGCTCCATCGCACGCATCCCTTGGACAAGCAAGTGTTCGGCTCGCACCACCCGCATCGCAAAAAACATCACAACCAACCAAAGCACCCAACATCCCCATCGCAACGCAGCTTTTGAATAGGAGCCACAGGCTGCATCGACGGTGGCTTGTTGTGGGGCAGGATGCTCGGGGCTGTGTGGGAACCAACGAAAGTGTTCTGCGTATCGGGCGAGTAGCGTGCAAATCGCTGTGTATCGGGATGATGATGCGCAGGGCATCGCCTGTGGGGCTGGTAATGCGAAAGGCACCGTTTGTTGGGTTGATAACGCGCAAAGCATCGCGTGTTGGGCTGATAACGCACAAAGTGTTGCGAGGGCGAGAACAGACGGCAATTGGATCGGAAACGTCCCGCCCATCTGCACAAAAAGCCCAAGCATCGGCAGAAGCAGCCATACATTTCCTGAAAAATGTGGAGATTGAGCCGATGGGACGGGGCGATTCATCCGAAGCGATGTTAGAAAAAGAAGCCCCCACCAAAGCAGCACAGCCAACAACATAGGAGCAACCAAGAGTCCACCTTCGAGGGCGATCTGGAGCCAGTCGTTGTGCAAGTTGACAGCGACCGTATGCAACGGGGCTTTGGCGAAGATCGTTCCTTTCAAACAACGTCCACGATGGGCAGGAAAGCGTTGACGAAAACGCCCGTAGCCAAGGCCCCAAGGAAGGGCTTCTTGGCTCATCGGTAACGCGCATCGCACAAGATGAAGGCGAGCAGAGATTCCGCCCCTTCCTTGCGCGATATCCGCGATCTGCTTTTGTGGAGTGATCTGTTTTGCGCCAAACCACAATGCCCACACGCAACAAGCCGCCCATGCAGTTGTTTGGAAGCGTTCACGCAGCGTTTGCGCTCCACCAAAGCATAACGTCGAGATCGCCCCAAGCGCCATCAGGATGTAGGCCGTCAATAGGCTTAATCGGGAGCCTGTCGTAGCGATTCCCACCACCACGCATAGCGCCCCCCATCGCCAACGCCCCCCCAGCACAAAGAAGATCGGCAACCCCACCGAAAGCAATGCCCCGAGATGGTTGGGATTGCCCATCGTTGCGTTGCTCAATCCCCTTACAGCACCCGACCAGACGAAGGCTTGCGGATGCCACCACTCCACCACCGCAAGAAGCGAGAGCAACACCAAGCCGA
>CAUJFU010000028.1 GCA_963169055.1 Myxococcota bacterium
CCGCAGAGATCTCAAGCCACTTCGGAACAGACATCCCCGTCGGATTGCCCGACACTGACTCAAACTCCGTAGCGACCGGACCCGGACAGACCTGCGTCACCACGACGCCCAAATGCTGGACTTCACAACGCAAAGACTCTGTAAAGCTCGTGACGTAATGTTTGGTCCCAACATACGACGCTGCGCCCGCCATAAACGTCAGTCCCGCCGACGAACTGATATTCAAGATCCCGCCTTTTTTGCGTGCGATCATCTTGCCGATCAATCGGTGGGTCAGGTACGTCAGCGACGTCACGTTGAGTTGTATCATCCGTTGCAGCTTGTCCCATCCCGCAAACTCCAAAAGCGAGATATCACCGAAACCTGCGTTGTTTACCAAGATCCCGATCTCTTCGCCTTCACGCTCCAAACCATCCACCAACGCTTTGACCGCCTCCAGATCCACCAGATCACAAGCCCGCACCACCACGCGCAAGCCCTTGTGCTGGGCTTCTAGCTGCTTTTTCAAATCCAACAATCGGTCTTCTCGGCGCGCCACCAAGATCAACACCCCCACCTCACCCGCCATCTGTTGAGCCAACGCCATCCCAATCCCCGCCGACGCACCCGTCAAAAGCACCGATTCTCCCTTGATCGATAACCGCATCGCTCACACTCCTTTTTCTTTGCTCATCGTAAAGCTGACTTGTTCGGTGGTTTTTGTGGGGTTTCACCCCACACCCCACAAGGGACTGTCGCCCCTTGACCCCGTATTGGCGGAACAAACAGACGTTTTTCAAACCAGCAACGGCTCCGCTTGAACAGGCGCGAACACGTCTTTTGCGGCTTTTTTAGCCATGGCGCAACTCCTCTGCTTGTTTCTTCTTTGCGCCGTATGTAACCTGCCACCTCGCGGCTTATGTACAAGCGCCCCCCTTGCAAAGACCGTCGCCTTCGGGCGATCCTCTACGGCACGCTGCTCTCCACCTTACACAACACAGGGAGATATCGATGGAACCCTCCGATGAATCGATCACGGACGCTGCGCGACGACGCGCCCAACTCGAACCGCCCGAACAAGCGGATGTGATCCTTGTGGGGGCGGGGATGGCCGGCCTTGTTGCAGGAGCTTATCTCGCCCAAAGCGGCCTACGCATCGCCTGTTTTGACAGCCATTACACCGCAGGTGGATGTTCTACACAATTCGCTCGCGGCGCACGCCAATCGCGATTTTACTTTGACGTGGGCATCCATTACCTCGGAGACTGCGGCCCCAACGGACGCATCCCTCGAATCTTGCGCGGCGCAGGCATCGAACAAGAATTTGTCCCGATGGACCCTGACGGATTCGATATCTTCCATTTTCCCGACTTCACCTTTCGGATGCCTGTCGGCCACGACCGTTTCCGCGAACGCCTCGTTGAACACTTCCCTCACGAGAGAAAAGGCATCGACCGCTACCTCCGCTTTTTGCGAGAAGTCGATCTTGCCGCCCACGAAATGGCTGCATCACACGGCAAGATCAACTTGCGCGTCTTGTGGAGCCTCCTGCGCAACGCTCGCATCCTGCCTTTCCATCAAAACAGCACCATGCGCGAACTGCTTGACTCTTGCACACGCGATCCCAAACTTCGCGCCGTACTGCTCGGACAACACGGCGACTACGCTCTCCCGCCTAGCGAAGTCAGCGCCCTCCTGCATGCGGGTCTCTGCAACCATTATCTTCATGGGGCCTATTACCCCAAAGGCGGTGGACAGATCATCGCAGACAAACTCGCCCACACCATCGAAGAAAAAGGCGGATCGATCCACCTGCGACGCGGGATCGCCAAGATCCTCATCCAAGAAGGCCGCGCCATCGGCGTCCAAACCGAAGCCCGCAAAGGTGAAACAAGGATCATTCGCGCCCCCATCGTGATATCCGCAGCAGACTACAAGCAAACCATGCTTTCTCTTGTCGGCCCCGAACACCTCCCCAACGGCTGGACGCAACGCATCCAACAAGCCCCCATGGCCGATGCTTTGTTTTGCACTTTCCTCGGTATCCAAGGCGATCTGCGATCGTTTGGCCTGACCAACGCCAACCATTGGCTCTTTGAAGCCTACGACTTTGACGAAGCCTACAGCATCCTACGCAAAAGCCCGACGCCTCGCTCACTTGGCGCATACATCACCAGCGCATCCCTCAAAGACCCCGAAACCCCTCACCATGCGCCCCCCGGACACCAAGCCCTCGAAGTCATGACGATCACTTCGGGATCACCGTCCTTTTGGGGCGTCAAACCAAACGACATCACCGCATGGGATTATCGCCACGATCCAGCCTACCAAGCCAACAAACAACAGATGGAAGAGGCATTGATCCAACGCCTCGAACAAGCCTTCCCGGGAACCCAAGCCGCCATCGTCTACCGCGAGTCCTCCACCCCTGTGACGCACACACGCTTTACCCGCGCAAGCGACGGAACAAGCTACGGTCTCGCCGCAACACCCGCTCAATTCATGAACAACCGCCCCGGCTTTCGCACCCCACTCCAAGGGCTTTATCTTTGCGGTGTATCGACCCGTTCGGGACATGGTATCTTAGGCGCGATGGAATCGGGCCTTGCAGTGGCCCGTTGTGTGACGAAAGATCACAAACGCCCGCTGTTCGATGCGAATACAAACGCTGCTTGACATCACCACGAACCGAGGCGGATACAAACGACCGCTGTTCGTGGCAAAGACGAATACCACTTGGCCTCACCACTCCTTCACCGAAACGGATGCTTTGACATCATGCCAACCACTCCCACGCGTTCGTTCGCCCTTCGGCTTGGGACGCTTCTTGCCGTACTTGGCGGAGCTTACGGGCTTTGGCTCACCTCGTCCTCCGTCCACTCACCCAAGACTTTGCTTGTGTATGTGGGCGCTGCTTCCAAACCGCCGACAGAAGAGGTGATCCGCCTCTACGAAAAAAAAACGGGCGTCAGAGTGGAAGCGATCTTTGGCGGTTCGGGCTACATCCTCTCGCAGATGAAATTGGCGAAGCGCGGTGACGTCTATTTCCCCGGATCATCGGACTACATGGAAAAAGCCAAACGCGAAGGGGATATCGTTCCCGAAACGGAGCAGATCGTGGTGTATCTTGTTCCTGCGATCAACGTCCGAAAGGGCAACCCCAAGCGCATCCGCAACCTGCGCGACCTGACGCGAGAAGATCTCAAGGTCGCGATCGCCAACCCTGAAGGCGTCTGTGTCGGGACTTATGCTGTCGAGATCATCGAACGCCGCTTCACGCCAGACGAAAGAGCGAAGTTCCAAAAAAACGTGATCAACTACACCGAATCTTGCGAAAAAACCGCCACAGCGATATCGCTCAAAATGGCCGATGCGGTGATCGGATGGCGAGTGTTTGAGCATTGGGATCCTGCGCGGATCGAGACGATCCCGCTTTCCAAAGAAGATATCCCGCGCATCGGTTACATCCCTGTCGCGATCGCAAAGTACACCCAAGACCGCGCAGCCGCCCAAGCCTTTGTGTCTTTTTTAGTAAGCCCCGAAGGAAGGGCGATCTACGCGAATTATCGCTACTTTGCGACTGCCGAGGCTGCTGCTGCGTGGATCGGTGAAAAAAAGCCTGTGGGTGGAGAATACTCCGTCCCCGCACATTGGTTAAAAAGGTAATCTGCGTTGCCATCTACATTGCGTCGAACCACCATCACGGCAGCGTTTGCCGTGTTGATCTTGTATGGTGGATTGATCCTTTCGCTAGGCTGGTTTTTGGAAGGGGCGGTGTTCCGGGGGATGTTGTTCTCGGAGCGCAGTCTTTTTGCGATCCGACTTTCCCTGATCACAGCGACGATCTCTTCGTGTATGGCGTTGATCATCGCGATCCCTGCGGCCTATGCACTGTCTCGCTATCGTTTTTGGGGTAGCGAAGCGATCAACACCCTTCTGGAATTTCCGATCATCGTATCCCCTGCGGCCTTGGGCGCGATCTTGTTAATGTTCTTCAGCAGTCCGTTGGGTGAATGGGTTCAAGCCCACACGGTGCGCTTTGTATTTGGTTTTGCGGGGATCTTGCTTGCGCAGTTTGTCACGGTGTTGGGTGTGGCGGTGCGGCTGCTCAAAGCATCCTTTGATGAAATCCCTGTCGAGATAGAGGTGATCGCACGAACCTTGGGCGCGACGCCTCGGTACGCCTTTTTTACGGTGGTGCTTCCGTTGGCGCGGCGGGGGATCTTGGCGGCATTCGTGCTGTCATGGGCCAAAGCGCTCGGAGAGTTCGGTGCAACGGTGACGCTCGCGGGAACCATGGCGATGCGCACAGAAACGCTCCCCGTGGCGATCTATCTGCGCCTTGCTTCCGCCGATATCGAAGGAACCGCCGCGCTGATCTTGATCATGGTTGGGATCGGCCTCTGTTCGCTGTATCTTGCGCGTCGGCTGTTGCAGCGGTCGGTCGATGCAAACAGGATGGGATGAATGTTTTCGGTTGAATCGTTGCGTGTTTGTGTGGGTTCGTTTGCTCTCGAAGCGTTCGATTTGACGGTTTCAAAGGGTGAGTGTCATGTGTTGCTTGGGCCGTCAGGATCGGGGAAAACGACCTTGTTGCGGAGCTTTTTGGGGCTGCTCCCTGTTCAGAGCGGAACGATCCGCCTGTTGGGGCGTGATATCACGGCGTTTCCGATCGAGTCGCGAGGTTTTGGTTATGTTCCGCAACATCTTGGGCTATTTCCGCATCTTTGCGTTCGGGACAACATCGCTTACAGCGCCAAAGCACGCAACGTTCCGATCGATTTGTTTCAACCTGTGGTCGATGGGCTTATTGAGGCCACCGATATCCGAGGATTGTTGGAGCGGATGCCGCACACCTTGTCGGGTGGAGAACGGCAGCGCGTCGGCTTGGTGCGTGCTTTGGCGAGCCAACCGCATCTATTGTTGTTGGATGAACCCTTTACAGCGCTGCATGAAAACCTACGCCAAGAGCTTTGGGAACTGATGCGCACATTGCAGCGCAAGCATCAGTTGACGCTGTTATTGATTACGCACGATCTACGGGAGGCTTACGCTTTGGCGGACAGCATCACCGTCTTGCTTGGTGGGCGCGTGGTGCAACAAGGCTCGAAAGAAGAAGTGTTTTCTCGCCCCAAAACACCCGAAGTCGCTCGGTTTCTTGGTGTAGAAAATATCTTACAAGGGCGCATCCTCAAACGGGACGCCCTTGCGTGGCTCGTCGATATCGCGGGGATAGAGATCCCCATCACGGCGTACCCTCCGCCATCCAACACTGCGCTTGAGCAAGGCGATGTATGGGTGGTGATCCGCAGCGAAGAGATCCTTTTGGCTTCGGCGCAAACGCCCTCTGCAAGCGATACTCCGTTGCGTGGGACGATCCGCTCGATCCATCCGAGCTATCCGCAATGGAAGATCGAGATCGATGTGGGATTTCGGATATTCGCCTCTGTCACCCGCCATCAAGTCGAAGAGATGGGGCTAAACGTGGGATCGAGTGTGCAGATCGGATGGAAACCACAAAACGCACAACTACTGCGATCGCATCAACAGCAAAGCGAGTAAGGCCCCCCTCATCCCGAACCCTTCAAAGACGGTGGGTCTATCCAACAAAAAAAATAGCAAAAAAACCCCGTGTTCGCGCCACGTCGAGCGGCAGGGCTGTTCGTTTGAAAAACGTCTGTTCGCTCCGTCAAACACGGGGTCAAGGGAGCCGCGCTCCCTTGTGGGGTGTGGGGTAAAACCCCACAAACCATCGAACCACGCGGCTGTTGTGCGGATCAATCGTCGCTGGCGAGAAGCTGAGAGGCCGAAAGAGAGAGGGGTGGAGATTGTGCGGAACCTTCGAGAAGAAGGGAAGGAAGGTCTTTATCGGCTTCGAGGATCAGGTGAGCTTTGAGGGGTGGGGCGTCAGGTTGGGACATGGCTTGGAGTAGCATCCGACTCAAAGGGCGGGCAACATAGCGTTCGATAGCACGCAAGAGAGGTCGGGCTCCAAGCGATGGATCGAGGCTTTTTTTGACAAGAGCGGCCAAAGCATCGTCATCTCCGCGCAGATGGACATCTTGAGCTGCGGCACGTTCGGCCAATTCATCGAAGTGCATACGTGCGATCTTGAGTAGATCTTCTTCGACAAGGGGTTGGAAGAGGATGGTTTCGTCCACGCGGTTGAGGAACTCGGGTCGAAAAAAGCGCCGTAGTTCGGTATCAATCTCTTCTTTAGGAACGAATTCTTCTTCGGAGACTTGGAAGCCGACGGCTTTGCGTTGGCGTTGGAAACGTTCGGCGAGCAAGTTGGAGGTCATGATAAAGACCGCGTGTCGGCCATCTACGGTGCGGCCCAAAGAGTCGGTCAATCGGCCTTCTTCAAACAATTGCAAGAAAAGGTCGAGGACTTCGGGGTGGGCTTTTTCGATCTCGTCCATCAACACGACACTATAGGGGCGATGGTGAAGTTGAGCGAGGATCTGGCGCTCTTCGCCGTACCCGACATAACCGGGGGGAGCGCCGATGAGTCGAGAAGTGCTGTGTTTTTCGGCATACTCGGACATATCGAGGCGGATCAAGGCGGATTCTTGGCCGAAGAGTTCTCGGGCCAAGCAACGGCAAAGCTCGGTTTTGCCGACCCCACTTGGCCCCAAGAACAACATGACAGCGGTGGGTCGGCTGGCGCGTTTGAGGCCAGCACGTCCCATTTGTATGGCTTGGGAAACCGCCTTAACAGCGGGTTCTTGGCCGAGGACACGTTGGGCGAGACGTTCTTGGAGTTTGAGCAAGCGGATGCTTTCTTCGAGGGAGATCTCGCCCACAGGGATGCCAGTCCAATCGGCAAGGACTTTGAAGACGGGAGCTTCGGTGACA
>CAUJFU010000029.1 GCA_963169055.1 Myxococcota bacterium
GGAATGACGCAGTTGGCCCCAAAAGCCCGTGTTCGCGGTGTTTCAAGCGACAGAACTGTTGGTAAAAAAACGGTGATCTGTTCGCCAACACGGGGTCAAGGGGCGACAGTCCCTTGTGGGGCGTGGGGTGACACCCCACAAAACCCTCCAAATGCGTAAGTCCGACACGGAGCAAATCGAGACAGAGGAAAGGGGAAACATCATGCTCTCTCGAATCTTTTTACTGTTGTCGTCGTTGCTGGTGGTGGTGATCAACATCATCTATCCGACGGTATGGTACACCTCGCTCAAGTTCTTTCAGTTTGTGTGGTGGTTGAGAGGAAAAGAGTTGCCGCGCACATACACCGATAAGTTTGCGACAGCGTGGGGGTTATTGCAGATCGGGGCGGCGTTTCCCGTGAATCGAACGAAGATTCGGATGGAAGTCTCGGAGAAAGCGAAGGCATACGAAGGCCCGATGTTGGTGATGATGAACCATCAGTCGACTTTTGATATCGCGGCGGCGTATTACACGCTGTGGAAGTTGGGTCGGAATCTGCGGTGGGTTCTGAAGAAAGAACTGCTGAAAGTGCCGGCCATCGGGACAGCGTGCTACGAGACGAAGTGCGCATTTGTGGATCGCACAGATCGGAAGAAGGCGGAAGAAGAGTTATTGCGCTTTTCCAAGCAGATCGAAGAGGACGGAGTGAGCGCGGTGATCTTTGTGGAGGGGACACGTGCGACGCCAAAAAAGATGGAGAAATCGGATTACAGATATCAGTTGAATCCGAAGCCGATGGGGATATCGATCTTGCACGAGCAGCTTCCGCATTGGCCGATCTTGAGCGTGACACTCGACTGGGTGGGCAAGACAGGGACGACGATCTTCAACACATCGATTTGGGGGGCGACCTTGCGGATCGATTGCCAACTGTTCATGCCAGACGAGATCCCAGCAGATCACGACGGCTTTGTGAAATGGTTGTTTGAGGTCGATTGGCCACGCCGAGAAGCCTTGATCGAATCGTGGCGTCTCGAAGCTGGGCTTTTGCCCGCAGCCACCGCCCAAGGCAACAAAGCGCCCGCCGAAGCCTCTGAGATGCACCGCGCTTGAGTCAGCGAGGAAGCGAGGAAGCACGAGCGGGGCGAGAAGACGTCGTGGGTCGCGAGGGAGACGAAGGGACGGGGGCTTGGAGGGGTGGAGTGGTTTGTGCAGATGGATGTTGGGGGGCCACGATGCGTTGTAGATCGTCGTTGCACAAGCCGACCAGTACGGCGTTTCCTGCGGGCGTGACTTTTAATTCGGCATAGCGTGCGCGGTCATACCACGCTCCACGCCCTTCTTGAAAGAAGAAAGATTCAGCACCGAGTTGGACGCGGTTTTTTCGGAACTTGTACTGAAAGAAGATCTCGTTGGGAGCGAGTGTTTCCGAGCCGTTGTCGATCCGACGAAAAGACCCGACACCTTGAGCATCGACGGAGAGAACCAAGCGACCGCTAGGTGGGATGGTTTTGCGTTGGCGTTCGGCTTGTTCGCTGATCTGGTAGCGCAAGATCATGTAATCGCCTTGCATCAAAGAGCGCGGATCGACGGGAGCCAAGCGCAAGTACACCGACTTCCCTTCACGCAAAAGCCGCTCTTTTTGAAAGATCAGCCAGTTGGGGACCAACAAAGCGACGGCTGTTGCGACCCAAAAGATCGTATTACGCATGATGTTGCTCCTTGGCTGAGCCGGTGGAAGGGGCTTCAAGAAAGCGAAGATAGCGGTACAAGCCCAACAAGATCAGGCCCGGGATCATCAGCGCAAACGATTTGACAAGCAAAGTGATGTTCATGTTGTAGTAGTACGCGGAAAGAAAGAACAGCAACGCCACAACACTCAAACCCATCAAAAAGCGGTCGCGCTCTGCAAAGCCCAAGGTTCCGAACAATCCAGCGATCAAGACGCCCGGGGTGTTGTAAGAAAAACCGCAAAACAGCAGCATCCCACATCCAACAACCAAAACCTCGATGTCCACAGCCTTTTGCTCACGTTGCAACAAGCGCCACACCACACCCAACCACACCGCCCCGATGCCCACCGCAGAAGGAATCCACGACAAGACCCGAAACTTTCGGCTGACTTCTGGCAAGGCCGAAAAGATCAAGGCACACACCAACGACACCGCGATACCGTTCCCAAGCACACTCCAAAAATTCTCTTTCGTTCCCAACCAGCCGCGCTCTCCAAACCAAGGAAGAGACGATTCGCCTTGAGGGTGACCCGAACGCATCCACCAACAGATCGGAAGCAAGGCTGCGTACACGATCACCAAGGCATGGATCGCGTGAGGTTGTTGCTGATGGATCACCCCGAACAGCGCAGTACTGCCAAACAGGACGGCCAAAAAACGCAGAACGAGCGAGGTGTTGAGCAAAAACATCACGCTCTGCAAACCCACCACGATCAGTAAAAATTGCACAAGAGCATCGCGGCCTGAGAACGATTTGGAAAGGCCAAAAAGCATCAAGATCTGACCAACGAGACTGCCTGCGATCAGGATTTGTTCGACAAAGTCACCGAGCCTTTGACGCAACAAGTAGGCCGCCACAAGACAAGCCGCAGCGCCAAAAACAAAAGCCGCTCCGTGGTTTTTGTAGATCTCGGTGACTCCCAAAAAAATCGAAAAAAAGATCGCGGCGAGCCAAGCACCGATCCCCACCAAAAAGCGAACATACCAAGGAGTCGAATCGACCGTATGCAACAAACGCTGAGAGAGCTTTTCTTCGGTCGCTGCGTCCAAAAGCTGCTGCTCGCGCCATCGCTCCAAAAGCTGCTGCCATCGTTTCTTTTCGTTATTTGGATTGGGCATGGTGATGTACCTTTCGCAACAAAAAGGCCGCAAGGGCCACTTCCGCGATCACAAGCAAGCTCAAAAAGAAAAATGTCTCTAGCCCGTCTCTCATCCAACGGCCCACAAAGGTCGTAGAAACAACCACAAAGCTCAGGGCCACTCCCACCAACGCAAACAGGTCTGTACGGCGCATCGCATACACCCACACCAGCAGCGGCATTCCAACAACATAACCAAGCACCCAAAAAGGCCGAAAATGCGGGAGCTCGTCGTGCATATAGCGGCTTTCCGTGATGACGAGAACCATCGCGGTAGATAGAGCATAAAGGATCACGATCAACAACACGCGAGGCACCCATCGCACGGGGGTTTGCAACCATGGAAAGCGACTGACGGAGAGGGATTCCCAAACGGCCAAGGCCACCGCATTCATCGCCATCATCGCAGACAACGCGGAAAGTCCGCCCAGACGATCAGGGATGACTTGGGCGCAAAACAACACGACCGTCAAAAGAACCAACACCCACCACACAAACCACGCCGCCGCAAGACGGCTGATCAGCACCCATCCAAACACCAACAAAAACCATCCCATAAACAACGTGAAAGCATCAGCCCCTGTCTGGTACGTCTGCCCGTACACCGCCAACAGCGGCCCCACCAACAAGATCGCCAGCAACAGCGAAGCCTGCCCTCCAAGCGTCTCCAACCCCCGCTGCCAAGCGACCAACGCCGACCCAAGGATCGCGATCTCCAACAGACCGAACTTCACAAAACGCCCCATGTGAGCCCAGTTGTAAGCAAAGAAAAAGATCACCCCCGCCACCAACAAACCGATGCCCAAAAACAAAAACACATATGAGACGAATGCTCGCCATGTGATCCATGACGCACGCTCTTTCCCGATCCATTCGAGCGCATCCGCATGCGCTTCTTTCGACAAAAGACCCTCTTTTTCAAAGGCATCCAACTGCTCTGCCTTCACTTCGGTTCGTAACGCCCATGCGATATCAGCCATCGCGTTTCCCTCCGTTGTATCCGTTCGATCGATACACCGTTGATCTGCCATCCTCACCCAACACGCGCCTGCACAAAAAACATCATGCAACCGCACCATACCAACCACCAGAACGAAAACAAGTACAGAGAGGGCCGACCGAATGGTTTGTGTGAGGTTGGAACCCCAAACTCCGCAAGGGACTCGCGTTCCTTCGTCCCGTGTTGGCCCTCATGCAAAAGCACCACAAGAAGGTAGCGCAAACAAAGACGCTTGCTTATATTCGTTGTCGCTTAAGCACCCAAGGGCCAAATCGCCCCAACACTAGAAAGGATGCTGTATGTCACGTGCGATCACCCCCGCCGCCACCCACAACGCCGAGACCGTTTTACACGGATTCCGCATCACCCAAGTGACCGTCATCGAGGACATCAAAGTCCGCGCTTATGAGGCCACGCACGAAAAAACAGGCGCACAAGTCCTCCACCTCCACTGCAACGACGAAGAGAACTTGTTTTCCGTCGGTTTCCGCACTCCCCCCCCTGATTCAACGGGCGTTGCGCATATTCTCGAACACAGCGTTCTCGCAGGTTCCGAAACCTACCCCGTCAAAGATGCCTTCAATGAGCTAGGCAAACGCACCCTCAACACCTTTCTCAACGCGATGACGTGGCCCGACCGCACGGTTTACCCCGTGGCTTCGGCAGTTCGCGCTGATTACTTCAATCTTGCCCGTGTATACGCTGATCTGGTCTTCCACCCGCTGCTGCGAAAAGAGACGTTGCTTCAAGAAGGCCATCACCTTGAACTCGCCGACCCGAACGACCCCAACAGCCCGTTGATGATCAGCGGCATCGTTTACAACGAGATGAAGGGCGTTTATGCCTCTCCAGAAAGTCTCGCCTATCGCGCCATCCAACAAGAGCTTCTCCCCAACACTCCCTACGGGCTCGATTCGGGCGGCGATCCCGACAAGATCCCCGATCTCACCTACGAAGCCTTTGTCGACTTTCATCGACGATACTACTCCCCCTCAAACGCCCGCTTTTTTCTCTACGGCGACGTCCCGCTCGATCAAAACCTTGCTTTTCTTGCCGAAGTACTGGCCCCTTTCGAGCGCGTACAAGTGGACTCTTCTCTTCCTGCACAGCCGCGCTTTGATGCACCACGCCAAATCAACGAGTCCTATCCTGTCGGTGACGACGAGCCTTTGCAGGAAAAAACCTTTGTCTCGTTGTGCTGGTTGGTGGGTGAAACCGTCGATGTCTTGGATAACTTGTTGATGGAGATCGCGATCAACGCCATCTATGGGACTTCTGCGGGCCCGCTACGCAAGGCTTTGGTCGACTCCAAGCTTGGCCAAGATCTCTTCCCATCTTCGGGCTTTGACAACGATATCCGCGAAAGCATCGCACACGTCGGATTGCGCGGAACCGATCCCCAAAAGGCCGATGACATCGAAGCCTTGATCTTTTCAACGCTGCGCCAGATCGTCAAAGAAGGCATCGACCCTGCCTTGATCGAAGCAACCTTCCATCAGATCGAGCTTTACGGCAAGGAGATCAACCCACCCTTTCCGATCATGCTGATGATGCGCGCCAATCCACCGTGGTTTTTTGGCGGTGATCCCAAGTCCGGGCTGACGTTTTCCACCCTGATTGAACAAGCCCGTGCGGCCTACCAAGCCCAACCGCGCCTCTTTGAAGAGATGTTGCGCAAGCGACTTATCGAAAATCCCCATCGTATCCGCTTGATCTTGCAACCTTCCAATACTCTCGCCCAAGAAAAACAAGCCGCCTTCCAAGCCAAGATGGCCGAACGCAAAGCCCAACTCAGCCCCGCTGAGATCGAATCCATCCGCCAAGAAGCCCTTGCACTCAAAGAGTCCCAAGAAGCGCCGCCCGATCCCGAAGCCCTCGCCACCCTCCCCCAACTCGACCTCCACGATATCCCTCGTGATGTCCGAACCATCCCCACCCAGATCCACTCGCTCGAAGGGGTGGAGATCGTCGAACATCCGCTGTTTACGAATGGTCTTGTGTACGTCGGTCTATCTTTCGATATGAGGGATATCGCCGAACAGCACATCCCCTATCTTCCGCTGTTTGGGCGCGCCACCGTAGGTCTCGGGGCAGCGGGCTTCACCTACGATCAGATGGCCGTCCGTATCGCCCAACACACGGGCGGTTTTGGATCAAGCCCCACCGTTGGCCGCCACCTCCACAACCGCTCTCCCTTTCAGCGCGTCCTGCTTGATGGAAAGTTCCTCCCACGCAACACCGACGAATTCTTTTCTATCCTAACGGATCTGCTCACCGCCTCCAACACCCGTGAATACGAGCGCCTGCGCGATCTGATCCGCGCTGCCGCCAGTCAAGCGCACAGCCGACTGATCCCGAGCGGCCACAACTTCGCCTATCTACGGGCAGCCGCCGCCTTAGACTTTACCCACTGGCGGCGCGAACAATGGGAAGGCACCACACAGATCCAATTCCTCCAAGGTCTTGTTCGCCATCTTGACGAAGAGACCGAAGCGACCGCACAACACATCGCCGACCTCCAAACCCAGATCTTTGTGCGCAACCGCTTGCAGATCCACATCGCCGCTGATCCAGAGATCCTTGACCAGATCCACCCCCGTCTATCGACCTTCTTGCGCGCTCTCCCCGCAGGCTCCCACGCGCTCCCCACACCACCACCTCATCTCGATCTGCCCCGTCACATCGGTGTAGAGATCCCCGCAGAAGTCAATTACGTCGCGCAAGTCCTCCAGATGCCCGATATGCTTGACGCACGTGCCCCTGCTTTCGAGATGCTGGCCGAAGTCCTTTCCAACGATCTGCTCTATCAAAAGATCCGCGTTCAAGGCGGTGCCTACGGCGGTTTCTCGTTCTACTCAGGCGATTCGGGTTTGCTGCCGATGATGTCCTACCGCGATCCCAACCTCATCGAAACTCTCCAAGTCTTCGCAAACGTCGCTGAATACGCCAACTCCGACGCCATCAATGACGAAGCCATCGACGCATCCCGCCTCGGTGCGGTCGGCGCACTCGACCGCGTGCTCGCCCCCAAACAACAACTAGACGCGGCTCGGCGGCGGATGTTGCTCGGTATCACAGACGATGATCGCCGTCGCTTCCGTATCGGCCTCCTCGAAGTCAACGCTCACCAAGTCCGCGAAGCCGCCGCCCTGCTCTCACAAGCCACCACACACGCCACCACCGCTGCCCTCGGCGCTCGCGCCCGCCTCGAAGAAGCCAACGCCCGCCTGTCTTCTCCCCTCACCCTCCTCTCCATCACACCCAAACCCTAACACAGCTTTTTCTGATTCGATCACTCGAGATCTTCTTCCTTCACATCGTACACAACGGGCTGTGCGCGATAATCTTGGAGCTTTTTCATCCCTTTGAGCGTGCGTGCCAACACTTTTTGCATCACTTGGTAGTTTGGAAGCTGGTGGCGGCGAAAGAGTGTGTACCCGCTCCACATCAATTGCGCGCAGATATCCACAGGAACCTGCCCAGTTTGCGCGCCAAGCCCGGGGATCGCTACCGAACGGATCGGATCTGCGGGATGTTTGTCGTTGTGGATGTGGATGGCTTGAAACGCCGCAGCACAAGCCAACGCAACATTGACGGTTCCGCTGATGTCTTGGGCGGATTCGTTCATGGTGGGTGTGGATATCAGATAGCGCGGGATCTCGGCCCCCGTTTCCACACAAGTCGCGCAACCCACCGGCAAAAAGCCATCGAATTGTTCTGCGATGGCCGACTGTACGCGCTCTTGGATGATATCGCCAAAATGCTCCACCAACACCCGATCCAATCCTCCGTCCATCTCGCCATGTGAGTTGGTGGGCGTCACCCAAGCATCGACTTCTTGACGCAAGATCGAACCGTGACGGATCTCCAACTCCAACTCATCCAACTCCCCCTCTCGCGCCAAAAACACTTCGCGCCAAGCCTTCATCATCTCCCGGTTCAAATCGATCAACACCACTTTTGTTTTCACCTCGAACCTCCCTTCGGATCGCCCTTTATCGCCTGATCCGTCCGTATTCGACACAGCCGCCATCTCATCAAATCGATCAGTACCACACGCGACCGTCTTCGGCGTTTCGGATGATGCGCAGACTTGTTGGCCGCCATCTCACCGAATCGATCAGTACCACACGCGACCCCCCCGAAACTCCACAAGATACGCCAGTTTTTGCTGTTTCTCGTCGTACACCACAAATTCGTCGTCTTCGAATTCCGTTCCACTAACCCCATGGCAGCTATGATACCCCTTCGGTGGAGCCTTGATGCCATACGTGATCTCTTCGTATTGCTTGACGCGGCCCAGCGCAACTTGGGCAATCGCCATGATCGAAGTGCCTTTTTTTCCCGCCGAAGTATAGCCCGAACTCGTACAAGCAGCGTTCCCAAAATACATACCACTGCCCAACCACCCTTCGTCTGTACGGCCCACACCAAGCTTCACCACCACCTTGGGCATCAACAGCCCCCGCGACAAAATCCCCACCCAGTTTTGAATCCGCGAGCCATGAAAAAGCAACTGATCGTTTCCGATATCGGCCAGATAACGGGCCTCTTCTTCGGGACGCGACACTTTGTAGATCTGCAAGACTTCGATATCGTCCGTATCGACTTGGCTTTCAAGCACCAGCTCCTCGATCTTTTTGTGCTCGCTGCTTTTCGCCTCGATCGCTTCGACGGAACAACCCAACGCGGCGTACTCTTCTTCTTCCTTCGCATCGTGCAACAAGCCGCTCTCACCATTGACGCGCAACATATCCTTCATCAATTGCAACGTCTCTTGTTTGGCTTGATAGTTGTTTAAGTCCCGGATAATCGCGGCTTCAGCAGCTTCACGGCTCCGCCCAAAACGGTGCGGGATCACCGTGTAAAAAGCACTCGATAGATCGCGCAAGGTATCCGCCACTTTCGGCGTCTGCTTTTTCTTTTGAAGCTGTTTGTAGATATCCCCAAGGATCGATTCTCCCTGCTCGATCTGTCCGATGGTTAGGACACCGAGAGGCGTCTCGATACCATGCGCGGTCACTTTGGCCTGAACACGCGAAGTCAGCGCACCCACCGCCTCGTCGTACAGATAACGCACCAAACCACGCACTTTTTCTTCCAGTCGCGGCAACGAAACATCCGGCTCCTCGGGCTTTTCGCTCTCTGTCACTTCGATCCGCTGCAAGGTCTTTTGGTCGACCTCGCCGCTGCTGCTTCCTCGTGCTTTTTGTGAGCCGATCTTGCTGCTCGCCAACGCCACTTCGCGGTAGCCTTTGCGTGCCGAAGTCTTTTCTTTGTAGATCTGATCGTACACCGCTTCGGCTTCGGGCTTGCTATCGAGATAACGACACTCTTTCTGCCCGCTGTCTGGGTTATTTTCGAGATCATCTGTACGACCATAATGCGTAAAAACCCGAAACGCTTGGTCTTTTTTGATGGATTTCGCGTGGTGCAGCTCGATGGCGTAATACTTGTTTCGATTGGTCTTGATATCCGTCACTTGCAACACGGCCTTCTTGAGGATCTCGAATTCTTCTGGATACTTCGGTTGCTCTGCGTCATCCCATTTCCACGTCACCACACGAACCGCCATCGCTCTCTCCTTTCGCTTCTCAAACATCCACCCAATACGCGCTTCCCAAACATCCAAAAGGCATACACCAAAGATCGACAAGCTCCTTCACTCTGCCATACGCTTGCCTCTCTTTCTTGCCGCATCCTGACACACTCGCGCAAAAAATCAAACCCATAGAGGACTTACGCGGTTGGGTTTGTTTGGTGGGGTTTTACCCCACGCCCCGCGCCCTCAGCGCGGCTCCCTTGACCCCGCATTGGCGAAGAGATCACAGGTTTTTCAACCAGACGACCCTGTCGCTGGAGCTTGTACGAACACGGCTTTTTTGGGCAACTGCGTAAGTCCTATCCTATATCGAGGATGACGTCAGCCCCACCAAAAGAAAAGGCCGATGCAGGCATCTTTTGGCGAATTACCCCTTGCGCTGCTCCGCCAATTTACGCAAGATTCAAACCCACCAAACGCCACTCCGAGAGAACCCAAAAGGCTACGCAATCCCCTCACTCCAAGCAAAGGAACCCACCATGCAGATATCTTGTCCTAGCTGCAAAAATCCCGTGATGTTCGAAGATATCAATCACAAAAAACGAATCGCCAAATGCGCTTCTTGTCACGAAGTCTTTCGTTTTTCTGAAGATGACCTCACCACCACAAACTCCTCACACAAAGCCAACGACTCAGACACTCCAGACGCCCAAGAAAAAAAAGAGGAAAGCCGCACAAAAGCCACCCCAAGCTTCGCGGCTCCCCCTGAAGAACCCGCATTATTCGCCCTTCCTGCGGGCGTAACACTCCAGCGCGACGAGCAACAACTGCGCGTCCATTGGCGCTGGTATACACCCACCGCCTATCTCATGGTGTTCGTCGGCATCGCTTGGAATGTCTCCCTGCTCTCGATGATCTGGAAAACATTCAGCGGTGATTTCGTTGATGACTTCGTTCCGTGTTTTTTTCTTGTGTTTGGTTTCGGCCTGATCTACATGGGCATCGTATTCCTCGCCAACGAAACCACGATCAGCATCCAGCACAAAACGCTCTCCATTCGCCATGCCCCTTTGCCTTGGCCGGGAAATCGTACCTTTTCTGTTGATGATCTCGAACAATTCTTCTGCAAACAACACATCCGGCGCAAAAGACGCGAAACCTCAGTGACCTATGAACTCTGTGCCATCTCACGCAGCGGAAAGCAAATCGAACTCCTCAATAACATCGAAGATCCCGAAAAAGTATGGTTCCTTGAACGAATTCTCGAAGAGCACCTTGGCATCACCGATCAAAAGGTATTTGGCGAATACAAGGGCTGATCCACTTGGCGTCGAAAAGAAGAACCCAATAGACGACGCCCCCCCCCACTCCAAGCAAAGGAATCCACCATGCAGATATCTTGTCCTAGTTGCAAAAATCCCGTGATATCCGAAGATATCAACATCAACAAAATGATCGCCAAATGTGCTTCTTGCCAAGCCGTCTTTCGTTTTTCCGAAGACGACCTCGCCACCGCAAGCTCCCAACATAACACCAACGACCTAGAAGCCCCCATCAAGGAAGAAAGCACGGGTAGAGAACACAGTACAGACTCGAATGACCCATCCCAAAAACGCCCCCAAGAACCCATGATTGGGTTGTTTTGGTTGTCAGGCTTGATCGACTTATTTCAAAAATACCTCCAAGAGCCCGCCCAACCCGACGTCCTCACAGGCGTAACGTTCCAACGTGACGAGCAACACCTGCGCATCCACTGGCGTTGGTTTCGGCCTGCCGCTTACTTCGTGGCGGGCGTTAGCTTATTTGTGAACCTTGTCTTGATCTCTTGGATGAGAAACGTTGGGGGGAGTGGTTTGGGGGAAATCCTGTTTTCGTTACCTTTTTGTGTGGCGGGCGGGGGCCTTATCTTCTTGACCCTCGCTCTCTTCCTCAACGAAACCACCGTGACCGTCCAACACGGAAAACTCTCCATCCGCCACGCCCCGTTGCCTTGGTGGGGCAATCGCACCCTTCCCATCGAGGATCTCGAACAACTCTTCTGCAAAAAAAATCTCACACACAGCAAAGACGGTAAAACAGGCTTCTACGAACTTCACGCCATATTGCGCGACGGACAACAGATCACTCTACTTCAATACCACGAAGAACCCGAAAAAGTCTTATTCATCGAACAACTTCTCGAAGAACACCTCGGCATCGTCGATCGACCTGTACTCGGCGAATACAAGGGCTGATCGGCTCAATGCCCAGCAGAGACAGTCTAGAACAAACAAAACCCTACATCTCCCGCAATTTCCCCTCAATCCAAGCAAAGGAACCCACCATGCAGATCTTCTGCCCCCACTGCAAAAACCCGATCAGTTCTGAAGGCATCAACCTCGACAGACTGCTCGCCAAATGTACTGCTTGCCATACTGTCTTTCGTTTTTCCGAAGACGAACTCGCCACGACAAGCCCCAAACGCGACGGCAGCAACCCAAAGCCTCCAACGGCTCAAGACACCGAAGAAGACAGCTTCGAAAAAGACCCGATCAACCGCCCTCAAAGACGTGCTCCCCGTATCCAAAAACCGATCCCCCTCGGACTTCCCGAAGGCATGACGCTGCAACACGACGAACATTATCTGCGTGTCCGTTGGCGCTGGTTTACGCTTGCAGAGATCGCCACCGTGCTTGTTTGCGCGCTCCTCGCCGGCGCGGCTTTGGCGCTCTATAACGAAACCAAGTCGAGTTACGCGAATGACTCTGTCTGGCTCATTCTGTTCTTAATCCTGTGCTTTCTCGGCGTGAGCATAGCCCTTTTGTACTACTCTCTCGCACTTCTTATCAACACCACCACCATCACCGTCCAACACGGGCTGTTGTCTATCCAGCACGCCCCTTTGCCTTGGTGGGGCAGCCGCACTCTTCCTGCCGAAGAATTCCAACAGTTCTACTGCAAGCAACATGTCTCGCGTGGGAAATACGGCCCGAGCTTCACCTACGAACTCCACGCCATATTGCGCAACAAACAACGAATCAAACTTCTCTCAGGAATAAGCGAACCCGAAAAAGTCCTATTTCTCGAACAACTGATCGAAGATCATCTCGGCGTTGTTGATCGACCCGTGATCGGCGAATACAAGGGCTGATCTGTCCAACGTCCAATTCAATTTGGTGCGAACGCTCGCCCCGATCACCTCTTGCCAAACTCACGTTTCGGTCTATGCTCAAACACCAACACGCGAAAGGCGGCGTTGGCAAGAAGGCAACAGCTTCTTGTCAACGCCGCCTTTCCAACAACGTGCTCTGATCCCCTCGAAACAGCGATCAAACCGACGAGATGTCAGCATCACTTGTGGAGAAAAAACCCCGTGTTCGCGCCATGTCAAGCGGAGCCATCATTGATTTGGAAAACATCTGTTCGCCCCACCTACACGGGGTCAAGGGGGAATACTGGGCAAACTTCCATCTTCGTATGAGGTTCGCCCCACCTACACGGGGTCAAGGGGCGACAGTCCCTTGCGGGGCGTGGGGCAGCGCCCCACAAAACCGAACCAATTGCATAAATCTCGATAAAAACGAAGGAAACGATCGGATGAAACTGACTTTTTTAGGCGGTGCAGACGAAGTGGGAGCTTCTTGTACGCTGGTGGAGATCGCAGGAAAGCGGATCTTGGTGGATTGCGGCATCCGTATGAATCCACGCGATGGCGATAGCCTGCCGTGGCTTGCGCCGATCCAAGAGGGCGGTGGATTGGATGCGATCATCCTGACTCATGCGCACATGGATCACCTTGGTGCGATGCCGATTATCCACCAAAGCTATCCCAACGTGCCGATTTATATGACTCCTCCGACGGTTGCCCTTTCGCAGATCCTTTTGCTCGACTCGCTCAAGATCATGCAAGGCAACTACGAACGCGAAGGCGATATCCCCTTGTATCCGCCCAATGCCGCCGAAGGACTGTTGCAACAAGCGCGTCCCGTACACATGAAACAAGAGCTTCGGCTTTTTGATGGGAAACTGTCCGTCTTTTTCTTTCCTGCGGGCCATATCCTCGGAGCAGCCTGTGTCTACCTCGTCTCCAAAGAAGGCTCGATCTTGATGGGCGGCGATATCTCTTGCACCGACCAACTCACCATCCCCGGCCTCGAACTCCCCAAAATCCGCCCCGATGTTGTCGTCATGGAGTCCACTTACGGGGGACGTTTGCACGCCAACCGCAAGGCCGAAGAAACACGCATCATCCAGCAAGTCCAAAAAGTCCTCGAACAAAAAGGAGCCATCCTCTTCCCCGCTTTTGCCATCGGACGGGCGCAAGAGGTGATCTTGATCTTGTCGCGTGCGATGGAAAAAAAGCAGATCCCCGAAGCACCGATCTTTATCGACGGTATGGTCAAGCAAGTCTGCGGCATCTACCGCTCTTTCCCCGAATACTTGACCTCATGGATGAAAAAGCGCACCGAGCGGCTCAGCGATCCCTTCTTCTTTGAAAAAGGTGCGGCGATCCCCGTCTATTCACCCCAAGAACGCGAAAAAGCCGCCAAGCTCCGCCCTGCGATCTTTGTCTCTAGCTCAGGGATGCTCACAGGCGGTCCAAGCCCCTTTTATGCAAGCGAACTCGCCGAACACGAAAACTGCTGGATCGGCATCACAGGCTACCAAGACGAAGAAGCCCCGGGCCGCCGTATCCAAGAAGTCTTCAGCGCAGGAGGCGGCGAACTCGACCTGTACGGAAAGCGCGTCAAACTTCGCTGTGGCGTCGGCACATACGGACTCAGCGCACACGCAGACACCTCGCAGATCGTTTCTGTACTTCATGCCCTCGCACCCCGCGAGATCTTCTTGGTTCACGGAGATGAAAAGGCCCGTGAAGCCCTTCAAACGGCCTTGCTCCAAGCAGGAACCGAAAACGTCCACCTCCCCCACATCGGCGAAGAAAACGAACTCAAGGGGACGGGAGGGGGATATCTTTGGCGAGAACGCCGCCAACACCACCCTGCCTACAAAGCCGCCGCCGAAAAAGCCCGTACAGGCCGCGATGCCGAGATCGAATCAGGGCCGCTCACCCACGCCAGCCTGCTTCCGCTCTCCACCCTCTTGCTCCAGCGCGACGGCGCAAACCGCGCTTACACCGCAACCGAAGCGATGGAAGCATGGGGCTACCCTCCCGCCGCCATCACCAAAGCCGAAGTCGAGCGCATCAACGAACTCTTGCGCGCCCCCGACGCTCCCTTCCGCGCCGACCGCACCAACAAATATCTCTTTCGTGTTCGCGTCTTCCAAAACGACCCTCGCACCGCCATCGACAAAGCCAACGAAGCCTTCGCTCACCTCGAACAAGCCCAAGCCCCCTCTCCACCCAAAGCCACGCCCACCAAATCTTCGCAAACCTCCCATCCATCGGCTATAAACGAAGCACATCCCCAACGCCACACCCCTC
>CAUJFU010000030.1 GCA_963169055.1 Myxococcota bacterium
AAAATCCCCGTGAATGGGGCAAGGGCGTATGCCATACGCCCCGACCTTTGATCACACCCTACACGGAGGTCGTATCCTCCGTCTTTTTCTGTATGTTTGCGTGTGCTTTGTCTTCGATTCTTTCGTTCCATCCGTCTTCGATGCAAGGCCATGTTTGCGTAGGGGCGGTTCGCGAACCGCCCGTGTATCGGGACATCGAGCAGCGAACGGACCTGGGGGCCGACAAAAGAAAGAGCGATCATTCTCGACTCTACGGTGTTTCCGCCTTAACAAGGCGCGTATGGGGTGACACCCCACAAAAATGTTCGAACTGCGTAAATCCGATTATTAATTCAATAATTCGCCGCCGCTGTGGGTGTGTTGATCGTGTTCTTGTTCCGTTGGTGCGCCTGTGAACCAGAGGGGCTGCTCGGGTCCGAGTTTTTTGAGGATATCGAGTTGCTCGAAGCGATACCCTGTTTCTGCAAAGAACAGGTTGTTGTGGTCTTTGCTGCGCTGGGCGATGAAAAGGATGGGATCGCCTTTGCGGTTGTAGCCGAGCTGAACCAGTGCATTTTTCGGAAATTGGCCATCAGGTGTCGAGAGTTCTTCGCGCAGAAAATAAAACCCTTGATCGAGAAGGGGCTGGAGGGCGGCGATAAATGCGTCGTCATCTTCGATGCCGGGGCCTTGTTCGTGAAAGCTCCAGACGTTGTGCGTATTTTCGCGGGGTAGCTGCAACATCGGGATATCTCGGTTGGAATGGTTGTGAAACATGACCAAACTTCCCGCAGGGATATCGGTCTCTTGGCCTTTTAGAGCGCGGCCTGTTCGATAAAGCCCGCAGGACGGGAGTGTTGTCTTTCCTTTGCTCATCGGTTTTTCCTTGTGGAGGGGGTGGTGTTGTGCGAGATGCTTTTGTGGGTCGGCCTCTGCGTCGTTTGGTTGTGACCTTGGGTGGGGCTTGTGGCGTGGAATGTCAAGGAAATAGCAGCGTTCGGGTGTGTCGTTGGTGCGTTTATCAAGGAGACGGGATTTTTTCAAAGGCGTTGAGAGCGATCACCAATTCAAAGTCGCGGGGAGGGGCTTTGGGATCGAAGCCGAGCAGATCGGCCATCAGGATAATCAGCCCGTCGCGTTCGATGCCAGCGACCTGTGTGGCGATGGCGATCAATTCTTCGAGGACGATACGGCAGCGCATCTCTCCGTTGGAGATGGCGGTGAGTCGGTTGTTTGCGTCGCGTTCGAGGGTAAAAGAGAGTTGGAGATCTTGGAGTCCGAGCGCGCCGAGTTCGTTGTCGGCTTTGTCGAAGATCAAGAGGCGGTAGAGGCGTTTTTGCACGGAATAGGTGGGTTTTCCGTTGGTGAGCTCGATCTTGCCATCGTCGAGGGAGTCGGTGGTGTCGGGATCAGGGAGGCCGTTGTTGTTATGGTCAGTGCCGATGCGCCACGCAGGAGCGGTCTTTCCGTCGGGGACGTCTTCTTTGGGGAGGGCGAACATCAGGGTGGGGATAAAAGATCCGACGATGGTTTTGATGGCGGGATTTTCGGGTTTTTTGAGAGCAAGGTCTTTTTGGTTGACGCGCCAAACGACGGGGGGTTGAGGGTCGAGCCAGCCATCTTTGATCTCGCCCGAAGATTTTTTGAGGAGCTTTTCCGCTTGTTCGTCGCGGCGTGTCCAGAAAAATCCAGTCGAGGTTTCCCAGAGGTATCCGAAGGGGTAGGAGGTGAGGCTTTTGCGTTGGGTGATCAAGATCTCGGGCGGGTAGCGGTAGATATCTTTTTCGATGGTTTGGACGAGAGCGATGGCTTTTTGAGAGAGTGCCTTGGCTTGATCGATTAGGCTACGTGCTTTCTCACGCTCGGATTTTCGGGTGTTTTCGTCTGAGGCAGCGCCTTTTCCTCCGTCTGTGCGGCCAAGGCGACAAGAGCGCACTGCATCATAAAGCAGACGAGTATGTTGGACACGCCAAACGAACAATTGCAAAGTGGCGCGGAGTTCTTGTGAGAGCTTTTGTGCGATGGGATGGGATATTTGAGCGTCAGGTAGTTTGGCAAACAGCGCATTGTAGGCGGTTTCCATCTCGGTGAGTCGTTTCCATTGTCCGCCTTCCCATGCTTTGTAATCGGCTTCGGAGAGATCGTAGATCTCGCGGAAGGGGCGTTTGGGACTGCGCGCTAAGATCCCCGCAGATTGGCCGATCTCGTCTTGAGGGAGTTCGCCTGCGATGTAAAAGATCATCTCGGGCATCGGGCCGTAGAGGTCGTCAACTTGGCGTTTTGTCCAATCTTTGATCACTTGAGCGATCTTGGGGGCGTTGTCTGAGCCGAAGTATCGGGAGAAATCATCGAGGTAAGCATCCCATGTAGTGTTGCGATCCCACGTCACGCGGGTGAGATAATGATCGTACATCCAATAACCCCACTCCATGCCCGTTGTGAATGTGACGTGTCCGTCGATATCTTTTCCTGCGAGCACTTCGAGGATATCGAGCGCACGCGAATAACCCGTAATTGGCAGCGCAAGCGGGAGGTTGTTGTCAAACCCGAGCCACCAAGCGGTTTCGGGGAAATACACGACAGGGCGCTTTCCGTAGACGCGATCGAAAAAATCTTTTTGGTGGTTGAAGTGGTTGTTTCCATAGACAGGTGCGGGATGTTTGAGATCGTAGAACATGGTGGTGTGCAGGTAAGCGCCCATCTCTGGGACCGAGCGTTCAGGAAGATGGAAGTAATAGCTTTTGTTGTCGTCGGCCTTGAGTTTTCCTTCGGTGTGGATCCAAGCGTACACACGGAGCTTTTTGGCTGCAAGGTGTTTGGCGGCGGTATCAAGCCAGTGGAGGGCGACTTGATCGCGGACTTTGGTGAATTCACTGGTTCCGAATTGGAGGACGAACAGAGAAAAGCCACCTTGGGCGAGTTCATCGAGTCCTGTGGTGATCGTTTTGGCTTGATCTTCTTTGGATTGGGTGAGGTCATTGAGGAGCTTGAAGTTGTTTTGCTGTTGGTCGGCAAAGCTGAGTGTGATCGCAAGCATCACGCCGTAGCTTTGGGCGATATCGGCGATCTTTTTGATATAAGGGAGCCAACGTGAACGGTCGATGGTTTTGAGCATGTGAAAGCCGAGGACGTTTTGGCGGTTGGCTGCGAGCCATTGGAGATATTCGCGCACGCGGGGGAGGTGGGCTTCGTTGGGTTCAAGCAGATAAACCGACAGGGGGATAGGGTGTTGGGTGTGGTGATGGAACCCGCGCAAGGCGTATCCCGGCTTTTCGGTGAGGGCTTCGCCGATCTTGAGAGTGATATCGGTGCGTTTGGGGATGTAGGTTTGCCCGGGATGAGGGAAACGAACGCCGAGATTGCGCAAAAAGGCGTAGGCTCCGTATTGTACGCCACCGACGCTTGGTGAAGCGATTTGCAAGATGCGTTGGTTTCCGATGTGTCGCCCGCGTTGGGTGTAAGATTCGGGGCCAAGCGCAGCGATATCTTCTTTGCGTAGAGGTTCTTGTTTAAGCAAAGATTGTCCGAGCAATAGGAGTTTTTTTTCAGAAAAGGTGCTGGCGTCGGTGTCGGGGGCGATGGCTTGGGGTTCAGGGAAAGAGACGCCTGTCATCTCGGTGAGAGCCTTGCTTAGAAAACGGGCGGCTTCTTGGATGCCTTCGCCTGCGTTGTTGGCGTAGAGGATGCGGAGGTCAGCTTTCCCATCTTGGAGGATCGGCACATCTTCGATCGTCTCGCTGCATCCGACAAAAGAGGCACATAGAAAGCACGAAACCATCCAACAAACGATCCAACGAGAGATCCATAAAGTCCTGTAAGTGGTGGCCGAGGTTTGGGGGTGAGGCATGGGCTTGCGGCTCCGTGTTGGTGGGATGAGGGTGATGTTGTTGGTTTGTTTGGTTTGTTTGGTTTGTTTGGTTTGGGGCTTTGCCCCACGCCCCACAAGGGGTCGCGGCCCCCTTGACCCCGTATTGGCGAAGAGATCACAGGTTTTTCAAACCAGCCACTCCGTCGCTTGAAATGGCGCGAACACGGGGGTTTCGCCAATGGCCTAACTCTTGGGAGTATACAAAAGGCGTTGTTGTTTTCGGCTATAGCGTGTCGCGAGGGAGGCAAGGAATCCATCGATCAGTTTGAAGCAGCTTTCGTTGAAGCCGTCTGTTGGGATGGAAAGGCGCTGTTGGGCGAAAAAGTCTCCGAGATCTTGCCATGTGGTGAGACAAAGCTCCATGTCTTCCAAGAGGGCCTTGCAGCGGGGGTGATAGTTTGCGGCGTCTTCTTTGGAGAGTCCGCGTTTGGGGTAGAGTTTTTGATCGAGTTGGGAAAGGGCGGTCTTTCGGAGTGTTTGGGCGTGTTGGTGGTGGGGATCGTCTTGGTTGCCGAGGATCAGGAGTTTGAGTGCAGAGTGGGGGAGGATATGTTGTCGAGCTTCGAGCGCGGCAGTCATCATGGCGTATTTGAAGATTTGCTGTTCGCCGACTTCGGCATCGATCTTGAGTTCGAGAGCGACAAGGGTTTGGTGTTCGGGGTTGTAGGCGAGGGTGTCGATCTGCATGAATTGGATATCGGTGGAGTATTCGAAGTCGTTGGAGTTTCCAAAAACGGCCCATGATCCGCCTTGTGGGAAGGTGAAAAAGCGCGATAGATAGGCGTGGATCAACGTGGTGGGGAGAAGCGAAAAGAAGATATCGAATTCTTTGTTGAGGAGATCTTCGGAGAAGTAGCGGAGTCTGCGCGTGGCTTCGAAGGGATGGAGGTAATGGTTGCTTGCGGGGGCGGCGTAGGATTCGTTGGGGACGGATTGTTCGAGTTCTTTTTGATAGATAGCGTCGAAAGCATCGAGGGCACGCTTGGTTTGGGAAGCGTCTGCGCCAAGTGTTTCGCAAGCGGCGGAGATGGCTTGTTTGGCCATCGTGGTTTTGGTTTTGCCGAGGATGCTTTCGGTTTGCCAAGCGAGCCACTTGATCAGGCCGATTAAGCCCATCCCCCAAGGATGAGGGCGCGTGAGGTCGTGGATCTGCGTAAGTCCGGGGTGTTTGGGAGAGACGTCGGGAATGATCGTACGGAAGGGGTTTTGAGAGGCTTTGTGGTTTGCTGTGGGGGGTTGGGGGTGAGGCATGGGCTTGCGGCTCCGTGTGTTGGTAGGGCAAAAGCGTAGGCTGGCACAGCGTTGGGGGGCGGTCAAGCGGCGGAGTGTTGTTTTTGGACATCGGCCTGTATCGGGTGTTTTAGGCGGTGTGGGGAGCGGAGAGATATGGGAAGAGATCAAGCGGCTTGTGCGTTTGGGTGGGGCAGTTGTTGATAGAAGCGGGGATAGAAGAAACGGTCGCAAGTCATGGCGTGTTGCCAGACTTCGCGAGGGATATCGACGGCTTCCCAAGGGCATTGTCGCAGGCGGTGAGGGAATTGGCGAGCGGCGTATTCGCGCCAACAAACACCAGCAAGCATCCCAGACCAACGCAAATCGACGCCTTTGGGCGTGGGTTGGCGGGGGGCGATGGCATCCCAATGTTTGAGCAGTCGGCGCTGTCCGCTGATCTCGTGGCAATCGTAGAGATAGGCGGGTGTTGCGGGGATTACGAGGTATTCATCGTTGGGAAGGGCTTGTTGGAGGGCGCGTGAGTCGAGTTGATCGGCGGTTTGATCCCATGCGTCGGTCAGAAGCTCGATCAGGACTTTGGGTCCGTAAAAAGGGTTGGTGTCCCAAAGGGACTCTTCGACAAAGAGTCGAGCGGTGGGGCTTTTGGAGTAGGCGCGTTCTTTCATCGCGTCGATTTGCCACGTGACACCGAAACGATCACGTCGCCGCATTGCACGCCAAAAGATCCGCCACAAATCACCGCGATTTTGGGCGAGATCGACAGCTTGTTGGACTTGTTCGGCGTGAGAAAAGATCGGCTCGTTTTCGGTGGCAACGAAGGCTTCGACATATTCGGCAAAGAGACCTTCGCGGAGGGAGACTTGCCATTTTTTGGGGGCAGCGATGCCTTTTTGAACACAATCTTCCCAGTCAAGACCTGCGAGGCTTTTCCATTGATGCAAAAGGCCGATGGCTCGGGACTCTTCGAGAAGGACGCGCTTGAGGTAGGATTTGGGCCACGAGCGTCCGTGAAAATGGGCTGCAAGTCGAGCCCATCGGAAGGCGGCTTGGAGATCGCCACGACGGAGTTCTTTGTGGAAGCCGCTTTTGGCGAGATAACGGAGTCCAGAGCGACCATCTTCCCAGACCGCAAGGGCTCGTTTGAGGTGCCAACAAGGATCGGAGAGGGAGGCTCCGCAAGAGCAGCCGTGAAGGGGGTGAGCCAAGGCGCGAGGGCCGTGGGGGTGGATCTCGACGGCGAGGATCGGGTGTGTTTCGTGGGTGTCTTGGGCCCATCTGGATGCGGAGGATGCGGAGATATCTCCGAAGGTTTCAGAGAAGGTGTTGTTGGTTTCGGCGGAGGTTTCGGTTGTTTCGGTTGTTTCGGTGGAATGGGGTGGGATGGAGTGTTTGGGTAGGGGAGCAAGGGTAGGGAAAAAGGAGAGTTGTTTGGGTGAAGAGAGCATGGTTCGCTCCTGTGTTGGGTGAGCGTTATGGGGAGGGGGTTTGTCTTTGTGATATGGAGCGTTGTATACATGGAGAAAGAGACGAAAACCCGCCGCAGTGTTAGGGAGGAGCATAGTCGGGGCGGGTGTCGCAATTTGTCAGTGAAGTGAGCGGAAGGCGTTGGGGAAGTTGTGGTTGTTGGGATGGAGAGGATGGATGGTGATGTGGGAGATGCAAAAAAAACGGATGGGCGGGGCTTTGTGGCGGTTGTTGTGTGCGTGCGTGTGGTTGTGTGGATTGGGTTCGTGCGTTGCGTCACAGGAGACGAAGCGATTTCAGCTACAAGAAGGCCCGAGTATGGGCCAAGGGCGGATGTCCGCGAGTTTGGGGGTGGTGCGTTTGGCGGATGGTCGGGTGGTGGTGGTGGGCGGCTCTCCTACGGAAGATCCCTTTTTGCCTGTGAAGGGAAAACAAGCGATCGAAGTGTTGGATACGAAGACAGGGGCATGGTCGTACGCGGATATAGACGTACCGTATCAGATATCAGGGAGAGTGTTTGTGTTGCCGGATGGTCGGCTATTTGCGTTTGCGTCAGTGTATGTATTGAACCCAGATGCTTCGGATACCGAGCCGGGGGCTGGAAAAGCCGATGCAGCGGGGGCAGTGTCGGCGGTGATCTTGGATTTGGAGAAGAAGACGGCGACTCCGTTGTATCGGCCTCAAAGAAATGCGGTGGGTCAACCGCCATTGAAAGGGGACGGCCCAGCGTTGTTGCAACGTGCGTTTGCGCAAAGTGTTCGATTGCGTGACGGTCGGATCGTACGGGCGGGTGGGGCGGTTCGTTATGCGTATCCCGATCCCGAGCCACGTTGTGAGGCATCGCGTTGTCGTTATTGTTATGGCGGAGAATGCAAGCCCTTTTCAAGCAGCCAAGATCATTTTTGTCGAGAAGTCAAAGACTGCCCTTATGTCAAAGGACAGCGCAAGATCCTCCAATCGTCGATCGTGGAAGTGTACACACCACCCGATGCAGCGCATCCATTGGGACAAGTTCGCGTGCTGTCTTTGCCCGAAGGGCGTCAAGATCTAGGGATGTTGGAATTGCCCGATGGTCGGGTATTGTTGGTGGGTGGTCAAGGAGAGCAGGGCCTCGGAACGAACAAAGTGTACGACAGCACCTTGTTTTTGGATCTGGGGACGGGGTTGTTTGCAGAAGGGCCGAGGATGCGGATCGGGCGGGAAGATCTTTCGATCGCGTTGTTGGACAACGGAGAAGTCCTGATGACCGGTGGAACGGACGCAGAGGGAAGAACATTGAACGTCACGGAGATCTTGAATCCGCTGACGGGGACGATCCGAGACGGCGAACCGATGAGCGAGCCGCGTGAAGATCACCTTCCCATCCGTATCGGCGGATGGTTGGTGTTTTTCGGAGGTGAATCCAATGACAAAGAAGATCAGATTTTGAACTCTGCGGAGATCTTCGATGCCAAGGATGGCCGCTATTTGGGATCTTTCTTGCTGTTTCGCCGCACAGACGTGTTGGATGACGAGCTTTGCCCAAACACCAAAGGATACGCAGGGATCGATGACTTTGGTGTGGTGTCGTTGGATGTCAACCGCGTGTTGCTTGTCGGAGGCCAACAAGGCTGCCAAGATGCCGATGGGGCCTATATCAGCGCAGGAAAAGGCAACAAGCGAACGTTGCTGGTGATTTTGGGGGATCGAAAATAAGCAAGAGTCTTGTGTGGTGGGATGCACGAAAAGAAGGCAGAAAAAGAAGAGTCTTGCGCGGTGGAAGGTGCGGAAAGAAGGCAGAAAAAGGGTTAGGGGAGATCTTGGGGGCGGAAGTTGGGTTGGAAGTCGAGATCGGTTTCGATGCGGAGGGGTTCGTCCTCGTGTTCGCTGGCTTCTTCGTCAGCATCTTCTTGATCGTTGTCTTCCGAAGCGAGGAGTTCAAGTTCGTTGGGATCGCCCCAACGTCGGGTGCGTTGTTGAAGTTGTTCGAGGGATTGAGTGAATTGCTGCCAATGCTCGAGTAGGATCTGGGCGATCTGATGGAGGTCTTCGGGAGAGAGAGGGGCTGCTTCGGTGTGTTCGGGGGGGGTCTCTTCGACGGCCATTTCGAGCAGGCGCAGAGCGTCGGTAAAAGCGAGCATGGTTTCTTGGGCTTCGGTTTGGACGCGGTGGATGGCGCGTTTGATGTGAAGAGGTACATCCACGACAAGGCGGGTTTTTTTGGGCTTCATCGAAAAGATCTCCTGTGGATCAGAGTGAGCGTTGTGGTTATAGCGTATCTGTGGCGTGGTCGCAACTTGGCACACAGGCAAAGCACGAGGAGGGGGCGTCGTATGGGGGCGCTGTTGTGAGGTTTGTTGTGGAGCGTGGATATGGGGGGCGGCAGCTTGAACGCGCTATTGTCGGTGCTGACGGCAGATGTTGTGAGGTTTGTTGTGGAGCGTGAAATGGGGGAGGGCGTGTAACGTCGGGGGTGGCTGTTGCGTTGTGGTCTGAGTCGTTGGAAGGATAAAAAAACGGAAGGAACAGGAGGTCTCATGCGAGTGTGGATGTGGATGATCGCGGTGTGTGCGGGGTTATGGAGTGGTGAGGTGTACGCGGTCGAGAAGGTGAAGACGCCGTGGTCGTTTTGGTTTTCGGGGAAATGGGAGAAAGCGCGTTTTGAGCATCGGCTGTTGGATGAAGTGTTGCAAGCGCATGTGAAGGGTCGGTCTGTGGATTATCGAGGATTGGCGCATTCTTCGCGGCAGAAGTTGGACGAGTATCTGTTTCGGGTATCACGAACGAAGGCATCGGAGATTCAGGGCAACAAAGCGCGTTTTGCGTACTGGATCAACGTGTACAATGCTTTGACGTTGCGAGCGGTGTTGGATCGTTTGCCCTCTTCTTTGGCGCAGCAGCGGGCTTTTTCAGTGCTGAATGTCAAGGGCGGATTTTGGAAGGGATACAGTTATGAAGTGGGGGGGCGTTATTTGACGTTGGATCAGATCGAACATCAGATCTTGCGTCCCAAGTACATCGATCCGCGTTTGCATTTTGCGATCGTGTGCGCTTCAAAGGGCTGCCCTGAACTTCAGGCGCGAGCCTTTACGGCAGAAAGATTGGAGGGGATGTTGGACAAAGGCGTGCGTCGTTATCTTGCGCACACACGGGGGTTTCAGCTTGATCGTGCGAGTAAGACAGTAAAGATCTCGAAGTTGTTTGAGTGGTTCAAAGGTGACTTTGAAAAAGGCGGATACAAGGGGGTGTTAGATTTTATTGGAAGGCATCTACAAAAAGGCCATGGAAAGACTTTCATTGAAGCGCATGGTGCGGAAGTCAAGATCGCCTATCTACCGTACAGTTGGGCCTTAAACCTCCGTTGAAGAGGTTGGTTGTTTGGATGGGTGATTTGGATGAGGGAGGGATGGCCGAGAGGAGCGAGGAGGGGGAGATTACCAAGAAGATTTGCGAACACCGGGGAGGTCGCCAGCGCGTGCCATATCGCGCAGAGCGATACGAGAGAGGCCGAATTTGCGGTAGAATCCGCGAGGGCGACCAGTCATGCTGCAACGGTTAACAACGCGGCAGGGGCTAGAGTCACGGGGAAGCTTTTGGAGCTTGATTTGGGCTTCATCGCGATCTTCGAGGCTGGTGTTGGGGTTTTTGATGAGTTTTTTGAGGTCTTGTCGTTTTTTCCAGTGACGGTCGACGATAACTTTGCGTTGTTCGTTGCGTGCGATCATACTTTTTTTGGCCATTGGATACTCCAGGAATCTGTGCTTGCGTCTTTGGTTGGGATCTTATAACAACGGAGTGCTGCGTGCGAAGCGTCCCTTGGTTTGAGACGCTGCGTGGCAGCGTGTGTGCGATGGATTGATTGCAACGGGCCGAGTATCGAGGGTTTCGATACTGAGTGGAACAAAGGGTTCTGTACCCGTCCAAGGCCAAGGAATCTAGCCGAAGCGTTGTGGGATGTCAAGATGAAGATCGTGAAGCGGAAGAAAAAACCCATGTTGGGTGGGGATGGGAAACGAGGACAAGAAGCGGATCATTGGTTGATGTTTGAAAAAGGCGAGTTGCGCGGAGGGTCGCAGCACCCTGAGTGGTTGGAGTTGTATTTGCTGTTGTGGTTTTATCAGCACACGCAACGACACGGCAGTCGGCAAGTTTCGCCAGAGGTGGTGTTGGAAGCGCTTCAGGTGAAGGCTTTGTCAGAAGAAGCGATGCGCCGTTTGTATCGAGAGATCCAGACAGAACACGCAAGCAAGATGGTGTCTTTTCAAAAGAGTTGGGCCTTGGTGCGCCGAGGTGCGCTGCCCAAGAACGCGCATTTTTTGTATTTATGGCTGCACCGTTACGCCGATGAATCGGGGATGATCACGTTGTCCTTTGAGGAATTGGTGTTGCGTGTTCGTTTGCCGGCGCAGGTGGTTTCGTATGCGTTGGCGGTGTTGGAGCGGATGCGTCTGATCGAGCGAAAAGGCCCAAGCAGCGAGCCAACAGAAACAGAGGCTTTGTTAGGAAGTGAAGCAGAGGACGCTGTTTTGTTGGAGCGGGATATCGTGGAAGGTGCGACGGTCGCGGACAGAGTGGAGCGCGTGAGGAGCGACGAGATGGGAGAATGGGTGTTTGCGTTGGCGAAGTCTCGGATACCTTGGTGTTAAAGGCGGGGTGGGTTGGATGGGGGGATATTTTTCTTGCTTGTGTGGGGTTTGTGTTGTCCTGTATGGTGTGCTGGCTGGTATTTTCGGAGAAGGAAGAGCTTTTTGTGTGGTGAGTTGCGCAAAAAGCGAGGTGATCGTGATGGAGGTTTTATGCGGAAGATGCGACTGTTTGGGATGTTGTGCCTGTGTGTGGTGTGGGTGGGTTGGATGGCGAGAGCGGAGGCCGAGTCGACAGGCGGAGAACCCGCGTATCGGACGTTTGGTCGTTACAATCGTTTCGAGCCGTCGGCGGTGGCGCTGTGGCCGGGGACTTCGTATGTGGTGGTGCTTAACGATCGCTCTAAGTGGACGAGTCCGATCTCTGTGTTCAAGCTGAGCAAGAAAGGGAGACTGAAAGAGATCGCCCGTCCTGTGGTGGTGATCAAAGGCAAGCCATTGGATATCTCGAAGTTTGAAGGGATCACAGCCTCGCAAAAGACTCCGGGCGTTTTTTATGCGACAACGGCGTTTGATCGACCTGTTCCAAGTTTTCGGATAATGGTGCGTTTTGAACTTCAAGCCAAAGCGAAGGGAAAAAAAGGCAAGAAAGTGTCGATCAAGATGAAGTCTGCGCGGGTGATCAAACTTCGCGATCCTGCGGGCGTGATTAAGGGCAAATACAAGATGCCTTGGTACAAGATCGAAGCGTTGGCGTTGACACCCGAAGAAGATGCTTTGGTTGTGGGTGTGCGTGCTTATGGAAAGAGCTACAAAAAGCCGCAGTTTCGGGTTCTGCTGTTGCGTTATGCGCTGAATCGTGTCGATAGAGATCCTGTGGTGTTGGCGCACATCGATCTGAAGGGTTTGTTGGGGCGCGAAGAAGGCATCGCGGCGCTCGAATATCTGCCCGAGCGCAAACAGTACTTGTTGGTGACGAGCTACGAAAATGACGATGCTTCGCCGCCGACAGCACAGGTGGGTGGGCATTTGTGGCTGGTGTCAACGGATCTGGCGGCCCTGAATCGAGTAGAGACGTGGAAGAAGGCTTGGCGTCAAAAGGTGAGTCATAAGCCAGAAGGGGTGACGCCGCTTGCGGGAGGGAAGATCCTTGTGGTGTACGACGACGACAACGACCGCAAGGCCAAGGGCAAAGACAAGCCCGGGACGTTTCCGATGCAAGCCAACGAAGCGGCCTATTCGATTCTCACGTTGCCTGCGAAATAAAGCGGCGTGATCTCGTTGTGGGTAGGTTGTTTGTCTGCAAAAAAGGCGGAGGGGTGGGGATTTGCGGGGGTGGGATGGATGGGGATTTGCGGGGGTGGGATGATACGATATCCGAACGTTGTGTGATTGAAGGGTAGGTGCGATCCGCTGTAACTGCCCTATGGTTGGGCAGCCACAGGGGGCTGCCCCTACGTTTTACGATCACGCCGTGGGCGGATTTCGTATTAGATAGGAGTTACGCAGTTGAAAAGGAAAACCCTGAGATGTCAGTACGTTGTAGGGGCGGTTCGCGAACCGCCCGCGCCCGAACATTGGCCTTTTTCGTATCGAACTGCGTAAATCCTATTAGATACGGGCTTTGGCGCGGTCGGCGTACTCGACGATGAGGGCTTCTTGGACCTGACGGGGAACGGGGGAGTAGCGTCGAAACTCCATCGAGAACTCGGCTTTGCCTTGGGTGCCGGAACGGATCTCGTTGGAGTATCCGAACATTTCAGCGAGGGGAACATCGGCTTCGATCACAGCGAGTCCTTGTTTTGCAAGGTTTCCGATGATCACACCGCGTCGTTTGTTGAGTGTACCGAGGATGGTTCCAGAGAATTCTTCGGGTGTTTCGACAACGACCTTCATGATCGGCTCAAGGATGACAGGCTCAGCTTTGCTGTAGGCTTCACGGAAGCCGGAGCGAGCGGCGACTTGGAACGCCATATCCGAAGAGTCGACGGGGTGGTATTGCCCATCGTTGATACAAGCGCGGACACCGATGATGGGGAAGCCGATGAGGTTTCCGCGCTCAAGGGCGGACTGGAAGCCTTTGTCGCAGGAGGGTTGGAATTCTTTGGGGATGACACCACCCACGATGTTGTTGACGAATTCGTATGGGATGCCCTCTTCGCCAGGTTCGATATAACCAGCAACACGTGCGTATTGACCGGAACCACCCGTTTGTTTTTTGTGGGTGTAGTTAAAGTCGGAGCGTTTGGTGATGGTTTCGCGGTAAGCGACTTGGGGTTGACCGACAAGGACTTCAACGCCGTATTCGCGTTTGATGCGTTCGATGTAGACTTCGAGGTGGAGTTCACCCATCCCACCGATGATGGTTTGGCCGGATTCTTCGTCGCGGAAAAGGCGGAAGGTCGGGTCTTCTTTGGTGAAGCGGTTGAGTGCTTTTCCAAAGTTTGCGAGACCTTTTTTGTCTTTGGGTTCGACGGCAAGGGTGATCACGGAGTCAGGAACGAACATCGAGGTCATGGTGTACATGACTTCGCCATCCGTGAAAGTGTCACCCGAAGAGCATTCAATTCCAAAGAGTGCCACGATGTCGCCGGCTTCTGCGAACTCGATATCGTTCATCTCGTTGGCGTGCATGAGAACAAGGCGGCCGACTTTGTGCTTGTTGCCGTTGCTACAGTTGAAGATGGTATCGCCTTTTCGGACGCTTCCTTGGTAAATGCGGCAGTAGGTAAGCTGTCCGAAACGCCCGTCTTCGAGTTTAAAGGCGAGCATCACGAGAGGCTTTTTGGGGTCTGGGAGGAGGTGAACCTCTGCTTCGTTGTTTTCTTGGTCGAGGGCCTTGTACTGCATCTGAAGGGGGTTGGGGAGAAGTTCACAAACCTTGTCGAGCAAGGGTTGAACGGCTTTGTTTTTGTAAGCGGATCCGAGGCACACAGGCGTAAACTTGCGAGAGAGAGTGGCTTTGGACATGACGGCGATGATGTGTTCTTCGGTGATCTTGTCGCCTTCGCCATCGAGGTACATCATGGCGATCTCATCATCGAAGTCAGAGAGGGCTTCGATCATGGTGTTGCGTTGTTCTTTGCAGATCGCCACGAGGTCATCGGGGATGGGGAGTTCTTTGATGATCTCGCCGTCTTCGCCCTCGCTGATGTAGGCGACCATGCGGATGAGGTCGACGACGCCGCGATGGGCGGCTTCGAGTCCGATGGGGTGTTGGATCAACACGGCGTTGTGGTTGAGATCGTCACGAAGCTGCTGGCAAACGCCGAGGGGGTTTGCGCCAGCGCGGTCGCATTTGTTGACGAAGGCGATCGCGGGGACGCCATAGCGACGCATTTGTCGGTCGACGGTGATGGATTGGGATTGGACACCTGCGACGGAACAAAGCACGAGGATGGCACCGTCAAGAACACGGAGGGCGCGTTCGACTTCGATGGTGAAGTCGACGTGGCCGGGAGTGTCGATGATGTTGATGGCGTACTCGGTGGTTTTGTTGGTTTTGTGGTCTCTGAAATCCCAGTTGACGTAGGTTGCGGCAGATTGAATGGTGATGCCTTTTTCACGTTCGAGATCCATCGAGTCCATTTTGGCCCCGACGCCGTCTTTTCCGCGCACTTCATGGATGGCGTTGATGCGTCCTGTATAAAAGAGGATGCGCTCTGTGAGCGTGGTTTTTCCAGAGTCGATGTGTGCGGATATTCCGATGTTTCGGAGAAGGGTCAGGTCTTTAACGCGTGTACTCATTGTTTAGTCCTCGTGGATCGATGCTTACGAGAGATCGCCATGTCCCCAAAAAGGCTTGGGGGGGTGGATGTTACAAAGGCAGTCCTTGCCGAAATCTTGTGGAGTGGGGCGTTGGGTCTGCCTAAAGTCGCCGCTTCTGTAGCAGGTTGCCGCAGGAATTTCAAGCGAATAGTTTTGCCGCACACAGAATCTTTTTTGAGTCGCGCCGCTGTTGTGCGTTGGAGCGGTTCCCTTGGGTCCGTTGCTACAAGGAAATGATGGACGGGGCAAGATGCACAGGGTTCATTTGGACGTCAAGGGG
>CAUJFU010000031.1 GCA_963169055.1 Myxococcota bacterium
CTGAACATCGGCCTTTTTCGTATCGGTATGACAGTTCAGTCTCTTTTCTTCACCCGATGCCCGTCGGGTGACACGACATCTGCCCATGCCAGAGCCCCCCCCGCTGGATGGGCTTTACATACGATGTGTCCGAGTGTTAGCCCCCTGTGGCTGCCCAACCACACGGCGTTTACAACGGATCGCATCGACCCTTTGTGTACTTCTCTCGGATATCGTATTATGCCGCCCGTAGCACCGCAAACTCCGCTGAGGGCGTCTCTTCCAGTACCGCAAACTCCGCTGATGGCGTCTCTTCCAACATCACCGCTGTTAAATCCGCGATTGCCGCTGTCTGCTCGCGTTGGATCCCCGACACTGCCGCCAGATGTTCGCGTTCGCTCTCGAACACCGCTCGCAACAGCAGATGTGCCGCTTGTTGGCTGTCCTCCACGCCCTCTTCAAGCATCATCTTTGCCAGTCGTTCCTTGTTCTCTTTTTTCTCCAGCCAAGACACCAAATAATCATGCGATTTTTCTACCTTTTCCAGCAGCGTCGCAAGGCGCATCCGCAACCACAATCGCTCTTGCGAAACCGACCCGCCTTCTTCGGCTTTCCAAGGCGCAACTTTCCACCCCGACACTTCGCGCAAGATCGCCAGCGCAGACTCTTTCGGACAAACAAACGTCCCCGCCCACGCAAGCCGCAAACACGGATGCACCTTGTGTTTCACCACCTTTTGCTCCAACACCTTGTGCAATGAACTCAACTCGACAGGCGCTTCACCGCTTTGCAACATCTCCTGACGCAAAGCGATCGTCTTGCGCAACGCATACGTCGGGGCTTGCGCATCCTCTGCCAAACGAAGCTTGATCACGCAGCGAAACATATAATCGTACACCAGCTTGTTCAACAATTTGTCCGAAACCTTCGACAACGAGATCATCTCTTCAATCGAATTGTCCTCGCCACGCAAGCGCATCGCCAATCTTGTGACCCACATGATTTTGCTCCATACAGATATTTTCTCTACAAAAAATATACAAGATGCCATGATTTCTTTTGTTGCTTCTGTCTTCACTTTAGCGCCCCCTCTTTGCGGAAAGCAAAAAATCACCTCACTTCCCCTGCGAACTCCTGAAAAGAAAAGAGATTTGCCCTCGATCAACCACCCCCTTGATCTTTCGCCTTTCCTTTTCCTTCCTACGGTGATTAGCTTTTTTGGGCTGCTGTTCTATGACCCTTCGTGTTGCAAAGGGACTTTTCATGAGCCAACCGACTTCTTCGGACTCTTCGGTGCTTTGCGTCGCCTCTACTCCATCACGGCGCATCCATCGGCGCATGGGTGGAATGCTGCTCTTGCTCGGATTATGGGGACTTTTGTATCTCTTTGGTTCGCCAGGATGCCACATCTGGCACTCTCCCCCCGATCAACAAAGCTGCGATCCCCTACATGATCCGATCATTGCACAAGATTGGAAACACCTCACCAGCCAACAATACACACAACTGGCCTGCCTCCAAGTCGCTTGGGGCGATGCCTTCCAACAAGCCGCAGGGGTCTTGGTGCGCGTCGACGCTTCGGGCCAATTACTCGGTCGCGAAGGACAAAGCCAACGCTTTTCCGCCAAACAGCCGATCCAACTGCCAAGCCAGATCACTGGCGAACAACGGCGCTTTCGCTTATTTGTCTTCACCGCCACCTTCGCCAACCAACAACCGTTCGAAGAAGTCGAGCAACACTGCAACATCGAGATGGCACGCCCTCTCTATGATTGCCTTTCCCAACAAGAACAAGCCACCTGCTGGTTTTTCTTTGCCTTCCGACCCGAAGCCAACTTCCCAGCCACCACCCCCTCTCTCAACGGCGATCCCGCCCAAACCTGCAAGATCCTCACACGCCCCCTCCCTTCCGAACCTGAATCCACATCTCCCGAAGAATCCACATCTCCCGAAGAGACCACATCTCCCGAAGAGACCGCACCTCCCGAAGAAGCCACACCTCCCGAAGAGACCACACCTCCCGAAGAGACCACATCTCCCGAAGAGGCGGCTCCTCCTGAAGAACCGAGCCTTCCCGAACCACGGCCTGAACCGCAGCCCGAGCCCAGTTGTGCATCCGACCCAAGTATCGGGCAACCTTGTGTTGTTCCACGAAAGCTTGGCGTATGCAGCGAAGGGACATGGACTTGTGTCAAAGAGGTCAAGACCTGTGTTTCTCCCTACACACCGACTCCTGAGATCTGTGATCGCCGAGACAACGACTGCGACGGCCAGATCGACGAAGGCTTCTTCCAAGTCCTCCCAAGTACGGGAAACACCAACCGCCTCTTTTCTTCCGTAGCCATCGGTCCCAACGGAGATCTGTTTGTCGCTGGAAACTTTTTCGACAACATCCAGATCGGCTCCATCACCCTGCAATCTTTGGGGGGAGCCGATATCGTGATCGCACGGATCAGCCCCGAAGGAACCGTCCGATGGGCAATCCGCGCAGGCGGCTCAAGCTACGAAAATGTCTCGCGCCTTGCCGTCGACACCAACGGCCAGATCTACATCCTCGGGATGTTTTATGGCACCACCACCCTCGGAACAACTACATTGCGCGGCAGTGGCAACCAAGGCTTCTTTTTTGCGAAACTCGACGATCAGGGAAATGTCCTGTGGGCGCGCACCACCAGCGGAACAGGACTGGTGATCGGAAAAGCGCTATCCATCCCATCCCAAGGGCAGATCCTCGTCGCGGGTGATATCTCTGGTGACGCTTCTTTTGATCAACACAGCCTGAACACGCAAGGCGCAAACAACGGCTTTTTGGTCAGCTACAACGCCCAAGGCCAAGCACAATGGGCAAGGCGCTTGAGCAGTCCTGCCTCTCTGTCCGTCAGCGACCTCACCTTCGGAAACAACGCAGCTTTTGTGGTCGGTGGCTTCAACGATAGCGCGACCTTTGACACACACGCCCTTCAATCCGCAGGAAACGAAGATATCTTCGTCGCCTCTTATAGCCTCAACGGCAACGCACAATGGGCTGTTCGTGCAGGAACCGAGCAAAACGAACGCGCCACCACAGCGGTGTTTTCCTCCCAAGGCGAAGTCGTGATCGCAGGTCCCTTCCAACAAAAACTGCCACTCGGCACCCACACCTTAAACCACACAGGCCGCGCACTTTTCGTCACAGCCCTTGAACCTTCACGCCATGCCTTCCTTTGGGCCGCAAAGCTCGGCGATCAAAGTACCCCCGAAGCGAAACGCCTTGGCATCGGCCCCACGGGCGATATCCATCTCACAGGCAGTTTCAACGGCTCGCTCACCGTCGGCCCCTCCAAACTCAACGGCCTGTTTGAAGCCTCTGCTTTTCTTGCGCGTCTCCAACGCTCCACAAGTCGGTGGTTATGGGGCGTTCAGATCCAACACCAAACCAGCAGCAGCACAGGCTACGAAAGCGCATACGCCTTGGATATTGCGGTCGATCCGAGCGGACACAACTACTTCGTCGGTTCTTTTAGCGGCACCGCCATCTTTGGAACAAAGAGCGTCCCCACCCCGCCGATGGTCCAAGGCGCCTACCTCGCCAAAGTCAGCGCAGATGGCTATTGGGCCTGCCCCTGAGCTTCGTCTTGACAAAAAAGGTTTCGTTCAACCCTCACCCCGCCGCTACGCGGCTCCCCTCTCCCTGCGACGCTCGCAAAGCCTCGCTGCAAGGCGAGGGGAAAGATCTTCTTCCATTCGCTTTTTGTACCCCTGCAATAAGAAATCTGCTCGTTGTGTGATCGTAAAAATGTAGGGGCAGCCCCCTGTGGCTGCCCCAGAACAGGGCGTTCAAATACGAAATCTGCCCGTTGTGTGATCGTAAAAATGTAGGGGCGGCCCCCTGTGGCTGCTCCAGAACAGGGCGTCTACATACTCCTTTTTGTGTACACATCGCTCGGATATCGTACAAGCCCCACGATATCAAACCCAAACACACGAGTCCAACCCGAAATAAAAAGGACACTCACCCATGTTCACCCGCAAACACTCTTTTTGGTGGAGCTTTTTGGGCCTAGGATACTTTTTCTTGGCTTTTTCTTCGATGGCTTTTGCTCGACCGCTTCCCAAAGATCCGCTGCTTCGGCGTTATCTGCATGCAGTTCAATTGTACTACAAAAACCAAAGTAGTGATTCCCGCGCTTTATTCTTCTCTGTTCGGCAATCTCTCCAACAATCTCCTTCTTTAGAAAAGGACACTTCTGCTTTCCCTCTTTACCGACTTTTGCGCCTTGATGTGGATCACTTTATTGCTCGCATCGACTGGGAAAGCAAAGCCTACGTCAACGCTTGCCAGCAACTTGGCCGGCTGCTTGGGCAGATCAACGCCTTCCCTCCGCAACGATGGCTCGAACTACGACGCATTCCTGCACAATCTTGGGAAAGAGACGGCCTTGAAGCTGGACTGATTGAACGCCTTGATGCGGCCAGTCGCACCTATCACGAAGAATGTCCAAAGATCCCGACCCGCCTACATTTCCAGATCATTCCCCCTCACGCCGTCGTGCATCTGCGCGATCAAAGCGGACGCTGGCAAAGACTACGCACCCAACAAGCCGAAGTACGCGGGCGGATCATCGTCATCCGCACACGCGCTCAAGGCCATCAAAGCGATCTGCGCACCCTTACTATCACCCCGGGCGTGCGTCAGTTTGTCTCCATTCAACTCCGAAAAAGAGACGGCAAAACAGAACCCAAAGACGATCCAACACCGACCGACGACCCCACCAAGCGCCCTGCCGATCCCACCACACAACAACTCACCCAACGAACCAAACCTCCCACCAAGCCCCAAGCCATCTACCAACAATGGTGGTTTTGGACCGCCATCGGCGTCGCCGTCGTCACTGCCGCCGTGACGACCTCCGTCGCCGTCGTCCTCAGCCAACCCAACGAGCAATTGCGCGGCAAAAACGACACTCCCTTCCGCCTCTGGGATCGCTGAGCTAACGCAAAGACCAGCGACGCCGCCTCACAACAGAGCGCCCCAACGCCCACAGGATCAACAAGCACAACCCCACCCACAGATCGCCCACACCATCCCCAACCAAACACCCCGCACAGCCGCCTGTTCTTCCATCGGACTCCAGCGATAAGACACCCTCTGTCGGCTCACGAGTTGTTTCAGGGATCACAACCGTCTCAAAAATCCCCTGCTCTTCGGCCTTTTCGACCCCGCCGTCCTGCTCTGCCTGTTCAACGCTCGGCTCGGAAACAACAGGCTCAAACGACGCTTCATTCGTTGTTTCAGGGACAGGCTCAACAGAGGCTTCAGGTGTAGGCTCGGGCGTAGGCTCGGTCGTAGGGTCGGAAACAACAGGCAGATCCAACACGGCATCTAGGGACAAATCGAACGAAACATCCGAAGAACTCGCGCTGCTTTGCTTGATCATGACGGCGATCACGTTTTCTCCAACACGCAAAGCGGCTCTCGCCGTGGCATCCAAGGTCGCGCTGCTGCGCTCGTTTTCTTGAGAGCTACTTGACGCCCAAACGGCGTATCCATCGCCTTTGTCCGCGTACTTGGAAAACACCCGAACACCATTGATCCACACGATCACACCGTCATCATGGAGTACCTGTAGCTGCGCCGACTTCACAGCCAAAGGTAGCGAAAAGCGTTTGCGAAAATAGACCGATGGCGGCGTGGGCGAAGGATGCGGGATCTGCGTCGCCTCATCACCGTCGCCATAACCAAGCTGCGCTTTTCCGCGACTCCAACCGCTGTCATCAAACAGCTGTGTCATCCAAGTGGCTCCCTGATCTTGCCCTGATGCGTGGTATCGCCACTCTTCTCCCCAACGGATCGCTTGGATCTCGGCGGTGATCTTGCTGTATCCGTGAGTTTCGTCATAGACCTTGGCATCCACAGCGCTCTCGACACGCAACAACACGCGCTCGCTCGGTGTTTGCGGTATTTGCCAGTCATACGAACCGTTGTTCGGCCAATTACGCACGATATCTTTCCACGTCGCCCCGCCATCCAACGAATAACGCAACGTCACTTGCGAAAGCGGCGAACCCACCCGACGCCACAGCAACTTGACGGTCTGCCCCGGAACCCAAGACTCCCCACCCATCGGCGTTATCCAAAAAATCCCCTCACCCTTCACCAACGTAAAACGATCCGAAACGACCCCATCCCTTCGGATATTCGTCAGCGTCAGCGCTGTCTCCGAGATATCCAACAAGCACGAGCCGTTCGCTTTCTCCGTTATATACATCACAGGATGGGGGCGTGGCCCTTGGCTTAACGAAGCCCCCCCATGACCCGCCACCACATACACCGCTCCCTTCGCTCCCACCACGGTCTTTTGATAAGGCCCCGTCCCATCGAGCTTTCCATCTCCATTATCCACGATCTTTCCCGTCGCGGTCGTCGGCGTATCATAGGCCCCATGCAACAGATACGAGCGTTCGTAGATATGCGAATGTCCCGCCATCACCAGATCCACCCCTGCGGCCTCCAAGATCGGCAACGCCCGTTCCCGCATCTCCCGCAACTGGCTCTCCGTATCCGAATCATGGCTCCCTTTGCTGTAGGGCGGATGATGCCAATAAGCCACCAACCAAGGCTGCTTTGTCGCCGCAAGATCGGCCTTTAGCCATATCAGCATCGGCCCTGTCACCGACCGAGAAGAATCATGCGAGTCCAGTACGATAAAATGAACATGACCGTAATCAAAAGAATAATATGCCTCTGTCCCCGAAGCCACACCGCCCGCCTCTGCGCCTTTTGGCAACACATAAGCATCATAATATGGGCCCGTTTGCGTGGCCGAATCGGAATTCTGCCCTTCATGGTTTCCAAGCGTCGGCCAACACGGCGTCACACGCAAGATATCCCGATAGATATCAAAGAAATGGCGCTGAAACTCGTCATCCGTCCCGCTGTTGTAAGCAATATCGCCCATGTGCAAAAACAGATCAGGCGGGCGTTGGCCCACATAACGCAGCATCGCATCTCGAACCTCCTGTTGCGCTGTGCCTCCTGTCCCCGAATCTCCGACCACCCACAAACGCATCTTCTTGACTTGCCCATGCGTCGGGGATGTCCGAAAAAAGTGTTGCGCATCTCCTCCCACCAACACCCGATCTGCCGTACCCACCGCATAATAATACAGCGTATCGGGCCGCAGCCCCGTCAACCTTACTTCGTGCTGTATCTTCGCAACATTCGAGGTCACCACCGAACCCAACACTTGGGGACTCAGACCATAACGCACTTGGGCCGTAGACGCCTGTGCTGTGCGCCAAACAATGATCACACCCTCCGGCGTATTTTGCTGAAGATACGGCCCTCGCGAGATCGTCTGCGCACAGACCGTTCCTCCCCAACCACCCATCCACATCACACACAAACACACCCGCATAAAGGCCCAAAATACCGAGACCCTCCCATCCAAAAAACCCACCGCGTTCCTTCTTTGCACAATCTCTGTTTTTTTTTCGTACACAGATCTACCTCCATCTCACTTGCAAAAAAGACTCAACCGATCTTTTCCCTCAAAAACTCAACGATTTTCGCCCTTCAAGCGCGCCTGCCATCGCAATCCTTCCGCATCTTTGGGATATACACGCAACCAACGCTCCACACAACGCCGCGCCTCTTCCACTCGCCCCAAAGACCACAAGATCTGCACCTCACGCCCACGATTCAGCGAAGAGGGGCGCCTGCGCAACAACCCCCTGACTTCCTCCAATGCAAGCAACCGATCCTTCTTTGCGCTGTCTTTCTTTCCCATCCGTTCGTATAGATCCGCCCGACGCATCCACCCATCCGC
>CAUJFU010000032.1 GCA_963169055.1 Myxococcota bacterium
CCTTTTTTACCGCTGGCTTTTTGCATAAAGCGTTGGAGCTGTTGTTGGCGCTGTTGATTGCTGAGAGATTGTTCTTGGACAGCTTGTTTCATTTGTTGGATTTGTTGCTTGGCGGCACCGCGTGCGTCTTGTTGACCGGCACCTTGGGCCATTTTGGAGACGGATTTTTGTGCGGTTTGCATGGATTGTTGGGCTTGTTGGCGAGCGCCTTGTTGTTGTGAGGCTTTGGAGCGTCCGAGCTGTTGAGCAGCTTTTCGGATCTGGTCTTGCATTTCTTTGGGGAGATGCTTGAGCATTTTTTCCATCATTTTCGCGAATTGTTGAAGTTGTTGGGGTGACATTTTTTTCGCGAGGTCTTCGGCCAATTTTTTCATGGCGTCGGAGATGGCTTTTTGATCGCGGGATTGGAGGGCTTTTTCAAAGGCTTTCATATAGGGGTTTTTGTTATCGCGCATGGAGCGCATGAGGTCTTGGAGAGTTTTGGAGGCTTCACCGTCTTTTTTGGCTTGTGGGGTTTGCGCATTTTTTTCGAGGCGCTGTTCGAGTTCGGCCAGCTTTTGGTAGAAAGCGCGGCGGGTCATGGAGCCTTCTTCGAGGGCCTTCCACATCTTTTGGATCTCTTTGTAGATCTGCTTGAGTTCGGGATCCGTAATTTTTTCGAGAGCTTTTTCTTGTTCGCGTTTTTCTTCTTCGGTGCGTTGAAGCGCCATCTCTTCTTGATCGATCTGGAGCTTTTTTTCCGAAGCGGTGGGAGGTTTGGCTGCGGGGGAATCGGGGGGAGCGGGCGGGCGAACAAAAGGAACGATCGCGAACGCAACTGTCATCGAGACGAGTTCATACAGACCGTGAGGTCGTCGCCAAGGCGAGACTTGTTTGGGATCGACATCGTTGGCGCGGCGTGCGGCGTCTTCGATGGCAGCGAGGGCAAAGCGCGAGCGCTGCCCTTGTGCGAGCAGTTGAAGGGCAGCGGTGAATCGGTCGGAAAGTCCGGCTTGTTTGTCGATCAAATGAGCCACACGCAAAGTATCAAGAGGCCAGATCCATCCGACGATCACAGCCGAAACCAACATCGCGATCGCTGCTCCCCAACACACCGAGGTCCATGCGGTTTGGATCTCCAATCGCCCCAACAACAGCGCGATCAAGACTAAAAAGCTCGCAGGGACGGCCATCCACAACATCCCTTGTGCAACACGTTGCAGGCGCAATCGCGCCTCCACAAAACGGATCACACGCTCGATTTTTTGTTGTTCACTCATCAAAAAACACTCCTTCGCAGCGAATCCACCAACGGATTCCACACAAGCTAGGCTACACAGTCGCTTGACGCAAGACACCACCGCCACGCAAAAGGTTTCAACGAATGCTTGCTTTGGAGGATCTTTCTCTGTTAGGACTTGCGCAGTTCGATAGCTTTTGTGGGGTGTCACCTTTTGCCAGGCGGAGATGGAGGCAGAACACCCTTGACTTTGTCGATTTCGTCGGTTATACGCAATGTTTACGCGGTGATAAATGGCGGAATCCTGTATGATCATGCAAGCTTGCTGGATAATGATATCGTTGTGCATACTCACGAAGGAGAAATCGATGCCCGTCCATTCCGAGCAAAAGCAATACAACGTGTGTCCCATATGTTCTTCCGCGATCAAAACGTGGCGAGTGAAAAGGGTCGGCAGCGATACATATAACTTGGATTTGTGCGGTACCTGCGGCTACTCATTTGTGAACCCGAGACCCTCCTTACAGTTTTTAATGGATTATTACTCCTCATTCGGGCATGGTCATGTTGGGGCTGGAAATGAAGCTCCTGATCTTAAAACAGTTCTAGCAAAAGAGCAGAACGATCCCAATTCAACTGTTGACGCTAAAAGATTGATCAAGACCATCAAATCTCTGGTCAAGAATCACAAGAGCAACAGGTTCCTAGATGTCGGATGCGGCTATGGGTTTTTCTCTAAAGAGGCACTCAATGCGGGTTTTGACGTTGTTGCCTTAGAATTGGCCAAAAATGAAAGAGCCATCGCCAAAGAGATAACAGGGTTGAACCCTGCCGCAACTTCATTCGAAGAGTTTGAGTGTGCTCCCGAGTCTCTCGGGGTTGTGTTTATGAGCCAGATACTTGAGCATGCCTTAGATGTTAACTTATGGATTAAGAAATCACGTGATTTTCTAGTGAATGATGGAATTATAGCGATAGCGTTGCCAAATTATGGCAGCATTTTTCGCATGATTATGCAAGAGAATGAGCCTTATATTTGTCCTCCCGCACACTTAAACTTCTTTAATCCACAAAGCCTTTCGAGACTATTGGAAAATCATGGATTTAAGATTGAGGCGGTACAGTGGATTTCAAGAATACCAAAAAGAACTTTCGAGAAACGTCTCCCTCGGCTTGTTAAGCCGTTGTTGCCCGTCATCGACGTAGCTTCGTCGGCTTCGTTAAAAATTGTTGATGCTCTCCACCTCGGCATGATGATTAATGTTTATGGGAGAAAGTTAAACGCCTAAATACGCAAGTCGTTGTATCAGTCCTGCTTTTCGCGTTGGAGCAAAGAGCCGGGTCGCCACCAAGGTTGGATCGAAAGCATGGTGCGGCGGGGTTCCATGAGGTGGCCGTAAAGAAAGCGATAGGTGGCATAAGACTGGAGGACATAACGAGCGTAGCGGCGGGTTTGTTGGATGGAGATGGCTTCGACCCATTCATCGAAGGGGAGTTGGGGATTGCGTTGGAGCCAACGCTTGACCCACAAGGGGCCTGCGTTGTATCCCGGGATGGCAACGGGTTCACGTTGGAATTGCTTGACCAACATCCGCAGATAGCGTGTTCCGAGGGCGATATTGATCTCGGGACGATAGAGGGTTTCGGGGTCCATGGATTGGCGGGGAAAGACTTGACGGGCAACTTGTTTGGCGGTGGGCATGATTAGCTGCATCAAGCCGTAGGCGTTGGAAAAAGACTGCGTTCGGGGATTAAAGGTGCTTTCTTCGCGCATGACGCCGTACACCATCGCGGGGTCCATCTTGTTCTTTTTGGCTTGCACCTTGACGTGATCCCAGTATGCGAGCGGATAAGCGAGATACCAATTGTGAGCGGTTTTTGCGGAGAATTCGAGGTTTCCAGCGATGGCTCCGCGCCGCCGAAAGAAGCGATCCGCAAGATGGTATTGGCCGGCCATGCGAAAGTGCATCGCGAGAAAGTCTGCGCCGGGATCGGGATGCAGCGCACAACGCCATCCGTTGGGCTTGTTGGCGGGTGCCGCAAAGTGTTCGCAATTGATCAAGCGCAACCATTCGGAAGCTGCGAGATCTTCCATATCCAAACGATAGAGCTCAACCCCTTTTCGATACGCGGGGTGCTGCGCAAAAGCGGGTCGTGGTTTGTCTGCAAAAGCCGACATGATATCTTGGGGAGTGGGAGATTGTGTCCAGCGCGGTCCCCACGGAAGCGACGGAAGTTGGACGGGTTCAGCAGGTGGTTCGACCGTGAGGATATCGTTGGCGATGGCACTTTGGCGCAACAACGCAGCGATCGGCAATTCGGGGACGCGCCACGGGCGTTTTCGTAGCTGCACAAGGCGCTCGACCGCAAGGAAACTATAGTAGTGTAAGGGATGCCGCTCCACGAGCTGCAAATACAGCTGTTCAGCCTTGGGATCGTCGAGCTTTCCCGAAGCATTTTGTGCGGTACGTGCGGCGAAATACAACGCCCCCGGGGCATACTGCTCTTTTTGAAAGCGCGTATACATCGCGCCGAACGCTTTTTGCGCCTCATCCCACCGCCCTGCCCGATACGCTTGATAAGCCAAGCGCCACCGCGCATACAACGCCATATCGCCATTGGGAAACTCTCGCAACAACCGCGCATAGGTGGTCTTTGCGGCTTCTTCTTGTTTGCTGCGCTCCAACAGTTCGGCGACTGCAAACACCGCATCATCGGCGAGATAATGCTTGGGATAACGAGCCGCCAGACGACGCATCCACAAGATCGACGGGGAGACTTTTCCAAGACGCCGATACGACTGGCCGAGCCGATACAACACGCGCACTTCTTCGTGTTCCATGCCTTTGCAAAGGGTCGAAGCAGGGACAAGATCGCGCAAGGCGTCTCTGTATTTGCGCAGGCGAAACCATGCAAAGCCGCGTGCATAATGGAACCGACAACGCAAAGCGCGTGGAGACTTGGCGGTCAGTTGAACCCCCCCCAAGATATCCAACGAGAGGCGATACGCAAACACACCGTTGAGTCGGTAGGCTTGGCGGATCTTGTCTTCGGAAGTCAGCTCAAATGGGATCGAGTGGGTGGTGAGCCAGTGGGTCGCGAGTTTGCTTTGCCACGAAGAAGGACGCTCGACGAGCAAACGTCGCAAGGTCCCCAATGCTTCGCGACGTTGGGCTTTCTTTCCAGTCGCCCAACGCGCCCGCGCCCCCAACCACCACGCCGTCGGATCTTTGTCCAGAACTTCACCTTCTAAAACGTCCAAGACACGGCTGTATTGCTTCTCTCCAAGCAAAAACTCCGCCGCTTGCAACCGCGCCATCTTGTACAGCTTCGATTCACGCGGGATCTTCAGATAAGCCTCGATCGCTTTGTCCAAGACCTTTTCTTCTTGCCATGTTCGACCCAACCAAAACAGCAAGTAGTCTTCCAAAAAGTCCCCTTCTGTTTTGATCTTCTCGAAAACGGCTCGCGCTTCGCCCCATGATTGCTTCTTAAACCAACAACGCCCCAACATCAACATCACAGCGCGTTGTTGCACAGGCGGATAATTCTTGCTTTTGACGGTGTCTGCGGTGTTTCGACAATCGTCTTGCGCCAAATATCGCCGAATGACCGCTGTTTCAGCATCATTCAGATAAGGCTCCAACGTCCATCCTGCCGCAGCCGTTTGCGCGGACGCCGTAGGACGCGGTGCAACGGGCGTATGTTTGGAGGATGTGTTTGCAGAAGAATGACTTGCGGAGGGCGTTTGCGCCGTCCCACGCGACAGCGGAGGTGTCACTTGACGGGTGACCACTGGCCGCGAAGAAGAGACATCTTCTCGCGTCCCCCGCGTCTTGCAGCCCACAACAACACACATCCCCAATCCCAACGGACCCAACCATCGCACAAATGAACGCATCTTCGCTCCCCACACAAAACCATGCACCGTTTCATCCGACGGAGCCGTCTCTTTTTCCACAAAACACCGTCAGACGGGCGCTTCACGGAACATCCGTGAAGCCCAAACCTCAAAGCTTGGGTGGTTGCCTTGTCGCATGATCAGGCCGAGCCGTCAAAATCTCAACCGTATTCCCGCTCTTTGCGCGCAATTGCCGCCATCGCCACCCCACCCACCAGAGCATCGCCCCCACAAACGCGCCGATCACATCCGCGATCACATCCCCACCCGAAGCATCGCGCCCCGGAACAAAGCTCTGGTGCAACTCATCGCTGAAGCCGTACAACGCTCCCACCACGGTCGCGCTCCACACCACCCAATACGGCGAGCGCAACCAGAACGAAAACCCACCCGCCAACAACCACCCCAACACCGCATACGCGATGCCGTGGTACAATTTGTCCATCCCCACCGCCGGAAACATCACCGAGGGCAGGCTCGTGCGAGACGATGCCCAAAAGATCACCGCCATAAACAACAGCGCCGCTGCGATCGGCCAGTTCCATCCATGCGAAAGAGATCGTGTTGCCGCATCCTGCGCGATCACGGGTGGCGCAGAAGATCGTGCGGTTGGGAGTTTTTTGGAAACTTGTGTTGAGGGTGTTTGCTTTGCAGCGTGTGTCTGTTTTGTGATGGGCGTTTGTTTTGTGGTGGGCATGGATCTCATTGCTTGTATTTGTCGAGAGAATCCTCGTTGCGGCGCTGCAACGAGTCTTTCCAACGCTCTTCTTGTACTTCGTTCAATTCTTTGATCTCTTTGGTCGATGATTTCTCGCGCTGTTGCGTCTTTTCCAGAACGCGGTCATGAACGAAGATATCTGCACCAAAACGAAGAGCTAGAGCCAAAGCATCGGAGGGACGGGCATCTAGCGAGATCACTTCTTCGGCAGATCGGCGAACTTCGATCGCTGCATAAAATGTATTCTCTCGGATATCCGTCACGATCACACGAGCCACCGCCCCACCCATCGCAGCGATCGCTTGTTTCAACAGATCGTGTGTCATCGGACGAGGCGTTGCGATCCCCAGTAATTCTGTTGCGATGGCGTTGGCTTCGGCCTCGCCGATCCAGATCGGCAACAAGGCGCGGCGTTCGTCGTCCTCTTCCCCATCGCGTTCAACAGCGCGATCAACCCGCTCATCCGATGAACCCATCGAATCCCTCTCATCCACCGAATCTACCGAGTCCATCGCATCCGCCGATGTGTCCGATGCCTCCGTCGATTGCTCTTGTGGGTCTTGTTGTTCCCGAGAGGATGGGTGGGGGATGCGCACTTGAGGGCCGCCCTGCATCGCTGCCAGCATCCGCTCGACTTCTTCGGCTCGCAAAGCTCGCTTCTTCGGAGTTTTTGCTGTAGAAGGCAATGCCTCGAAGCTTTCGCTGGTTTGCTGTGCTGACACACTCGCAAGATCGTCAAACGTCCGACTCTCCTCAACATCATCCGCTTGCGCTTCCTCCGCACCTTCGGACGCATCGGCCTTTTGTGAGGCATCTGCGATATCTTCGGACGCATCGGCCTCTTCGGAGTCAAAAGCATCTTCCGACGAGGGGTCATCGTCGACGATTTCGATGCTGCTGAGATCAAAGGAAGGGTTGAACCGATACGAGGAGAGGTTATCTTGGCTAAGGATATCGTCTTTTTGAGGGGGGGGAGGTTGCGTTGCAGCGCGTTTCTTGCGCATCGCGGCGATGATCTCAAAGAGCGGACGTTTGTCTCGCAACAAGACGATGGGTGAATTGTTGAAAGGGTCCATCGCAAGGCCAATGATACGCATGGGGACAAGTTCGTCTTCTCTTTTGTCGTTGGCAGACATCCATCTTCTCCAAGGGTCCGATGTCTTTGGAAGCGAGCGTTAGAGGAGTTCACCCCAAAGTGCGGTTGCATGGGCTTCGGCGATCCGAACAGGGACGATCTCACCGATCAGCGAATCGGGTCCGACAAAGTTGACGATCTTGTTTGTCGTGGTTCGGCCTGACAAACGATCGGCATTGCGGCGAGAGGAGCCTTCCACGAGGACTTCGAGCGTCTGGCCGTTGAGGGCTTGGTGTCTCTCCAAAGAGATCTCCAATTGGCGCTCCAACAAGATCGCAAGGCGTCGTTGTTTGTCTTCTTCGGAGACCTGTTGTGTGTTCCGTGCAGCGGGCGTTTTGGGGCGCGGCGAGTATTTGTAAGCAAACAAGTTATCAAAGCGCACGCGCTCGACTAGATCCATCGTCTGTTCAAAGTCCTGCTCTTCTTCGCCCGGGAATCCGACGATCACATCTGCGGTGATCGCAATGGACGGACAGCGCGCCCGCAAAGCATCGACCCAACCAAAGTATTGATCGCGTGTATGACGCCGATTCATCCGATACAAGATGCGATCCGAACCCGATTGAAACGGCAGGTGGACATGATTGCACAAGATCGGTACTTCTGCAAAGCAATCGATCAATTCTTGGTGAAAGTCCCGAGGATACGGCGACGTAAAACGCAAGCGCTTCAATCCTTCGACGCCATCGAGCGAGCGGATCAAGCGCGCAAGATCCCATACATCCGCTCCCTCTTTCCACTTGTAAGAAGTGACGCTCTGCCCAAGCAACATGATCTCACGTACCCCTTGGGTACACATACGGCGCACCTCTTCTTGGATCTCGGCAGGATCGCGATACCGCTCACGCCCCCGTACATACGGCACAATGCAAAAAGAGCAGTACTTGTCACAGCCCTTCATGATCGTCACCATCGCGGAAAACTTGGAATCGAGGACTTGGGGAGCGATATCCAAAAACCGCACATCCGTGGGCGTATCAAAATCGGTTTCGACTTGGGGCTGATGTTCTTCGCGGATCGTTTGCAACATCTTCGGCAGTTCGGGGATATTGTCGGGTCCAAACACCAGATCCAAAGCAGGGGCGCGGCGCAGCAGATCTTCGCCTTCTTGCCGCGCAAAGCACCCTCCCACACCGATGATCAGATCGGGGTTTTGATCCTTTAATTCGCGGTAGCGCCCCACTGCGCTCAAGACCTTCTGTTCGGGCTTTTCGCGCACACTGCATGTATTTAACAAGATCACTTTTGCTTCTTCGGGCGTTTCGACGGCTTGGTAGCCCTTTTCCGAAAGCAGCGTCAGGATCTTTTGGGAATCATGGACGTTCATCTGGCAGCCAAAAGTATGTACATACACCCCCGGTTTTTCGGTGGGATTTTTGTCTTCTTGCATGGTTTCTCTCGTGGTCAACTGAGCCTTTGTAGGAGGCAAACAGATCGGATCGTTTTCTTTGGAAGGCGTACATTCGATCCATTCCACAACGGAATAGAACCGAAGACCGTACGCGTCAACCCACGCGACTCTTCCACAGACGTCTCACCCCCTACGCAACCCGCGATGATGCGGTGCGAAAAGTCCTGCTCCCCCTCCCACCAAACAGAGCGATCGCCTCGGTTCCGAGATGCCCTGATACATGGGCAACCACGCCATCCCTCCGTATCTGCCCCGTCCTCAGCGCAAGTATAAGTACGCCACGGCTGTGATGTGCATGTGTGCGTTCCCGCGACAGTAAAAAACGAAGACGTTGTGTGGGGGGGAATGGGAGATCCCCGTTCGTGGCGAACTGGCTCCAGCGCAATACAAAAATCCTTGCATCCTGACGTGGCCGTATCTTTCTTCGTTATGACAAGGCCCTCCGCCGCCACCATTCGACAAGCCGATCAAAGAAGGTTGTTGGTAAGAATACAGCTTGACGTACCCCCCAGAAACATTCGTGGTTCCGTTTTTCCATGCGGTCATGGAGATAGGGCGTGTTTCTTCACATTCCATCGTGTAGCCGAATCGACTAACGCGAAACTCTCGATTTTCCAGAGGAAACCAACTATAGTTGATGTGCCCACGGAAGGAATCATTGTTGAGATCGGGCGGATCTTGGCGCTCTGTCAACACTCCGCTCGCGGTCTGCTCAAAATGGACGAATGGATCGAACTCAACGGAGGGCCTGTTTTGTGAATAGTGCGCAAACAAGGTCCATCCACCTTTTTTGCCGTTGGCGTCAAAACCCATGTCGCAATAAGCTCGAAACGGCGGGTTGTTTGGGGAGGGTTGGATCATATACGCCCCAGAACCCGTGGCTCCCGAGTACTGACCACCTTCGGAAAAGCGGTATTCTCGGCAGGTCGGGGCCACCGAACCGTTTTTCCATTGTCGCGCTCCCGAAGTGTTCACAAACAACGGATTGCGGCCCCATGCTCGCCCCCAGACCTCGATGGTTCCGTCTGTAAGCTGCTTTCCATCACAGACAAACGTCGGTTTACCTGTGGTCTGGTCAAACCGCCACGACACGCGGTGGGCTGCCAGAGTGTTGGTGTTGCCCGTACAAAAGGCGATCCCACCGAAGGTTCCGCCTGTGGAAGCCACCGTTGTTCCACACATCTCGGTGACCGTTCGCGAGGCTCCGCCACCCTTCGCCACAAATCCCCACAAGCCCGACCCATAGGTTCCTTTGTCGCCTTCCGCCCAGTTCTGAAACACCGTGTAATCCGTCAAATCGACAGAAATCGATGTGGTTCCGCTTGTGCCGCGACAGATCACGCGGATCTCTCGGCCCTCAGGCGCAAAGTCGGTGTAAGCAAGATGACCATAGGCCGTCAGATCTGAGAGGTTCGGCACTTCGTCTTTGCTCGGATCGAGCGTCTTTCCTGTCTGTGTGTCTTGGATCTGGTATTTGTCGGTCTGGAAGTCTTTGAGATTCAGCCGCGTTGTGTAGCGCGCCATCAACTGAAATCCACCCTCATCATGCTTTTGATCGCAATACGCCCTGTATTTCTTCGGTGCATTGGGCGGTTTGATCCAGTAGGTGCCGCTGTTTTTTTGTGGTAGGTAGCCCGGCTCGGGGTGGCGGTACGCGGTGCAGCTTTCTGGTATGAGCGTATCGCTCGGTTGGTAAGCGTTGTCTGACAGCACCACAGAAATCGTGCAGGCTTGTGCAAAGCATCCGAACCCTTGGGGGCAATCGCTGTCTTGCGTACAGCGCGGCAAGCACAGCGAAGACGATACGCCCGCACGTTCGGGCATCGCCGCACAACGTTGTGTCAACGCCGAGCCACAATCGACATCGACGGTACAAGGAGTGTAGCACTTGCCCTGCAAACAGGCCGACTGACCGCCACATTCGTTGAGGGGGTTGCCTTGGGCGTCTTTGGCCGCAGGATCGCAGTTTTGACAACGGTTTTGCTTGCAAACCAAACCAAAAGAGCAGTTGGAGTTGACGGAGCATTGGACGGGTTGGCAGCGATTGTAGCCTTTTTGAGCATCGGCAAGGCAAAGCTGCCCCGTCGGACAATCGGCCCCATTGAGCGCGCAATACGAACAGCGGCCTTGTTTGCACACTTGATCGGTGGGGCAATCGTTGGCGGCGGCGCATTGGGCGGTCTTGTCACAAAAGCCGTTGACGCAAAGTCCCACCCCACCGCAATCCAGATGTGATTTGCAGGCTACACAACCCGCATCGACCACACCATCGCAATCGTCATCCAGACCGTTGCAGACCTTGGTTTGGGGCGTTTTTTGAGAGAAACAGACGCGCCCCCACGCGCCCGCAGCGTCCTTTTGGCAGCGAAACACGCCCTCCGCACAGACACCTTTTTTGGTCGGATCGGTACAAGGGCTTCCTTCATCCACGGTGTCATCGATCTTGCCGTTGCAATCGTCATCCAGACCGTTGCAGACTTCGGCAGTTCCGATCTCGACTTGTTGACAGACCTTGGCCCCCTGCTCACAAGCCCATGCCCCCACCGCACAGATCCCGATTTTGCCCGAAACGACGCAGCTTCCTGCGGGATTGTCGATTTTTCCGTCGCAATCGTCATCCACGCCGTTACATATCTCGGGAGTGGGTTGGATCGCGGACTTGCAGACTTTTTGTTTGTTTTCGCAGCGCCACAAGCCGTCTTTGCAGGGGCCGAGCGCCAAGGGATCGGTGCAAGGCTTACCGAGATCCGCGAGGTTGTCGACCTCACCATCACAATCGTCATCAAGGCCATTGCAGACTTCCGCGACAGAAGTTGGGGCTTTGCATACAGCTTGCCCTTGTTCACAACGCAACGTCCCTGTCGCGCAAGCTCCTGTCTGGCCTTGTACGGTACAAGTTCCCGCGAGGTTATCCACGATCCCATCGCAATCATCGTCTTCTGCGTTGCAGACTTCGTTGCGCGGCAAAAGTTCGCCTTGGCACTCGGCCCACTTCGATTGAAAGCAGGTTTGGGTTCCTGCTTTGCAACGCCCCCGCCCCTCGGTGCTTTTGTCGCCTGTATAGCAAGACCGCTTGTCACCGTCTTTACAGACACAACCATCGTCCAAAAGCCCGTTGCAATCGTCATCTTGGTTGTTTCCGCATAAGTCTTGTGCAACGGGTAAGACTTCGCCTTGGCAGGCTTCCCACTTGCCATCGACACAGCGCTCTTGGCCTTGGGTGCAATTGCCCAAACATTGGATCAAGCCTGAGGCCGTTTTCTTGCAGCCTGTGTTGGCGGCAGAAAGGCAAGGTCGCGTGGGGATAGCATCATCCACAAGACCGTTGCAATCGTCGTCTTTGCCGTTGCATTCTTCGGTCTTTGGGGCGATCTGTCCATCACAAGCCGACCACACACCCGCCTCGCAACGCTGCACGCCTTCTTTGCAGTCGCCCTTGCGCAACGAA
>CAUJFU010000033.1 GCA_963169055.1 Myxococcota bacterium
AGCGCATCCTTTCTTTAGCATTCAAGGTTTTTTTACCCTGGAACGGGGTTGTTGGGTTGAGATACCCAGCACTGGACGGGGAGGTTGTGTTAGACACACGTTCGAGCACCTCGACGTTTGCTGCGACCTGTGAGCCGTCAAAAATGAGGGTCACTTCTGATCCGAAGCTCGGCTCTTTAGAGCCGAGTAGTTCACCCTGCAAGAAAGGCCCACCCTGATGGATATCGAAGAACTGGTCGACAACCTCGAACTCCTCGAAGATTGGGAGGAGCGCTACCGTTATCTGATCGAACTCGGACGCAAACTGCCGCCTTTGCCAGACGACCAACACACCGAACAAAACAAAGTGCGCGGCTGCATGAGTCAAGTGTGGATGTTCCCCCAAGTCGATGACCGCACCTCTCCGCCCACCCTGCATTTTTTGGCCGACAGCGACGCCCACATCGTCAAAGGATTGATCGCCGTCTTGGTTGTCGTGTATTCGGGAAAAACAGCCCAAGAGATCCTTGACATCGATATCCACGCCGTTTTTACGCGGCTCGGCCTCGAAAAGCACATCACCCCCAACCGACGCAACGGTTTCTTCTCTATGGTTGGACGCATCCAAGACCTCGCCCGTACCTCCCTTGCTTCCGCTCCTTCCGCCTAATACAGTTTTTTGAAAGCTTGCGCTGCATCGCGTTCAAAGGCATCTAGCTGTCCGCAGTAGGTTTTCCCGTCGATGGGGATGCCACACCCGAGGCAAGTCTCAAGGAGTTGTCCAGCGGGGCGGGCGTGCATACCGATCTCGTCAGGCAGTCGGTCGAGGCGTTTGTTGTAAGTGTTGATCTCGGGTTGAAGGGCTTTCCACATCCGCAGACATTCGTCTTTGGCGAGGGGGTCGCCTTGGGCGATGCGTTCTCGGATTTGCTGTTGTTGTGCGCCTTGCGTACGAAATCGTGCAAGTTGTTGAAGGGTTTCTTGGATGGCTTGGATGACAGGGCGCGGTCGGTTGGCGGTGGGGCCGTCCTGCGAAGGAGCCGAAGGAGAAGTCGGCAGAGAGAGCGTTGCGGATGGTTGGGGAAAGTGGCGTTGCGAGGGGGAGCGGGTGGATGTGGCATCGGCGGAAGATGCGGAAGATGCGCGTGGAGAGGGCGTTTGGGAGTTCGTTGGATGCGGCAGGTTGTGGCGTTGTGCGTGGTGAGGTTGCGGGGCCGATTGTTGCGAGGGAGCGGAAGGTGAATACAAGGACCATGCGAAGGACAGAGCGCCCAAGATCGCGGCTGCAAGGGGCCATTGTGGGCGAGGGGGTTGGAGCGGCCACGCCATCAGGTTGTGTAGGGCTGCGCGGGTGGATGGATGGACGACGTAGAGGATCGCTAGGAAAAAGGCGATCCCACCGAGCAGATAGCCTGCACGCGGAGCAACAACAAGCCATGCGATCCACAACAAGCCGAGTAGCAGAAGAGATGCGAACGGCGGTGAGGTCGAACGTTGCAAGAGCACTTTCCTTTCTGGTTCCTCGTCTAGGAGTTCTACGAACTCCGCCCACGGTGTGATCGAAACATATAGGGGCAGCCCCCTGTAGCTAACACTCGGACACATCCTCTGTAAAGCCCATCCAACGGGGGTATATGACAGGGGCAGATCTCGTGTCACCCTCACCCCCCCAACCCACCTCTCCCTTCTGTCGAAGAGGCGAGGGGGGTGAAGAAGGCAGATGCTTTAGGCAGATGCGGTGGGTCGGGCGCGAAGAGTGCGGCGACGTAAGAACAAGCCGATGAGTAGAAGCATCCAAAACGCGCTTTCGGTGCTTTGATCGACGAGTCCGATCTGGCAGCCACAGCCGCCTTTTCCAGTTCCGCTGGCGACGCATTGACCGTTGAGGCAGTTTTGGCCTGCTGAGCAGTCCGTGGCGAGGGTGCAGCCTGTTTTGGGCTTGGCTTGACAGATGCCGTTGATGCAGTCGAGGCCGTTGGTGCATTGGGCGGCGCTTTGGCAGCCTTGGGGGGGCGTTCCTGTACAGGTACACACACCAAAGCTCTTGCCATCGGCGTTACAGGATTGACTGCCATTTTTGCCATCGGTGCAAACGCAACCTTGGCTAACGCCCGGGACGCAGGCTTGGGGTGCGTCACAAGGGCAAGCATCAAAGCCCGAACCATCGGCTTTGCAAGTGGTGGTTTTGGTGCCGTTGGGGCAAACACAAGCGATCGTTTGGTTGGGTGTGCAAGTTCCTGTGGGAATGCAGACGCAGTCTGTAAAGCCCGACGCATCGGACTTGCAGGTTTGGTTGCCATTTTTGCCGTCGGTGCAAACACAAGCGCGGCTTTGGTTGGGTGTGCAAGATTGGGGGCCCGTACAGACACAAGCCTCAAAGCCCGAGCCATCGGACTTGCAGGACTGGCTGCCATTTTTGCCGTCCGTACAAACGCAGCCTTGGGATGCGCCCGGTGTACAGGATTTTTTGGGTTGGCATTGGGCGTTCTGGCAGACGTGATCGGCGGGGCAGTCGGTATCTTGGACGCATCCTGTGGTGGAGGTTTTGCAGGTGCCGTTGTCACAGCGTTGACCTTGCGGGCAGTCGGCGTCTTTTGTGCATCCTGTGGTTTTGTCTTTGCAGATACCGTTGTCGCAGAACTTCCCAGCGGGGCAATCGCTGTCTTGGCGACAGCCTGAGGCGGTGTTGCAAGCGCCACCGATACAGCGTTCACCGGCCTTGCAATCAGCATCGCTGTTGCAGGTTCCCGGGCGGGGCTTGCATGTGCCGTTGTCGCAGATCTCGCGCAAGTTGCACTCGCTGTCTTGGGTGCAAAAGGGGACGATATCGCACTTGCCGTTGACGCATTTTTGTTTGCTTGGACAATCGCTGTCTTTTGTACAAGTGGAGCCTTTGCAGACAAAGCCGGGTGGGAGGCATTGGGCGTTGTAGCTAGAACCATTGCAGCTATATCCCGAAGGGCAGAGTCCATCGGCGTTGCATAGCTGGATGCAGAAGTTGCCCGTCCCTACGAAGTCACAGGTCATCCCTGCGCCGCAGTCTTGGGTGGTATTGCAAGGCTTACAGGCGTTTGGCAAGGGGGCGGGTGGAGCCGAAACACAGCTGGCCTGTTGGCAAGCGAGTTGCGATGGGCAGTCGGCATCTTGGGCGCATTGGGGCTGTCCCGAAGGGTACAGGAAACAGGCTCCTGCGATATCGTCGGGGTGCAAGCTGCGTTTTTTGATCGCTCCCGGGTAAAACGTCCCTTCCATCGTGGACGTGAGGACTTTGCTCGATTGGAGGCCCAACAAAGAACCTGCTGTGACCGTTGCGATACTGATCAAGTCAAACTGCCCGCTGGTCGGGGTTAATGACCACCCCATCTTTGGGTTGATCGAGACATCCACTTCGGTGAGTTCGTTCTTTTGGTTGTAAAAGAAGTTGGGGACAAACACGATGCCTTGCCCGTGGGTCACTTCAAAGTTCCCGGGGAATCCGACGACGTTGGTGCTGTCGCCACGCACAGGGAGTTGGGTGGTGGGGCCACGATAAACGAAGCTGATCTGGGCGCACTTGATCTTCATCCATTCGGAAAAAGCATCTTGGAAGATCTGCGCGAGCTGGGTTTGCGGGACTTGGGTGTAAGCGTCGGGGTTAAGTTTCCATTCGATGGCTTTTCCCATCGGCCACTTGATGGGGGTTGTGCCGTTTTTCAGGTATTCGTAGGCATGGGCATGATCGGCCCCAAAGAGCAAAGAACACAAGGCACACAAACGAAGCAGAAAATGTAAAGAGCGCATCGTCGATCCTTTTCCTTTTCGGAGTCACGCAGTTTTGCAAAAAAGCCGTGTTCGCGCCGTTGCAAGCGAGAGAGCCGTCGGTTTGAAAAACCGTGATCGCTTCGCCTATATCGGGGTCACGGGGGCAAAGCTCCCTTGTGGGGTCTGGGGTGGAACCCCGCAAAAACAAACCCAACAAGTCGCTTTAGACCGATCGCAAGACCCTGCTTTGGGCGGGATGCTTTCGCCTTTGATATCGGCACAACAGCAGAGAGCGTTCGCGGAAAAGTTTAGTCTTTTGTTTTTGCAGGAAAAAGGCACAAGTGCAACAAGCGCTGTTCATAAGAAAGGCCCGCACCGATCAGCCCTGCATTTTGGAGGCGCAGATCGAGGCCCATCGAGAGGGAGGGACGGGCTTCGGCGGTGAATTGCCACAAGGCTTCGAGCAGCGCTTCTCCATGAGGGCCTTTGGAAGGAGCGGTGGGAGGGGCAACATGGATGTCTTGTACATAAGAGGCGATCCAATGGGGATAATAGAACGCTGCGGTGGAGGGCGAATCGAGCAGATCAAGGGCCAAGAGATGACCGTGAAGATAGGCGATCTGGCCGACTTGATGTTCTTGATAAGGGAGAGCCTTGAGGTAGTGTTCAAGCGTCGGATGATGGGCTTCTTGGGCGTCGAGGTAGCTGTGGGAGATGGAAAGAGCTTGAGAGTGGGCAAGATAGCGTTCGGTGTCTCTTCGGAGGTTGTGGAGGTCGCTTGCGAAGGTTTGTTCTCGGCGAAACGATCGGCTGACGCTGTGGAGTTTGTGTGCGCGTCCGAGCGCAGCAAACAAGCCCAGTTCTGTTCGGGCGAGGCGTTCGATGGGTGAGGTTTGTTTGCGGAGTTCTTGTTCGATGGGAGAGACTTCGATGATATGGCGGCTTTGGGGAGCCAAGAGGTACGAGGCGTTGGAGATCCGCGCTTGTTTGAGGGACGAAAAGATCTCGTCGTTGAGGATCAACAACGGCTGTTTGCTGTGGTTGTGGACGGCCAGTTTCGTCGGATGACCGATCGCGCTGATCTCTTCGATGGCTGCTTTGTTTTGGAGGATCGCTTCTTGAAGAAACAGCACATCGGATGCGGGGGCTTCATGCCGTAGCAGCGGATAGATCGTCAGGTCTTCGTGTTGGATCGCTGGCGCACACACAAGCCCTTGAAGGAAGACCACAAAGTAGACCTCTTGGGGCGGGGGTGGGGGCGGCTTCATCAAGTCTGCCGCTGCTCCTCCAAAATACACCAATGGTTTCTGTTCCTTGGGGGGTTCGACAGAGTTCACAGAAGAGTCCGCAGCAGACGACCGAAGGGAGTCTTGTGCTTCCACAGGTACGGAAGATCCGCTGGAAAGCGGGGCAGAGAGTTTGGACGATTTGGCTGGCGGAGAGGGAGTCGCAGAGGAAGCGGAAGGAAGAGAAGAGAGCGCAGGAGGATCCACGGAAGAGGCCGAAGAGGTCGGTGTGTGGGTGGATGGGGAGAACAGGGAACGTAGCCAATGGGGTAGCATCGGTGATCCTCAAGATTCGTGAACCGCTCTATGTGCGAGCGTGCGGCTCTTTTTAGCCGAGGCACAACACTGCTTTTGCGAAAAGCCTTGTTTATGCAAATAACTCGAATCCGAATGAGGCGCAAGGCTTTGTGTCGTGAGGGAGGCCGACACAAAGCGTTCAACCGCGCAAGTCCCGTTAGGAGCGGCGTCGTGGTCAAAAAAGGCGCGTGGTGTTGTGTCGCGTCGATGAGGGTGGTGTGGAGTGGAGTGGAGAAGACGACGATGGAGCGAGCGAGTGAGAAGGGGTGGCGGTGCTCGGGGAGGGCGGGGGGTTGTGTTGGTGATGGAGGATAAAAAAGACGGTAGCGGCGAGGCTTGCGGCGAGGGTGATACCGAGGGCGGCAGTGCCGCCGATGTTGGTATGTGTCGAGGCATCGACAAGAGATTGATCGATCATGCCTGTTCCGCCCGATTGTTCGAGGGGAGCGCGGGCATCGCCGTACAATTTGTGAGAGACACCATACAGCGTGCCTGTGGCGATGGCACCTGCGAGTGTCACCCCAAGGGCAGCGTAAAAGGCCGTCAGATAGGGGGTGGGGCGTTTAAGCTGCGCAGGGTGAGTGAGCCAAGCGATGCCTTTGTTGGAGGCGGCAGCATAGGAGAGCAAGCGGCCTTGGAAGCGTTTCAGTCGGTGGGGCTTGCCCTTGTGCAGGTCGATCTGTTCGGATTGATAGCCGCCCTTGCTGCGATAGATGATGGTATACGAACCCGCCTCAAGACCGAGATGGACAGGTTCACCGAGGCGTTTTTTGATCTCCGCAAGCAAAAGCTGTTTTTCCGGTTGGAGGATGTAGTAATGGCCTGCAAGAGCGGTATCCAAGATCAGGCGGGACGGGGCTTTTTGAGGGTAGGTCAAGATCACATGCCCATGCCCCCGAAAAGATTTTCGGAAGCTTGGGTGTTGCACGCCACTCGAGAGAAACAGCGTGTGGGAGATGGTTTTTTGGTAAGTGTAGCTGTAGGCTTCTTCGAGCGTCACGAGGCCATCTTGGTTGTGATCCGCAAGGCCGCGCAGAGCCGAGATCAGGTGATGAGTAAAGATCGAACCACGAAGGCTTTCGAGTTCATGGGCATCTTCACCGATACCGCTGGCGGTGAGGATGGCCTCGCCTTGGAGGGGCGTTTGCCATGCGGAAGGAAGGGCGAAACTGCGCTTGATCCGCCGCGCTCCTTTCAGTCGGAGCATCTGGCCGCTTTGGCAGGTGTCGAGGATCAAGATGCGAAGGTGAGCAGACGAGCGCCGAAGCATCTCGCGCAGCGTCGGGTAGGCAAGAGCCTGAGAGCCGAGGTGAAGAGCGTGAGGGTCTGCGTGTCCTGAGTAATAAAACAGCAGGTGTGTTGGGTGGTTGGGATGCCGCTGTCGAAAGGCGCGGATGGCCGTGTCTGTACGCGAGAGAGCTGCAATCAACGCTTTGGGATCGAGACCAAGCAGGCGTTGTATCCGATGTTTTGGGATTCCTCCGATCTCACGCAAGGTTTGGGCCATGCGTAGTGTGTCGCTTTGGGCGTAGCGCAGCGGGCGATCGCTTGGGTAACCCAGATTGTTCCCCACCAGTACAGCAAAGACCGCAGGGCGTAAAACCCCATCCGTTGGGGACGAACGATGTGTTAGCGGTTGGCTGTGTGCGAGCGAGTAGGCGAAGCCGACACCCCACAAGAGCATCCCATACAAAATCCACTGCGTCACACCGAACAAAGAAAAAAAACGAAACAAGCGAGACATGGTGCGGCATCTCCTACGCCTTTTGGCAGAGAGTGGCTGCAAAAGGTTGATATCGGTGTATTCTTTGGCGGGGCGTGCGGGTGTGTCAACGCCCCTCCGCGATGCGTCGCCTGAGATCGCAACGGTCGCATCATCGAAAAGACGATTGGTTTTGTGGATCTTGGAAAAAGATTTCCCAAAGAGGTCTGCTTTGTCGTCTTTGGGACAGCAGAGCGCGTGAGAGAGGTAGTCGCAGCCTTGGATGCACAAGAACTCGCAGATATCTACGAACGATACGGATACATGGTGTTGCGTGTGTGCAGGGAAGTCCTGCGCGATGAACAAGAAGCCAAAGATGCCTTGCAAGAAACCTTCTTAAAGTTTTGGCGCTTTTCCGAACGTGCCGAAGAAGTCACCGAGATATCGGGCCTCTTGCGAAGAACGGCGCTGTCTTGTGCGATCGATGCGTTGCGTGCGCGTCAACGGCGTGGCCGGCATCGCGAAGCATGGCAAGAATTACGCACGTTGTTGGAAGAAGAGCGCAGTCTCGAACAAGGCCGCACGCACTCGCAAAAAGAAGTGATCACGTTGTTGTTCCAGTCTTTGCGTGTGGACGACGAAACCTTGCGGATGGCTTATCTGTATTATCTCGATGAGATGATGCTCGAAGAAGTGGCCCACGAAACAGGTTTTTCTCGGCGTGCTGTCGGTATGAAATTAGAACGCTTCCGCGAGCATGCCCAAAAATACTGCACCAATCACGGGATCTCTTTCTGATAGGTAAAGGTGTCTGTTCGTTTCTGAAAGCCGCTCTTCTTGGGTTGGAAAGGATGGGTCGATGACGCCCAGTGTATGGCAAGCTTTGGATAACACATCGGCGATTTCTCCGCATCCCTCGCGCCAAGCGTGGGATCGGTTTTGCCTCGAAGAGGCATCCGCCCAAGAACGCACCCGCCTCCAACTTCACCTTTCGGAATGTGTGCGCTGCCAATCCTCCGTTCAATTGATCCGCCTAGAACAATCGGCGTTTGCACAATCGCTCCCTCGTCTTGCTTTTCTCCACGCGATCTCCACCCAGACAACACCCTCTCTCGATATCCTCGAAGAACCCCGCAGCTTGGGCCTCGAAGAAGTCTTCGCTGTGCGTATCGAAGAAGTCTCCGTTGTGTGTATCGAAGAACCCCGCAGCTTGGGCCTCGAAGAAGCCTCCGCTGTGCGTGTCGAAGAGGCCGCCTTGGGTCGTCGTGAACCGTTGGTTTCTGTCGGACGTGGTGGGTGGTTGGGGTGGCTTCGTTGGGGTGGTTGGTTGGGTTCGGTGGGGGCGTGTGGTTTGTTGGTGTTGTGGTTGGGGTCGATGGGAGATCCCAAAGAGATCGGTAAGAGCGAGCCGTTGGGGTCTGAGGCTGCACCTTTCTCGAAAAAGAGGCCGAGCGTTCGCCATGATGGGGAGCTTTGGCGGAAAAAAGGCGGGGGGCCGTTGTTGGAGGTCTTTTTGTCTCGCAAGGGGGTGCAAGCGTTGGCGCGTTCGGGGGCCTCTTTTTATGCAGGGGATCAGTTGGGTTTTCGCTATCAAGGGGCGGGGTACGGATTTTTGACGTTGGTACTTGTCGATGCGAAAGGGGCGGTGTCGTGGCTGTATCCGTCCTCGGCTGCACCAAGCATCCCCATCGCGGCCCAAGGTCGTCTGCAAGACGCCGTGGAGTTGGATTCATCGCTAGGACAGGAGCGGATAATCGCATTCTTTGCGCAGCGCCCACTATCCGCCAAGCGGATCCTCGCGGCACTACCTTTCCCAAAGGAAGGCGCACAAAAGCTCGCAACGGATGAGCGCGTTTTTGTGCGCAGCTTTTTGTTGGAAAAGAAGTAGCGTCGCTGCTCGATCGGTAGGGGGGAATTGACGCAGCGGACAAAGAAACCCGTGTTTGCGAGCGCTCAAGCGGCACCGTTGTTGGTTTGAAACGCAACGGAGCGTCCTGTCAAAACGGGGTCAAGGGGCGAGAGTCTATGGTGGGGCGTGGGGTGAAACCCCACACAAACCATCCAACGTCGAATCGAAACGAAACGGATCACGAACAACAGGGGCGTTTGTTCTTGGAGCGGCGGAGGGGCCGAAAGCCCAGAAGAAAGAGCACCCACAAATTCCACCACAAAAAGGAGCCTGTTGGAGCGGCATTCGCGTGTGCGTTGCAACCGCATCCCCCTTTGGGGGTCTCGGAATCATCGGCATTTTCGGGGGCGTTTTCGATGGCGTTTTCGATGGCGGTGTCAGCGGCGTTTTCGGGGGGTGTTTCAGAGGTCGAGGCGGTGTCTGGCGAGGCATCGACGATCGGCTCGGTGGGTGGGGTGTTTTCGGTGGGATTTGTCTCGCTTGTGTTTTCGGCTGGGGTGGGTTCGGTGGGTTGGAGCGGTTCGGAGGTGGGGTCGGTGGCGCGGAGGGTGAGCGATGCGGTGGTGGTTCGGCCACTTTCGGAGACAGCGACAACGGTGATGGTGCGTTGTCCGACTTGATCGAGGGTGATCTCTTCGGTGGGGGCGGTTCCGATGCGCTCGTTGCCGTCCTTTTCGTCGAGATTCCAGAAGAATTCTTTGAGTGGGACGTTGTTGGTGGCGGTGACTTTGAGCGACACACGAAAAGGGGCGGGGCCTTCGGTCGTTCCGTTGGAGGTTTCCAGCTTGATCTGTGGGGGGGTGGAAGCTTGCCAGAACTGGTAGGCTTCGGGCAAGCGCAACAAGCCTTTGCCCGATTGGGCTTCGTCAGGGTTGGTTTGCCAAGTGACGGGCTGTGCGGTCTTTTGGAAGAGGGGACGCACAAAGGCCGTGGGATCTTTTTGTAAGATCAGTGCGGCAGCGCCTGTTGCCATCGGTGTTGCCATGCTGGTTCCCCCCAACACAAAACCGCCGTTGAGCGTGTATCCTTCGAGTAGATCGGCGCATCCTTCGAGATTGGGATCTTGTTTGCAATCCAAGACGAAGCGGGTGGCGGTGGATTCGATGCTGTGTCCCGGGGCCAAGAGCGTGACACCCGCTCGACCATCGCGGGTGGGGCCGCGACTGCTGAACCACGAAAGATCGACAGGCGACAAAAACTCCGAAGCAAAGAAATAACCGCTTTCCAGATCGGCGGCGTTGTGCAGATCGTACGAACCGACCGCGAGCGCACCGCGTGAGGTTGCGGGACTTGAAAGCGTCCCTTGGATCGAGCCATCGGGGTTTTGCGGGATCAGATCCAGAAACTCCCCATCTTCCGAAGAATTGTAGGCATGAAAGATCCCTGAGCCTGAGCCGCCTGTGCGGGTGATGCGAAAGGTGATGATCTCTTCTTGTTGGGGTTCGCTGTTCCATTGGAGGCTGACGGTGCTGTGCAACAGCGTGGGATTGTCAGGAAACGCCTGTCCAGCCGCCCATTCAAAGGTGAAGAGGCCGTTGTTGGCTTGTCGCGTTTGGCCCCACAACAAGGTCTCGCTGCGTCCGTTGCTGGAAAAAGAGATCGCGTAGGTGTCGGCTTTGTCTGTGAAAAAATCGACCACGAGCGGGTACGAATCGGCTCCGTAAGGCGGGGTGGCTTGGATGCGTAGAGTGGTGCTTTGGTTTGGTCCGAGTTGGGCGGTTGCGTGGAGCGGAGAAGCCCCTTCGTTGCCGACAGCGGCGATCAGGTTCACTCCCGGGGCAACGGCTTGTTCGACCGCTTTGTCGTCAAGATGGGTTCCATCGTGCGCACCGAGATGACCCCCAAGGCTCATATTGACCACCACAGGGCGCTTGAGCGACTTGGCTTTGTCGAGGATGTACGCAAGGGCCGTCACGATATCGCTAAATCCTTTGACGATGATCAAGTCGGCAGCATGGGCGATTCCGGGCTTTGAACCCCCGCCAGCGGCGATCCCTGCGATGTGGGTTCCGTGGCCATCGGTGTCAAAGCTGCGCACAGCGTTGCGATTGCACGAAGGAAGGGCTGCATCGATCTCTTGGCGTGTGTATTCGACGCCATATCCGCTTTGTCCGACGATGCTCGCCGAAGGAGAGCGCTCCCCACGGCGAGGCGTGAGATCTTGATCCCACAAAGACAACACCCGCGAGCGCCCTTGTTGAACAAAATCGGCGTGGCACCAATCGATCCCTGTGTCGATGATGCCGATGATTACGCCTGTTCCGTCGAGGCTGTGGGCCTTTTTGAGTGTACTCGCGCCGATCCCTGCGGGCCGTGGTGGTCGAGAACTGCTGATCGCACCGCCGCTGAGTTGGCTTGTGCTGAGGGGGATATCTTCGGAGGCCACGATCAAGGCGAAGGAGCCGCGCTTGTTGTCGTGAGAGGCTACGCGCACAAATAGCGTTGTGGGTTGTGTGACGGTGTGCAAAAGGCGGGCGTGCGAAAGAGGCGATGGATGAGGGTCGCTGCTTCCGCTGTTTCCGAAGGAGGGAAAATCGCGGTCGAGGACGTTGGTGCAAGTGGCATCGGCGCACAGACTGACGAGCGGTGTCCAAACAGGCCGTTGTTCTTCGCCATCAGGGATCACGAGGATCGTGATCTTGCCCGCAACAGGAAGCACCAAGGCATAAGTCAGCGTAGGTGCCGATGCTGAAAGTGCCGCTGCATGGGTGATCATGTTTGACATGGCGAGGCTTCGGCGTGGTTTGTGCCGTACAGCAGGAGCGATCCGCACGATGGCAGCATGACCGCGAAGTTGTCGCAATGCCCCCAACGTCGCACGCACCGCCACGACCGAACCGACACGCCCACCATACGAAAGCCCCTCGATCTTCGGGAGCGTGTGACCTTGTTTGAGTTCCATGATCAGCCGATATCGGCCTTGGGCGTCTTTGCGCACCGTTGAACCCAACAATCCACCCCGCAACAGCGAGCGCAATGCGATCCCCCACCCTTCGCTTTCTGTCTTCTCTCGCGGCGGCGACGTGAGCAAGATCGATTCTTCCTTGAAGTTGCACCCCACCACCAACACACTCCAACACAGCCATACTCTCCAATTCCACATCTTCAACTGCTCCTTCATAAAAAACCCGTTCCGTTTTCGATAGGGTACGCAAAACCCCAACCCATGTCCACGTAAGATGCAGAAAACACGGAAGATGCAGAACACGCGGAAGATGTTTTTGTGTTGGGGCGGTGGTGTGAAGAAGGCTTGCGTTTGTGGTCAAAAGGTTCCATGATGCCGAGAAACACACGGAACAGAGGGAGGTGAACGTTGACTCAGATGTCCGTTGAACAGGCCGCAATCCGATTGCAAGAACTCCTTGAACAGGTCGCAAATGGCGAGCACGTCGTGATCACTCGGCCTGATGGTTCAGCGTTTCAACTGATTGCTTTGTCTGAGCGGCCTAAGCCCAAGTTCGGAAGTGCCCGAGGGCTAGTGCAAATCCGCGACGATTTTGACGAACCGCTCGATGATTTCTCGGAGTATCCGCCCATTGCGTGATCAAACGATGTAGGGGCAGCCCCCTGTGGCTGCCCAACCACAGGGCGTTTACAGCGGATCGTGCCGACTCTTCGATCACACATCACTCGGGTATCGTATGATACGCTCTGACACGAGAGGGTTATGGGAGGAGGGCTTGATAGAGGACTTGGATCGGGTGTTTGGGGTGATAGTGGGTGCCGTCGTGGATCTGGTGGCGGCAGGAAGTACCGACGGCGAGGACATCGGCGTCTTGGCGTTGTTCGACGGCGGGGAAAAGGGTGAGGCGGCCTATTTGCATGGAGACATCGTACTTTTCTTTGTCGTAGCCGAAGGAACCCGCCATGCCGCAACAGCCCGAAGGGATCTCTTGGACGGAGAGTTCGGGGACAAGGCGGAGCATATCGAGGGTGGGCTTGGTGCCGACGAGGGCTTTTTGGAAGCAGTGGCCGTGAACCAAGAAGCGCTTGGGGGTGGGTGCAAAGGGATGGATAAAGTGGGGTTTTTGCGATTCAGCGACGAGGAATTCATCGATCAGATAGGCGTTTTTGGCGATCTGCTCGATGATAGGGTCGTTGGGGAAAAAGTCGCGGTATTCGTCGCGAAAGGTGAGTAAGGTCGAGGGTTCGACGCCCACAAGCGGGATGCCTTGTTCCATCGGGCCGCGCAATCGCCACATATTGTCTTCGGCGAGGCGTTTGGCGCGTCGTGTAAAGCCTTTCGAGATCAGTGTACGCCCGTCGTCTCGGACGGTGGAGAGTTCGACGTGGTATCCTGCGGCTTCAAGAACGGTGATCGCAGCGATCCCGACGTGAGGTTCGTTGTAGTTCACAAAAGGATCGGCGAGGAAATGGACGGTTTTTCCGTTCTTTCCAGCGTTGCGATGGGGCGTATGGAAGCGAAACCACATCCGCAGCGTGGGGATCTGGATCGCGGGGATCTGACGACGGCGATCGACCCCGAGGGCTTGTTCAAAGAGCCACCGCCCAAAGGCCGAAGAAGTGAAGGCGTTGAACAAGAAGGCCACAGGTGCCGCAAGTCGCGTGAGAAAGGGCATCCAGCCAAAGGCGAGATCAGCGAGCGGAGCGCCTTGGAGGTCGTGACGGCGTTGGAGGTATTCGTACTTGAGTTTGGCCATATCGACGTTGGAGGGGCATTCGGACTTACAGGCTTTGCATTCGAGACAAAGCTTCATGGTGTCGTAGACTTCGGAGGAGGTGAAGGCTTTGGTGGGGCCGTACTTCATGATGGCGTTGCGCAAGACGTTTGCGCGACCGCGAGTGCTGTGCTGTTCTTCGCGGGTGGCCTGATACGAAGGGCACATCGTCCCCGAAGCGAGGGGAGATTTGCGGCAGACGCCTGCGCCGTTGCAAAACTCGGTGGCCCGCAGATAACCTTGCTGCTTTTCGAATGACAAGACGGTGGGGATATCGTGGGTTTGATAGTCTTTGGGATAGCGGAGGTCTTGGTCGATGGGAAGGGCGTGGACGATCTTGTGGGGGTTGAGCAGGTCGTGCGGATCGAAGGCGCGCTTGACTTCGCACAAGACGTTGTACAGTTCGCTGCCAAAGAAGCGCTCGATAAAGGGGCCTCGCACCCGTCCGTCTCCATGTTCGCCTGAGATCGAGCCGCCGTACTTGATGACAAGATCAGTCACTTCTTCGGCGATGGCTTTCATGCGTTCGATGTCATGGGGATCTTTGATGTCGAGAACGGGTCGCATATGCAACTCGCCGACCGAAGCATGGGCATAATACACGCAAGATGTCTTGTGTTTGTCCATGATCGCTTGAAATTCTTCGATGTAATCGGGGAGCGCTTCGGGCGGGACAGCGGTGTCTTCGACAAAAGCGATCGGCTTGGGATCGCCCGACATGGTGGAAAGCACGCCGAGACCGGCTTTTCGGAGGTTCCAGACCTTGTTGATATCGCCGCCCCACAATCGCGTAAAAGCATAACCAAGCTTGCACTCTTTCATGCGAGCTTCCATCGCGTCCATCTTGTCGAGGATCTCTTGTTTGGTATCGCCAAAAAACTCGACAGCAAGGACGCCTTGGGGATCGCCTTGCAGAAAGAAGCGCAACGGCTCGGTTCCACGGTTTCCTTTGCTGAGATCGAGGATCATTTTATCGATCAGTTCGATGGCTGCGGGCTGAAAGGGCAACGCCTCGACCGTGGCCTTCATGCACTCCCGCAAACTCTCAAATTGCAAAACCACCAGCCCTTTTTGTTTGGGCAGCGGAACAAGGTTGATGCGGGCGCGGGTGATCAGTGCCAGCGTCCCTTCGGAGGCGCACATCAGACGGCTGAGATTGAAGGGCTTGTCTTCGCGCAAAAGCTCGTCAAGCAGGTACCCTGTATTGCGGCGGACGATCTTGGGATAGCGCTCTTGGATCAGGCCGCGATGTTCGCGCAAGATACGGGTGATCTCACGGTAGATGTGGCCTTCGTGGTTGTTCAGCTGCTTTTTTTGCTCAATCTCTGTGGGGGTGAGATCGCAGAAGTGAGCGATCGATCCGTCCGCAAGCACCACTTCGGTTTCAAAGAGGTGATCGACGGTTTTTCCGTAGAGGATGGAGTGCGTACCGCACGAGTTGTTGCCGATCATCCCGCCGATCATGGCGCGATTGGAGGTCGATGTATCGGGTCCATACTGGAGTCCGTGAGGGGCCATCAGCGCGTTGATATCGTCTTGTATCACGCCGGGTTCGACCCACAACCAGCGCTCCGCGATGTTGGTTTCAAGAATGCGGTTCATATACTTGGAAACATCCAAGACCATGCCTTTGCCCACGCATTGGCCCGCAAGCGATGTCCCCGCTGCACGCGGAATGATCGGTAGTTTATGCAGTCCTGCGATCCGCACAGCTTCGATGATATCTTGGGTGTGCTTTGGCAGCACTACGCCCTCAGGTTCGGCTTGATAGATCGAGGCATCTGTAGCGTACAGCATCCGCGAAGCCGAATCGACTCGAACTTCGCCTTCGATGCGTTTTTGAAGGGCCGTAAAAGCCCGATGATACAAGGTTGTTTGTGGGATCATTGCGTCGATCTACTCTTTTTAGAATTGGTTTTTCATTTCGCGTAATGCGCCCAAGATCTCGATGGGATCGTGAGGATGAACTGATTTTTCGAGGGAAACGGTTTTGATCACTTCGGGTTCTTGGGTGCGCAAAAAGGGATTGACTTGCTTTTCCTTGCCGATACTCGATGGGATGGTGGGCCGTTGTTGTTCTCGCAGCGAGAGGACTTCTGCATAAGTCCGTTCGAGCGAGGGGTTGTTGGGTTCGATGTGGCGGGCGAATCGCAAGTTGGAAGCGGTGTATTCGTGCCCGCAATACACGCGAGTTGCGTCGGGCAGTGCGGCAAGTTTTTGAAGTGAAGCGTGCATCTCGGCGGGTGTGCCTTCAAAGAAACGCCCACATCCCCCAAAAAACAGCGTATCCCCACAAAACAACGCCCCCGCCTTTGCGAAGTAATACGCGATATGGCCGCGTGTATGGCCGGGAGTAAAGATGACTTCGGCCTCGTGCTGACCGACGCAGACGCGCTCGCCTTCTTGAACGCGACGGGTGATCGCGGGGATACGCTCGCTGTCTGGGCCATAGCCGACGATATCAAGGGCGGGCCAATGCTTTTTGAGATCTTCGTTTCCGCCCACATGATCGAAGTGGTGGTGTGTATTGAGGATCAGCGAGGGGGTGAGGTTCATGGTCTCAAGCGTTTGGATCATCGCGGCTGCATCGGGGCAATCGACCAAGGCCACCACACCGCTTTTCTTGCAATGCAAGATGTAGCTGTAGTTGTCGGAAAGCATCGGAACAAGGGTGATATCGAGATCTGACATGGAACGTATCCTTTTGGGGTGCCGCGATTCAAGCGGTAGGACTGTTGGTTTGAAAAGCGACGGAGCCTCCCACCAACGCGGGGTCCATCGAGCCGCGCTAAAGAAGCGGGGGGGGAGAGGCGACGCCCCACAAAAAGAACGTCGAGCGCGGGACTCTTCTCCTGTTCCCCTGCGTCACTTTTTGCGTAAGCGTTCGGCGGCAGCTTTGAGGACGTGATCTTCTTTACAGAAGGCGAAACGCGCCATCTTGTGGGCGATGTGCTTGTTTTGGGGCGAGAAAAAGTAAGAGGGCGGGATCGCCACCACGCCGTATTGGGTGGTGAGGTGATGGCAAAAGGCTTCGTCGTTGTCAAAGCCCCACGCGGAG
>CAUJFU010000034.1 GCA_963169055.1 Myxococcota bacterium
CTGCAATCGCGCACCACAAATTCATCCAAAAATACACGCTACCGTTTCCGTTGTTGGTCGATGAAGATCACGCCATCGCCGAAGCCTACGGTGTTTGGGGGGAGCGTTCCATGTACGGCAAAACATTTATGGGCATCATCCGCAGCCAATTTGTGATCGATGAACAGGGCCTTTTGATCGACGTGACATCGCCGATCAAGCCCGAACAAAGCGTCCCCAAAGCTCTCGCAGCTTTAAACAAGTTAGGATAGGACTTATACGAGATCCGAGTGATGTACACAGCAAACGAGAGTACGCAGCAAACGAGAGTACGCGGATGCCCGATTATTGGGCAGCCACAGGGGGCTGCCCCTACCTCTTTACGATCACGCAACGGGCGGATTTCGTACGACGCGGCGGGGAGACGGGGACACGATGCGTTCGTATTAACCTAAACGAGCGGTGTGTTCGAGCAGTTCTTGAGCTTCTTGGAAAAGTTCGGCAGCGTTTTTGTGCTTGGCATGGAGGCCGAGGTGGATGCTGTCAAGCGAGATATTGAAGCTCTGTCCGTGTTTTCCAGCAATTTGGATCTGCGAAATGTCTTGTTCGATGCGTTGGAGCGTTGCGGAGATCAGAGCAGGGGGGAGGGTGGGGATCAGCACAGCCAACGTACACGTATCAAGGCGGGCAGCGATCGCAAAGGGCGGTGCGTGGTGCGTGAGAAAGTGCGCCAAGTGAACGAGGACTTGGGCACGCAACGCATAGCCGTGTTGTTCTGCGAGGGCTTCCCATCCTGCGGGCCGAAGCACGCAAAGATGCAGCGGATTTTGCTTGATCTTGCTCTCTGTCACCCGCCGCTCAAGGCGATCCAAAAACAGACCCCGAGACCAGAGGTGGGTGAGGACATCCCGATAACGGGCGCGGTTGATCTGACGGGCTGCTTGGAGGTGCATCTGCACTTGGGCGGTGATCTCTTCGTAGGATTGTTGTTGTGTAATCACGGCATAGATGCCTGTTTGAAAAGCAGAGATCCGTAACGCTGGAGCGAGCGAGGGAGCCAACAAAAGCACAGGCAGATCGCCCCATCGCGGGTTGATCCGCAAAATGCGGCACAGATCAAGGCCGCTAAATCCGGGCAAAGAGAATCCCACCATCAGCAAGTCAGGTTCTTGGGCTTCGAGTGCTTCAAGCAGTTCAAGCGGAGAGAGCAGATGCTCGACCAAAAAGCCGCTTTCTTCGAGGGCTTGGGAGACAAGCTCGGAAAATCCCGTCTCATCGTGTACCACAAGAATTCGCGCACTGTACGCGGCTTGGTGGCCCGTCATTCGGCGCAGTGCATCGAGCCATGCGTGTTCTTGGAGCGGCTTGATCAGCAATTGGGAGGGGGTGATCTGAGCCGCCATCATTCGGTGGTGGAGTTCGGCTTGATCGGTGACAAACATCACAGGGATACGATCCATCTCAGGCCGTTGACGGAGCTTTTGCACCCAACTGACGCCGTTTTGGATCGCCGCTGTTTGTTGGCGCATCGATAGGGTCGCATCTTGCGCGTTCTTGGAGGCAGGGGTGCTGACATCCAGATAAAAAGCATCGAAAGCGTAGCGCGTAAGTAGCTGCTCGATCGCTTCCCAGCTTGCGCCTGTGTGCAGCTTGATCCGATGGCGGTTCGCCCAAAAGACCATCTCTCCGACATCCTCAAGGCGTTTTCCGATCAAGAGCAGATTGAAGTACTCGCCCTGTGATTCATCGCCTCCAACGGCCTGTTCTTCGGCGGGTTGTTGGGCTTGGGCAAGGCACCACTCCAGACGATCTTGGAGGTAGGTCCAAGGATTTTGGGAGATCACATCGGGGGACGAAGCGAGAAATTCCTTGGGGTTGAGCAACAAATACAAACCACGCTCGATCTGTCCGAGCACTTCGCTGATCGTGTGCAGTTGCAACATCCCTGCGCTGCTATGGAGTTGTTGGATAGCTCGGTGGGTTTGAAAAAGGATCGCCAGTTGATTTGTATCCCGATACACCCGCGAGACTTGTTCGAGGGCTTGGTAAAGTTTGTCTTCGAGTTCGGGGTAAAAAGCAGCGCGGGCTTTTTCGAGCTGAGAGGCGGTTTCGGAAGTGGCGTGTGGAAGGGCTTGTTGGAAGGTGGGGATCGCATCGAGCGTTGGATGGACGCTGCTCTCTCCCTCGGTGTGTTCGGAAGGAGCGAGCGGAGCGAGGTATTCGACGTACATCAAGAGTTCGTCGAGGTTGATCGGCTTGCTGAGGATCTTGTAGACACCGAGTTCTTTGGTCAACATCGCAAGCAGTGTTTGATTGCGTGTGAGGACAGACAGCCCAGACACAAACAGGATCGGGCTTTGGTGTCCGCGCCGTCGGATCTCTCGGATCAGATCAGGCCCGCTCATCTCGGGTAGCTGGCCTTCTATCAAGAGCAGATCGATTTGCTGTCGAGCGAGCAGGGCAAGGGCTTTGGAGGGCGTGGATGCGGTGTACGTCGAATATCCCCGCTGTTGCAGGGTTTCTGTAATCAAATCGCAAAAGCCTCGATCCACATCGACCACAAGAACTGAGCGCATGAAAAGATCCTTGTTGGGCAAAAAGAATGAACCAACCTAGTTAGAATAGGACTTACGCAGTTGGGCTTATTTTGTGGGGTTTCACCCCACGCCCCACAAGGGACTGTCGCCCCTTGACCCCGTATTGGCGAAAAGATCACTGCTTTTTCAATTCAGCGACGCTCTCGCTTGAAACACCGCGAACACGGCTTTTTTTGGGCAACTGCGTGACATCTACCCAGTATTCGCGGGGAGAAAAGCGATTCCCCTGTCTCGGCGAAGCGAACAGCGGTTTTTCACACCATAGACCGCGCCGCTTGAGATACTGCGAACGCGGCTTTTTTGGCAAGACGCTTTGGCCTCGTACAGAAGAGACCGCCCAACCATCCGCGACATTTAGATGTGTAAGCCTCCAAAGCGATGCGAAGTGTTTCGGGCTAGAAATAATTCGCGGCCTTGTGGTATGTTGTCGCGCTGTAAGAGCGATGTCATGGGAGCAGGTTTTGCCGCCCTCGTCTCTTCTTCTGCGCAAGATTGTCGGGCGGTTCGTTGTCGGGCGGAAGAGACGTGTTCGGTCGTTTTGTGAGGGGGCCAACCTCTTTAATCTAAAGGAGAGTGTCATTGATGGGCAAGTTCCGTGTCTGGCGGTGGTCTCGATGGCTTGTGCTGCTTGTTGTGTTATGGGCGGGATGTACCAAAAAGCAGGAGACTTCCACAAAGCAGGCGCATACGCTGAAAGAAGAAGAATTGGAGATCCTTCGCGTTCTTGGAGTGAGCAACTCTGATGCGGGATTTGTGGTGCGATTCCATTTGAAGCTGCTTGGTTATCGGGGCAAAAAGCTGGCCTTGCGTTTTTCGCTTCGGTTGAGGAAGCCGGATGGTAGTTATGCTTTCATTGAAGAGATTACTGCCGCGACACTCACTCCCAAATACAACCTTCAAAGCTACGAAGACCAGCAGATCACGATCCCTTACCAAGATATCTCGGTCAGTCCGGGTGGACATCGGTTGTTTTTCGATTTGAAATTGACTGACTCAAACGCGAAGGTGATCGCAGCAACGCTCAACAAAGACTTTTGTCTCGCCAAGCCAGATCCGCAACATCCGAACATGAAAGTCGAGTGTGGCGCAGCCTACAGCGCGTCGATGGAGTACGCAGAGGCCCCTTGTTCGTGGCGAACCTCGAATGCGTGCCGCGTCGAAAAGATCGGAGATATCTCGTTTGGAACACGTTTGATTCCAGCGGGTTCTTATGTCATGGGAAGCCCCCCCACAGAACAGAACCGAAGCACCGATGAGACGCAGCACAAAGTGACGCTTTCGCGGAGTTTTTGGATGATGGAAACGGAAGTGACGCAATCCTTGTATCAGGCCGTCATGGGAGTCAATCCTGCGTCTTTCCATGCCTGTGGCGGTGCTTGTCCTGTCGAAAACGTGTCGTGGCACGAAGCTGCGTTGTTTGCGAACAAGCTTTCACAGAACCAAGGGCTGTCACCTTGCTTTGTTTGCAGCGGTACGACCCGCGAGGGGGTAGGAGGAACAGGAGGTTGCAGTGGCTGGTTTCAAAGCCGAGCAGCATACATCGCTTGCAGCGGGTGGCGTTTGCCAACCGAGGCAGAGTGGGAGTACGCAGCACGAGCAGGCACAACTGCAGCACGCTACGGTCATATCAACGATGTTGCTTGGTATGACGGCAACAGCGGCAACAAGACACAGCCCGTCGGTCGGAAGCAGCCAAACCCTTGGGGGCTGTTCGATATGCTTGGGAACGTGTGGGAGTGGTGTTATGACGGGTACAAGGGCGATCTACGACAAGCAGCTACAGATCCTGTTGAAGCAGCTACAGGC
>CAUJFU010000035.1 GCA_963169055.1 Myxococcota bacterium
GGTGGGTTCCAACCCTATGTTAGGGAGACTAGACAATGATCTTCGATTTGTCAACCCTGAACATGGGCTAAAGCCGCTAAAGCGTAGAAAGCCCTTATATCCCAAGGCTAAAGCTCTTGGGCTTTACGGGCTGACCTGTAAGGTTGTGTCGCGTTTAACAGAGAAGACTACGAGAGACACGCAGATCGTTTGAAAGATCGGCAGAAACGAGGGATGGGCGGATCTTAGTAGCGATCACGGCCACCACGGAAGTCGCGGCCACCGCGATCACCACCGCGATCACCACCGCGATCACCACCGCGATCACCACCACGGGGACCGCCTTCGCGTTCGCGCTCTTGGGCGAGGTCGACGCGGATGGAGCGGCCATCAAGCATATTGTCGTTCATTTGTTCCATGGCATCACGGGCATCATTCGAGTTTGCGAAAGTGACAAACCCAAAGCCACGCGAACGGCCTGTTGCACGGTCACGAACGACCTTTGCTTCTGTGATCTCGCCATACGAGGAAAAGGCTTCTTCAAGACCACGTTCATCAGTTGCCCAAGCCAGCCCGCCTACAAAGATTTTGTTTGACATTCGCAGATTCTCCAAAAAAGATAGCAGCGAGAGTCTTCGACTCTCATTGAGTTGAGAACATTCGCAAAGGCACGCTATCGTGCGTGTGTTTGCGAAGGTGATCAGACAAAGACCCATATCGATCTTGTCGAATACACCAAGGAAAAGGATAGCATGTGGGGGGATGGTATTTGCCGTGTTGAAGACTTGGCTGAAGAGATTCAGCAGGACTTTGAACAGAGGCCAAAGAAACCCCACAAACAGGTGTTTGTGCAAAAAGGAACCTCTCGGGCCACTGATTCTGTCGGAAGGGAGAGAACGGAGCAGGAGAAGGTTCGAGGGCATTCATCAGCGGAGACCCACAGTACGTGGGGGGTCTCCATCCTTGGATTGCGCGATTGCGCCCCTCGTCCGCTGCGAAAGCGAAAGCATTGGTGGGGAGTGTAGCAGGCTTGTTTGATGTGTCAACAGAAATTTTTGATTTTTTCCATCTCCGTTTTTTGATTGGGAGGACCCACAAGAGATCAGGGCGCAAAGATCTCGGGAAGGCGGAGGCGGGGTGGTTTTCGGGGAGGCGTTGTGGTTGTAGGTTTGGGGCGTTGAGCGGGTGAACGCGGGCGGATGTGCGGAGCGGATGGATGGGTGGTTTCTGTGCGGAGCGCTGGGGGGGGAGAGGGGCGCTTGGGAGCGGATGGTTCGGTGGGATCGTTGGGGATGGGGGGGATCTCAGGCAGGATGATATCGTCATCGTCGGGGCGCGGTGAGGCTTCACGTGGTGAGGCGTCGGGTGATGTGGAAGGCGAAGCATCGGGTGTTGTAGCGGGCGAAGCATCGGGTGTTGTAGCGGTGGAAGCATCGGGGATGTTGGAGGGTGTGGAGGTTCCGGCATCGGAGGGAGAAGCGGGATGTGTGTTGCCGCCATCTGTGGGGGGAGATGTGGACGCGGAAGGGCCGAGAAGAGGGGTAGGTTTGGAGGCTTCTTCTTTGGCTTTGCGTTCGTTGTAGTCTTTCCATTCGCTGAGGAGGTCGAAGAGGATGCGGCAGGCTTGGGAGGAAGAGAGCGTCCAAGGTTGGTGTCCGCGCAGGAATGCGGGTTTGAGGCGGAGGAGTTCGGCGTTGCTTTGTTGGGCTTGGGTTTCGAGGGATTGGATGCGGGCGGAGAGTTCGGTGGTTTGGCGGCTCCATTGTTCTTGTTCGAGGATGGCGGTTTGGTATTGTTGGAGGCGTTGTTGGTAGCGGGTGTTGGTTTGGGCGATCGTGTTGAGCAAGGTTTCGATCTGCTTGCGTTGGTGGGGGGAGGCTTGTTCAAGGGAGGGGAGGGATTGTTGTTGTTGTTCGAGTGTGCGCTTTCTTTGAGTGAGGATGCGGATCTTGCGTTGGGCGAGGGTGACGCGCTTTCCGGCGTTTCTTCGTTTGGCGGCGAGGCTTTTGCGTTGTTTTTGGAGGATCTCGATCTGTTTTTGGGATTCGTTGTGTTGTTTTCGGGCTTGGAAGAAGCGTTTGCCGATCTGTTTGTGCTGTTGAATTTGTTGTTCGAGTACGCGGGCTTGTTCTTCGTATCGGGTGGCGCGTTGGAGAGCGAGGCGTGCGGTGCGAGAGCCTTCGGGGGCGCGTTGGTAGCGTTTGAGCCAAAGCTGGTTGAGGCGTTCGGCGAGGCGTTTTTTTTGGGTGAAGGCAGGACGGACGCGAAAGGTCTTGAGGGGATCGTTTTTGGGGGTTGAGAGGGTGACGGCTCCTGTGAGATGGCCGAGAAAGCCGATGCAGCTTACGCCGCGAGTGCTTTGAACGGTTCCTGTTTTTGCGCCAGCTTGTTCGAGGATTTTTGCGCCGTAGCGTTTGATCAGGGCCTGTCCAGCGCCGCTTGCGGTGCCTTTGCGTTCACTTTGCAACACACCGCTCATGCGTTTTCGGACGGAGGCGACGACTTGTTCGGGCAGAGGGGAGGGGAAAAGGGCGGGTTTTCCGGGGATATGGATATCTTTTTCGCGCTCGACACGGTAGATCAAAGCAGGGCGGATGACTTTTCCTGAGGCGATGAACGAAGCGATTGCAGCGAGTTGTCGGGTGTCGGTGTCGCTGACACCAAGGGTCATGGTCATGACGGGGACAAGTCCACTGCGCTTGCGATCGAAGCCTGCGATCTCTTCGGCAAGCCAAGCGATATAGCGCAGGCCGATCTCCATCCGAAGCTCACGCACCCAGCCGATCTCTTCGAGGGAGAGGGGGCCTTGGAATTTTTGCTCGAAGAGCTTTTTCTTTTCTTGGAAGGTGCGTTGGATCTTTGGGCTGGCGGGGAAGATCCCGTCGGACTCGGTGTCGAGGAATTCGGTGAGTTGTGCGGTGGTGACGGGAGGCTCGGAAGGTGCGGTCGGAGCGGGTGTTTGTGCGTTGGGTGTTTGAGGGGCGGGAGAGGGAGCGATTGGTTGAGGGCGTGCTTCGGGCGAGAGTTCGGAGAGGATCTCGTCCACAGAACGCTTTTTTTTGCGTTGTTCTTCGGTTTGTTTTTTCTTGGTTTCTTCGGCATCAAGGGTGTTTTGATGGAGGGAGGCTTCGGCAAGAAGGGCGTGGACGGTGGCTGCTTTGGCGGCTTCAAAGATCGCATTTTCGCGCAGGTCTTTAAAATAGTTCATGTATCCGAAGTCACGGACGAACATTTTGCGCATCTCGACAGGATCTTTGTTGAGCTTTTCGACGGCAATGCGGGCTTCTTCGGGGGACATCTTTTTTTTGTCTTCGAGGAGGTGGCGCAAGCCGCGTTCAAAGATCGCCGACCATTCGGTCGATTGGAGCATCCAAGTCCAGCGCAGCGAAAGAAAGACGTAGCCGATGTTGGCGGAGATGGCGAGAGCTTGGTCTTTTTTGACAAAGGGTGGCATCTTGTGGCTGTTGCGCACCCAATGGCCTTGGTTGCTTTTCCACGGATGGTACACAAAACGCCGTTGGTTCGGCGTTTTTCGTCCACGGTTGATCAGTGGGAGTTCGTCAGGCCAATGGTGGGCGATCAGCGAGGTGAGGACTTTGAAAACAGAGCCAAAGACGGGCTTTTGTGCGAGGGCCATATCGACATGCCCGCTGCCTCCGTATTGAGAGGCGATCTCGCCTGTATTGGCATCCACCAAAGTATAAGCCAGTTGGAGGTCGTCGATCTGCTCGCGAAAAGGGGCGTACCCTTGTTCGGCGACGGAGATCAAGCCGCGTTGACCGTCTTTTCCGACGGTGAGTTCTCGATCGTAGTAAAGTTGAATGCGTGCGCCGTTTCGCCAGTCTTGGATATCGGCAGGCATGGATTTTTCGAGCCATTGGCGGATGTGGAGATCGTGCATCTGCCATTCATGGGAAACGGCCTTGAGGCGTCCGAGACCGTTTTTGAAGGCGGGCAATTCTTTAGGAACTGGAATGCCCATGCTTCGCAATCGGGCTTTGATCTGCTCAATGCGTTTGCTCCATACTTCATACACCTTGCTACGACGGGCGTTTTCACACTTTCCATTGCGGCAGGCTTCCAGATACCAAGGGTTGAAACGCCCCGGGTTGGGCAACGAGGCCGCAGCCACAACGGCTTGATTCCAATCGAATTGGCGGGGATCTTGGACATCGAAATAATAGAGTCCGAGTCGGTGGAGTCCGTAGTTGTCGCCTTGACCGGCCCAAAGCGTCGCGAGGTAGATCGCCATCATCTCACGTGGGCTGAAGGCTTGGCACATGATGTAAGAGCGCGGCATCTCATCGAACAGCTTGCCGCTAACGGTGCGAAACAGGCCGATGCCTTGGCGTTTTTGACCAAAGTCGAGAAAGTTCTTGGCGGCTTGAAGGGCGGGGGTACTGCCGCCGACTTTTCGGCGTTGTTTGACGAGGTAGTACGGGACACGCAAAAAGGCTTCGATCGAAAAAGGCTCGCACTTGAGGCTTTCGCCATCAGGGAGATAACGCCACCACCACGCGGGCTGATCGACTCGTCCTTCGGCGACGCCCACGGCTTGGCTGATCTTCCAGTCGAGCAGTTTGGGATCGTTGTAGTGTTGGTTCCAGTCGCTTTGGGTTCGGTTGAACAGCCCCAAAGGACGGTTGTCTCGGTCGTGGAGTGTCGTGATCTGGATCGAGCGCAAGAGTTTGTTGCGTTCCATGACTTCGGCGCGTTTGGTGGGGGTGACGTATTGGCGATGCCACCAATAGATCCCGCCGAGAAAGTTGAACAACATGGCCACCACAAAGCCCGTACACAAGACG
>CAUJFU010000036.1 GCA_963169055.1 Myxococcota bacterium
AACAACCAACCCACAAGCAAAAGGTTTTCGGCTTGTAGGAGGGGATGTTTGGGGGGCGGCTGTGTGGGTTTTTTGGACGAAGGCAACATCGGAGACTCCTTGCTCGGTTGCAGGGTCTTTTCTGAGGCGCTCCTTTTTGAAGAGATGCCGTAGGACCTTTCAAGGTAGCGCAGGCGAGACGCAAAGATCAAGGAAAGAGTTTGCGTGCGGTCAAGGCAGCGGCTTTTTCCCGATCCATCCGTTGTGATGGAGTGTATCGAGTAGGGCTTGGGTATCGTTTTTGTGGCCCTGTGCGTGATCGATCAAGTCCACGGCTGCGGGGTCAAAGTGTCCGACTTCATCTTTCATAAACTGCCAGAGGCGGACTTGATCCGCTCCCATTTTGTGGAGTTCTTGGAGCCAAGCGTTGGTTTGATGCGTGTATTCATCTTGACTGAGGGGTTGTGCATCGCGTGGGATCGAGAATTCACCGATGACAAGGGGCTTATTGGCTTGTTGGGCCAGAGCCGCCCAACTTTGAACAGAGTCCCAATCTGCGGCGGGCCATGTTCCATCGGGGCGAGGGCCTGACAGTTGACCGGGAGCGCCCACAGGGTAGAAATGAACGCCCACGATATCCGAGGCATCGATGATCTTTTGCATGGCTTCGCGGGCTTGGGGCCAACCGTGATCGGGATGTCCAACAGCCCCGGGAGTGAGTTCGCTGATGATGCGCTGGTCGGGGCCTGCGTGTTCGCGGATGCGTTGGGCTTGGGAGGCGTACCAGTCGGCAAAGGCGAGCGGTTGGTTGGGATCGCCAAGCTCGTTGCCGATGGACCAGTCGATGTTGGGATGGTGGGCGTTGGGGCCGATCACATGGGGGATGCGCTGATCGAGTTGACGGGCGATATCGCCGTTTTGGTAGTTGTGGACGCTCTTATCGCCGAAACTATCGGTCAGATCCACGGTGATGTTCATGCCGAGCTTTGCGGCTTCTTGAGCGATGACATCCACGCGGGTCGCCATCCGCCCCGTGTCATCGTCAGGATAGACGTTGGGGGGAGCCGCCCAGACACGTACTGTATCGATTCCTTGGGCTTTCAGGCGCGCAAGATCTTCTGCCACGGCGTTCCGAAATGCCGGACTGGCAGGATCTTGGATCGCGTTGTAGCCGAGATCTGTGTAGTTTGCGCCGAGAAAGTTTTCCACTTGACCTTGGGCGTTGATGAGCTGCCCGTCGCGTGTGCGTGAAGCTGGAACGTTCGGAGAGACGGGGCTTGTGGTGGGAGGCGTCGTTGGTGTGAGAGCGATGGGAGAGGACGGGATAGGCGGTGGGGTGTGTGCGCTCAGGTCGATCGGATCGGTTCGATGGGCCGCAAGCTTCTTCATATCGACGCCGTAGGGTGTGGCTGCCGCGATCGCTCCGTCCCATGTATCCCCGCCTTGGCGGTAAAAGTGATTGATCAGGTCTTGGTTGGTTCGCAAGCCGTTGTGTTGGACGATCTGAGCAAGCGCGGAAGACGGCTGCGCGTCGGTGGGGGCTTCGATGGGGCTGCTTGGAGCCACAGCAGGCGGTTGGTAAGTGGTGGGGATGTCAAGAAGTCCGACCGAAGGCATGGATAGCGTTGGCTGGTTGGTGGTCGGAGGATGGGCTGGGGCGGATTGTGCGCGGACAAAGTCGATGTGGTAGTTGACGTGATGGTTGGCAGGCATCTTGAGATCCGCCACGGCCTCTGAGGCCATGCCTTCGTAAGGGGTGCCGGGGCGACCTTCGGCAAAGACCTTGTAGTGGTTGCCTCCCCACATCGGCATCTCAAAGTAGCGCTCAGGTTGTCCGTCACGGTCGAAGTCTTCGTATTTTTCGTTAAACGGGATTTTTTCACCGCGTGCATCGATCGCGTAGATGTCGACTCCTTCGGGCGCTTTGACGTAGATATGGTGTCTTCCCCCCGATTCTTGGTCATTTTCGTATCGCACACTATCGGCATGGAGATAAGCCGAACCTGACGGTATTTGGGCAGGTTCGAAACGCGCCATCACAGGAGGATTTTGGCTCGGATCACTCAATCGTGCATCCCAATATCCCGGTGATTGGGTGCTTCCGCTGATCTCGCTGTTGTTGTACGCTGCAACGGACACCGAAGCGGTTGCGACTCCCGGGATATCAGGTAGCGGGATCGATAGGCGCGTCGAGGCCGGCGTGTGTGGTTCGCTGCGATGAGCCGCTGCTTCCATCATCAGCGGAGAGCGCTCCGAAAGGCCGCTACCACGAACACTCGTCATCGCCGCAGCATCGGGGATCCCGCTCGGAAGGCGTTCGTTCTCCGCTGAGGCTCCCCGACCTGCGTACAGATCACGTTGGATCTTGCGCCCTGTCTGCATCCGATCGCCGTGAAATGCGTCGGTCTGATGGGCTTTTGTAGCCTCTGAGGTCGTCGTACGAATTGCGGATTTGGGAGAGGTCTCCGAAGGACCTTGGGATGGGCTAGACGAAGGTTCTTTCGACGGGTTTGTGGTCGGTTTTTTTTCGATCTTCATGCAGTCCCCTTAGGGCGTCGGACGGTGATCGCCGTGGAGCGGGTAGAATGAACGGGTTGGCAAAAAAGCCCTGTTTGCGCTGCCTGTGGGGCAACGCACCAGCACAAAGCCACAGACTCACTCCGCGCACAAGCGGTCTCATCGGCCTGCCTAGCAAAGAAAATCATCCCGCCATCGAATCCAACAGGCACAACCAGAATCCAACAGGGCAGTCGCCTCGTCCTTTGAGACTAACGGCCTTGGTTTGAACCTTTTTGCTGGGGTGTTGAGCAAAGACCCACTAAAAGAGTAGACAAACGGATCGGGCTTGTGTATCAACGCCAAGCCTCGGTTTGAGCAGGACTTGGTGTGGATCTTTTGGGTTGACATCTTGCGATAGGGCGACTACTGTACGCCACCAAATAGCCTAGTGCAAAAGTAGGTTATCGAGATCCTTGCTGTGGTTGCGCGGGCTGCTGTGTAAGACGATTCGGAATCGCGTGGTAAACAAGGGAAAGTAAAAACATGACCTCTTCGACAGAAACCATCCACGAATTAGCAAACCAAAAGTACAAGTATGGGTTTGTCACGGATATCGAAACTGACAGCGTACCTGCCGGACTGAGCGAAGATATCATTCGTTTGATCTCCGCCAAGAAACAAGAACCCGAATGGCTGTTGGAGTGGCGTTTGAAAGCCTACCGCCACTGGCGAACGATGGTCGAACCACGCTGGCCGAAAGTCGATTATCCGTCCATCGATTTTGATCAGATCGTGTACTACTCTGCGCCAAAACAACGCCCAAAGCTCGATAGTTTGGATGAAGTGGATCCCGAGTTATTGAAGACGTTTGAAAAGCTCGGCATCCCGCTTGAAGAGCAAAAGCGCCTGACGGGGGTTGCGGTGGATGTGGTGTTTGACAGCGTGTCGGTGGCGACTTCGTTCAAAGACAAGCTCGGTGAGTTGGGCGTGATCTTCTGTTCGATGTCCGAAGCTGTGCGCGAACATCCCGAACTTGTGCGCAAGTATCTCGGTACAGTCGTGCCTTACACAGACAATTTTTATGCGGCGCTGAACTCTGCGGTGTTTTCGGATGGTTCGTTTTGTTATATCCCCAAGGGCGTGCGTTGTCCGATGGAGCTTTCGACGTATTTTCGTATCAATGCCGCAGGGACCGGCCAATTTGAACGGACTTTGTTGGTGGCCGAAGACAGCAGTTATGTGAGTTATCTTGAAGGATGCACAGCCCCACAGCGCGACGAAAATCAGCTTCATGCCGCAGTGGTCGAACTGATCGCGCTCGATAACGCGCAGATCAAATACTCGACCGTTCAAAACTGGTATCCGGGCAACGAAGAAGGCAAAGGCGGTATCTACAACTTTGTCACCAAACGCGGTATCTGCGCGGGTGTGAATTCCAAGATCTCATGGACACAAGTCGAAACAGGCTCGGCGATCACTTGGAAATATCCAAGCTGTGTCCTCAAAGGTGACGGATCTGTGGGCGAATTTTACTCCGTGGCTCTCACCAATCATTTTCAACAGGCCGATACTGGGACCAAGATGATCCACCTCGGCAAAAATACCAGCAGCACCATCGTCTCCAAAGGCATCTCCGCAGGCAAGGGCCAAAACACCTATCGCGGCCTTGTGCGGATCGCCAAGTCCGCCACCCACGCCCGTAATTATACCCAGTGCGATTCGATGTTGATTGGTGATCGTTGTGGTGCGCACACCTTCCCGTATATCGAAGTGAATAACAATTCTTCGCAGGTCGAACACGAAGCCACCACCTCCAAGATCGGCGAAGATCAGTTGTTTTATTGCCGTCAACGCGGTCTTTCCGAAGAAGACGCGGTCTCGCTGATTGTCAATGGCTTTTGCAAAGAGGTGTTTCGTGAGCTACCGATGGAGTTTGCGGTCGAAGCCCAAAAGTTGTTGGGGATTAGCCTCGAAGGTAGCGTAGGTTGAGAGCTTGTCGTTGATTTTTCGGACGTGATAGAAATAGGAGTTACGCAGTTGAAAAGGAAAACCCTGAGATGTCAGCGCATTGTAGGGGCGGTTCGCGAACCGCCCGCGCCCGAACATGGGCCTTTTTCGTATCGAACTGCGTAAGTCCTATAGAAAGACAAAGGAAGAAAAGCGTATGTTGAAGGTAAGCCATCTGCAAGCCCGTGTTGACGGCAAGATGATCTTGAATGGCCTTGATCTCGAAGTCAAAGCGGGCGAAGTCCACGCGATCATGGGGCCGAACGGATCGGGCAAAAGTACATTCGCCAACGTCTTGGCAGGGCATGAAGCCTTTGAAGTGACGGGGGGAACGGTCGAGTTCGACGGGAAGAATCTTTTGGAGATGGAGCCCGAGGAGCGTGCTTGGGCGGGGATCTTCTTGGCATTTCAATATCCCGTTGAGATCCCGGGGGTTGGAAACACCTATTTTTTGCGGATGGCGCTCAATTCGATCCGCAAGGCGCGTGGTCAAGAAGAACTCGATTCGGTCGCGTTTATGAAGGTCTTGCGTGAAAAAGTCAAACTGTTGAAGTTGCGCGATGACTTGTTGAAGCGTCCTCTCAACGAAGGCTTTTCAGGCGGCGAAAAGAAGCGCAACGAGATCCTTCAGATGGCTTTGTTGGAACCCAAGCTGGCGATTCTCGATGAGACCGATTCGGGCTTGGATATCGACGCACTCAAGATCGTGGCGGATGGCGTCAATACTTTGCGTGACGGTACGCGCAGCGTGATCGTTGTCACGCATTACCAACGCCTGCTTGATTACATCGTTCCTGATTACACACACGTCCTCTACAAGGGCAAGATCGTCAAATCAGGCGGCAAAGAACTTGCGCTCGAACTCGAAGAAAAAGGCTACGGCTGGATCCAAGAAAGCCACGCAGCCTAAACCCACACCCCACCGCGCCAGTCCTGTTCGATGCGATCCTCTTTCGCGTACAGCGTTTTTCGTTTGCGTACCACGCCACCACAAGGACAAAGATCGATGAGTCACGATCCGATGCAACACTACCAAGAACTCTGTCAAGCGCGTTCGCAACAAAAACAACCTGCGTGGTTGCGTGCGATCCGTTTGTCCGCTGCTGCGCGATTTGCGGAGCTTGGCTTTCCAACGCGCAAGCACGAAGAATGGAAGTACACGCCTGTGCGTCCTCTGACGGCGGTTGCTTTCGCGCAATCGCCGTTCCCGCCCTCGCTTTCTCGTGTTGCCGCTGAGGATCTGCTGTCTCGCACGGTACAAGGCGCTTTGCGAGTGGTGATCGGCGACGGCCAGATCCTCCCCGCTGTTTCTTCTCTAGAGGCTCTCCCTGCGGGGGTCTCGATTCGCAGTCTTCGTGAGATCCTCGACACCGAAAGCGAACAAGACGATCTCTTGCGTCAGCGTTTTGCGCTTGCGCTCGATCGTGTTGGAGATAACGCTTTTGATGCCCTCAATCTTGCGCTCTTTTCCGATGGCGTAGTGATCGATATCCCCAAAAATACATCGCTTGCACAACCCATTGAGATCGTTTATGTCGGCTCCTGTTCTTCCAGACCGCAGATCGGCGCGATCCGCAGCTTTGTTTCGCTCGCTCGCGGTAGCCAAGCCTCGATCATCGAACGTTTTGTAGGCATCTCACCAGACGCCGCATCCACTCAACACAACACACACGCAACGGTCAGCGCACCCACTCAGCACAACACACACGCAACGGACAGCGCACCTTACTTTACAATCGCATCGACGGCCTTTTTCGTCGAAGAGAACGCCTCTCTCGATCATTACAAGATCCAACAAGACGATCCTTCGGCCTTTCACATCGCTTGGACGTGGCTGCATCAAAAGAGCCATAGCCGTGTAAGCACCTTTGCCGTCTCTTTGGGGGCCAAGGTCGCACGCAACGAAACCGAGGCATTGCTTGACGGCCAAGGCATCGAAACCGCCCTCAACGGTCTCTATTTGGTCGAAGGCGACCGCTTTGTCGACAACCGCACCTTTTTGGATCACGCCAAGCCCCACTGTCACAGCACCGAAGTGTACAAAGGCATCCTCTCAGAGCGCGGAAAAGGCACCTTCAACGGCAAGATCTTGGTGCGCCAAGATGCCCAAAAGACCGATGCCAAGCAATCCAATCAAGCCTTGTTGTTGTCCGATGATGCCACGATCTACAGCAAGCCGCAGTTGGAGATCTTTGCGGATGATGTGAAGTGTACGCATGGAGCCACGACTGGCTATTTGGATGAAAAGTCGATGTTTTATGCGCGCTCTCGCGGAGTTCCCGAAGAAGCCGCACGCGGCCTGTTGACGTATGCCTTCGCAAACGCCTTGATCGAGGGCGTTCGATTGCCCGCCTTGCAACAAGAACTCAGCACATGGCTGGCACAGCGCTTTCAACTGTCCGCAATGGACGATCTGATGGGCTTGTTCGACGAGCAGGAGCTTGTGTGATGTCTGTTTACGCCGTTCATCCGCAGGAGTTTGTGTGATGTCTCTCCATGCCGCCCATCCGCAGGAGTTTGTGTGATGTCTCTCCATGCCGCCCATGTATCGACCGCTTCTTCTTCCCGTAGCTAGGGAGGTTTGGATATCCACCCTATCCGCCACGACTTCCCCGCCCTCCACCTAAAGGTCAACGGAAAGCCTCTGTTGTACTTGGACTACGGAGCCTCCGCACATACGCCGCAATCTGTCCTG
>CAUJFU010000037.1 GCA_963169055.1 Myxococcota bacterium
GATCTGGTTTCAGGCCGTTGTGTCGGTGGCACATGTACCGACAACACGGGCTGTTTGAGTACCCAGTTTTGCAAAAGTGGCGGGTGTGTCGCAAGAGAGTGCGACCCCGCCATCGGGCTGGCCTGTGCGGCAGGTGAAACCTGCACCAACTTCGAGTGTACAGGGGGCGGCCCGCGCACTTGCACATCCGACAGCGATTGCAAAAACACGCAGTATTGTAAGTCTGGGACATGCACCACCAAAGAGTGCAGCGCCACACAAACCTGCCCAAGCGGGCAAACCTGCCAAGACTCCCGTTGCGTCGCCTCCCAAACGAAAAAACAATGTACGACCAACACAACCTGCGGAGCGGGTTCGACTTGCGTTGGTGACGATCCAAACGTCAGCTATGGACATTGCTATCGAACCTGCACAACGCCCGATACACAGGGCATTTGTAAGGCTGGCGAGATCTGTGCGGTGATCACTTCGACGCTCACGCTTTGCTTGCCCGTCGGCACCAAGCCCACAGGCGCAACCTGCGGTATTGTCGACAACCGATGCGATATCAACAACGTCTGCTTCTTCGAAAGCGACACCGCTACAACCGGCCTTTGCTACAAACGATGCACCACCGTCGGTAGCACCACAGGATGCCCCTCCAGCACCTCCTGCGAAACCATCGGTGTCTCCAACGCTTGCGTCCCTCCCCCCACGCAAAACTACCTCGGAACCTGCGCCGGTATCACCAAGCGTTGCAAATCGCCCAACATCTGCGTCCGAACTTCTGCGACCGCATCATCTGGCACTTGCTATAAGCCTTGTACAAAGAACTCCGATTGCTCGGGACTTGGTTTGTACGATACTTGTCAATCGCTCCAAAACGGCGGGGGCTTCTGCTATCTGTGATCCTACTCCGCCCTTTTTCCTCGCCATACGCCCCCACGCATCCGCTTTTTGATAGAACCACGGTGATTTTTTGAATGGTTTTGTGGGGTGCTACCCCACCCCCCGCAAGGGAACTGCGTCCCCTTGACCCCGTGTTGGCGAAAAGATCACTGTTTTTCAAACCAACGACGCTCTCGCTTGGACAGGCACGATCGCGGGTTTTTTGGGGCCAACCGCGCCATACGAAATCCGACCGTAGCGTGATCGCAACATGGAAGGGCAGCCCCTTGTAGCCCAACCACAGGGCGTCTACAGCGGGTGGATCACACCTACCCTTCGATCACACTCGGCGGCGAACCAAGACCAACAAAAGCAACAATCCCCATCCAAGCGGAAGACTCGGATCGTGGCCTCTTGTGTCGCATCCGCAACCTCCACCCGAAGTGATCAACGTTTCTGTCGTGACTTGCTCTTTGGGGCTTTCTTGGACAGGCTCAGGAGTGTTTTCTGGGCTTGCATCCGCCACAACCGCTTCTTCGATCACAGGCTCAGGACTGATCTCGGCAACGGGTTCAGGCGTAGGTTCGGGGGTCGGTTCTTGCGTAGGTTCGGGGGATACAGGTTCAGGGGGAGGTTCATTTTTCTTGGTGGGATCGAAGGTGCAGATATCGTTTTCGCACTTGTGCTCTGCGGGACAGCCTGTGTCCGCCTTGCAAGGACTACCCTTGGCGCGTGCGCAATAGCCGTAAACAGAGCCATCTTGCGAAGTAAACAGACGCTCACACACGCTGCCTTGGGGACATTCCTTCGCATCGCGACACAAGCAGATCGCAAAGTCACCGCCAAAACTCACGCAGTTTCCGTTGCCGTTGCAAGGCACCGAAGAAGAGCAACTTTGCATACATATCGGACCCTCTTGTTCGCTAGAGAAACGATTGCAGCTCAACCCTTTTTCACAACGTAGCGTCTGGCTGCACGATTGTCCGGCCTTTTGCGTGCCATCTCCCGGCAAACAAGCTCCCCCAACACTCGAAGTCGGGCGACACGAAGTCCCCGAAGGACAAGGCGTTCCCGCACCTTTGCTCACACAAGCCCCAAATCCATACGAGCCTGTGACGGTTAGATTGCATTCTTGGTTAGGACCGCAATCGCTGTCTTGCTCACAGATGCAAGCCGAAAAGGTACGGCCCAATCGTTGACAAGAACCGCCGTTCGCACAAGTCCCCGAGCAGGCCCCCAAGCAAATCGCCAAGCCACCGCCAAATTGGACGCATTGCAGCCCGGCATCGCACGTGCCTCCCGAACGACACTGGCTTCCCGCGCTCCCGTCTGGAGGACCGCAGCCCAACGCGCAACGGCCCGCTTCTTCTGTTTCAGACACGCACTTGTAGCCCGCTGCGCACACTGTTTGTTGGTTGCAAAAGTCACCGTATTTTCCGCCACCATCGCGCTTACAAACACCGCCCACACACTGATAATCCGATGGACAGGCGTTTTGAGCAGAACAATTCATGCTACAGATCGCATTCGGTAAGCAGCGCTTGAGACCTGCGGCGATCTCCTTGCAAGCAAATCCCACAGGACAATAATCGCCCTCGCTGCAACCTTGGTCGCAATAACCAAGACCGCTGTTTCCTCCCAAACAAAAGCCGTTGCTTCCGCATTGATCGCTGCTATAACACGGACGGCAGATCTGCGCATTGGGCGCAGGCAACGATATCTTGCACACACCATTGTCGCAAACTTCGGAAGGACCGCACTCTGTGTCAACCGTACACGTGGCGGGAGGACATTCGTTTTGCGAAGGAAAGCAGAGTTTCGCCGTGACTCCGCCATCATCGGCATGTTCACGACAAAAGCTACCGCTCGGACAACAATTGTCCGTATTGCAGGGCATCACACAGCGATACCCTTCTTTTAATTGAAGACATTTTCCGCCACTACAATCGGCATCTTTACGGCAAGGCGCACAGACACCTGTGGGAAGCGAGACAGGTTTACGCTCACAAAACAGGTTCTTGCAAGTATCGCAGGAGCTACAGTTTTTGTCTTCGGTGCAGGGTTTGGGCCCGTCGCTGTACTGATCGAGATAAGGCTGCAAAAAGTCTGTGAGGCTGGTGTCGACGCGGCAAGAAACGGCTCCCCCGTCGCAGTAAGTTTGCCCTGCTTGGCCGGTTGAAGTGGCGCGGTACGCGGTCGAAGTGACTCCCAAGATCACCCATTTTCCATCGATCATCGTAAGGGCCGGTCCACCCGAATCTCCGTGACAGGCGCTTTTTCGTTGAGCGACGGTAGGATTTTGATCGAAGTGAATAAATGTGTTGGTGGCGATCTGATCAAGCGGGATATCCGCAGCGTATTTTTTGTCTGCGGAGACGATGCTTGGGCGAGTTTGGATCTGACCGTACCCCACGACACGGATATTTTGGCCGATCAGCGCTTGAGGGATCGGAGCCGTGTTGGGTGTGATCGGTGTGACGTTGTTGGCTTTGGTTTTGAGAACCAAGACAGCGATATCATAATCCGAATAATTCGCGGTATTGTTTCGGCTGTATTTGGGGTGGGTGACAGCTTGGTCAAGTTGATAATAATCGCTGGTATAAGTACCGTTTGCGGCAGGAAAATCAACCCGATATTCCACGTTGGTGATGCCGTATTGACGCACAGCTTCGACACAATGCGCAGCCGTCACCACAAGCTGCTTTGTCAACAAAGTTCCTGTACAAAAAGGCGAGCGTCTGGCAGTCAAAGCCCCGATGGCAGGCTCGGATAGGTCACCTTGACCGTTGATGATAAACTTTTCTTGCTTCGCAGGCGCTTCTTCGATACGTCGACAAGCTCCCGACCAAGCCCCCACCAAGACCAACGCGGCCAACCAAAAAAAACGAATTCGAACCCGTGACATCTGTCCATCCTTTCGATCAAACAGGCGCTTCCGTTGCGCCTGCAACAAATAACTGTAGTCTATTTCGATGGCTGAAATCTCTTTTGGGATTGGTATCTAGGCGAGAAGATCAACACATCCTGAAACGCAGCGGAGACACACTAGGCGAGGCTTCACGCAAGATGTTGTTCAAAGATTGAACGGCTTTGTGACGAAAATCCTCAATTCGACGCAGTGGTGCGAAATCCGCGCATGGTGTGATCGTAAAGAGGTAGGGGCAACCCCCTGTGGCCCAACAATAGGGCTTCTACAGCGGATTGCGTCTACCCTTCGATCACACTGCTCTCGAATATCGTGTGACGTTTAGGTGCGTTTTCGTCGCCCCCACAAGAACAGCCCAAAGACAGCGAAGAAAGCAAGCCATAAGGAAGAATCTTTCTCGCCCGACGCGACAGAACAACCACAGCCTCCGCCGAGGATCTTTGGCTCAGTGGTCATCTCTGGGCTGTTGTTTGAAGAGTCGGAAGGACCGGCATCTTGGGCGATCTCTTCGCTTACAACCACCGCTTCTTCGGGTGCATTCTCCGCTACTTTTTCGACCGCAGGCTCAAAAAGCTCAGGTGTCGGTTCGGTGGGCATTTCGGAGGGCTTTTCTTCGATGGGTTCGGTGGGCTTTGCGAAGACACAAGCACCGGCGTTGCAGGTGTAGTCTTTGGGACAATCCTTGTCTGCGGTGCAATTGGCGTTGAATGCGGGGCGACAGATGCCAACCCCCTGATCGCGAAAGACTAGATCGCATTGTTTTCCAAGACCACAATCTTGATCGCGCTGGCAGACGCAAAGCAAAAGTCCACCGCCAAAGTCCGCGCATCCGCCGCCGTTAGAACAAGTATTGTTGGAATCGCAAGGCTCCATGCAGCGGGGTGTTCCGTCAAAATTATAACAAGCCAGTCCCGGCTGGCAACGCAAGGTACGGCTACAGAGCGCACCTGCACGCAAATCCCCGTCCTCTGGGAGACAAGACTTGCTTGATGAGGCCGATCGACACACCAGCGAATCGGGGCAAGGCGGAGGGGCTTTTGTTTTGTCCACACATCCGCCAAGCGCCGAAGAAGCCCAACGATTGATGTTGCAGAATTGGTCTGCTTTGCAGTCGCTATCGCTGCGACAGATACATACGATCACGCCTTGTTGGACATCGGTACAGATCCCGCCTTCCGCACAGGCTTGGCCGATGTTCGTGCAATCTTTCATACAAGCAGGAGTGCGTGTACCGAAACAAGAAAGGCCCGTATCACATGCGCGATTGCTGCCACAAGCATTCCCCGCAACAAGGCCATTGGGAGCGCAATTCAAGGCACAGCGGCCACTTCCATCATCTTCGGACAAACAGCGGTAGTTGGGCGCGCAAGTGAATCCATCCGCACAAAAATCACCGTCTTTTCCGCCCCCATCGCGTTTGCAGCTTCCTCCGCTACAAGTGTATCCGTTCGGGCAAGCCGTCACATCATCGCAGCGCATAAAGCATCCTGCTTGGGGGATACATTGTTTCGTGCCTTGCGTGAGTTGCGTACAAAGGAAGCCCTCGGGGCAATAATCGCCTGCACCGCAGCCTTGGACGCAATAACCCAAACCACTCCCCGGCTCCAAACAAAAACCGACGCCGCAATCGGCGCTACTCTTACAAGGTCGGCAAAGTTGAGCGATCGGCGTGGGGCGCTCGATCTTGCAGACGCCTTGTGTGCAAAGCTCGGCAGGACCGCAGTCCGCGTTGGTTTGGCATGACGCAGGTGGGCAAACCCCGTTGGAAGGGCGACAAGAAAGCGTGGCTTGTGCGCCTCCCCCTGCGACAGTTTGGCAGATCCCGCCGGATGGGCATTGATAGCACGCTGCGTCTGTACACGGCTGCATACAGCGAAAGCCTTCGGATGTACGCAAGCATTGGCCGCTAAAACCGCAATCTGCGTCCGTGGCGCAAGGCTTACAGTATGTTGTGGCGCTGACGGTTGCGGCCCCACAAGCCCCTTGTTGGCACGCCCCACAAGCCCCGCAATCAGCGTCTGTTGTGCAGGTTGGCGGAGTGTCTGCGTAGCGTTTTAGATAAGGCTCCAAAAAGGCGATATTCACATCCAATCGCGTCGATACACCGGCAGAATCGCAAAAGGTCATGTTGGTTTGTGGGTCAGGCGTAGCACCTTCGACCACAGAACTGACGCCGAGAATGTATTCCACGCCGTTGACGGTGTACAACGCAGGCCCGCCCGAATCCCCGTTGCATACGCTTTTTTTGGTGGCTTTGTCCCAATGACGAAAAGACCGAGGTCGGATCTCATCAAGCGGGATCATCGCGGATTGTTTGCTTTGCGCGGAAAGCCGCTGGGGTTGGGTTTGAACTAGCCCATACCCGACCAGTTTCAAATCGGTTGTCAACCAAGTCGTTGGGAGCGCGGTTCGGTTGACAGGGACGGGAATCACCCCAGAGACGGGCTGTTTGAGTATCCAGATCGCAACATCGTAGTCGGAATAAGCTTGAACAGAAACGCTTCGGCTGTAGCGAGGATGCGCAGCCGATTCTTGGACCTCGTACAACGCCGTCGTGAAGGTGACTCCGTCGGCGTTAGGCGTATCGACACGGAAGCGAAAGTTTCCCAGATCATCTGCAACTCCCTCCACACAATGGGCCGCTGTCACGACAAGTCGGCTGCTCAACAAAGTACCTGTGCAAAAGGGCGAATATCCGCTTCCTGCGCGCCGCATGAGAGCGCCGATCGCGGAATTGGAGATATCTTGCGCCCCGTTGATGATCGAGCGGCGGGTTGTTTCATAAGCAGATGGGGACGGCACGCGCTCGCACCCCCCCATCCACAATCCAAGCAAGCAGACGACCCAAACCAACCTCCAAAAAGGCCGATGCACCAAGATCTCGGAACCCAAAACCATTTTTCTTTTTTGGGTGGTATTTGAAACAAGAAGTGGGGTATGCAACATCAAAAATCCTTCTGTCCTGTCTGTCCAAAGAGCAACAACACGCGCAGAAAGGTTGGATGTGAGCAAGAAAAAAGCGTTGCGAATCGCTCCCCCCGCAACAGACCTTTTCCAACGCCCCAACCAAACGGCGCAAAACAAAACGAACGTAGAACATACCCAAGAGGCTCGCTGTTCAAAGATTGAACTGATTCATACGTGCTCGATGTTCGGCACAATGTCTACGGCTCTCTTGGCAAATGTCGATGACATCTGTTTTTCCCGTTGGGTCAACATAGGGCTTCGGTATTCTTTTTTCAGACCGTCCTCAGGAAAGTACACTAAACAGACCTTTTCGCCCTCATTTCTCGATCAAGATCGGCACTGAGGCGATCCAGCTTTTGGGGTTCGTTATAAAAAATCTTCTTGACACGCATTATTTCATGGAATACACTCCACATAATTACAGTAATTCGAATCAGTAAAGATGAGCGCGCAAGTGAAAATCGCTGGAATACATGAAGAGAAACGAGCGAAATGAGCAAAAAAGTCAGATGTCTACAGTTCACTCAAAGCATTTATTAAAAAAATATCTTACAACGATCATACCAATTCACTAGAAGGAACCACAAAAATGCTTTCCAACACAACAAGCCTGATGAAAGTCTCCGTCGAGCGTGGAAAATACAAGGTATGTGACGCAAAAAAAGTCGCTGGTGGGCAATATCATACAAAAAGGCAGCAATGGCTTAAACAGCATATCGCTGAATTTATTCAACAAGCAAACGCACAACACTACGTGGACCCCTTCGCAGGACACGGTGATCTCTTCCGAACATTGCTTCATTTGATCGGAGAAAAATCAACGATTGGTTACGATCTCGATCCGACGCTTCATTGGCCAATCAATAACAGCCTCATCGAAATACCAAAGCACCCGAATTCAATCCTCGTTACGAACCCTCCATACTTGGCAAAACACAGCGCAAAACGTAAAGGAGTGGAGCATTCTGTTTGCGATTACTATAACGACAGCGGATTCGACGACCTTTATTTGATCGCGATGTCGAAATGTATAAAAAGCTACGACAAATGTGTTTTTATCGTCCCAGAAACGTATGTGAACTCGAATACTCGATTCGATGGGATTGTTTCAATAACAATTATACTTGAAAGTATTTTCGACGACACTGATACTCCGGTATGCGTCGTCTGTTATGATAAATCTTTTCTGGGAGATGTTCAAATATTTATTGGCGATCATTTGATCGGGAGGATGGCACATTTGAATTCATTTCGATTGCGGCCAAAGAAAGATGTATCCATTCGGTTCAATATTCCCGACGGGCGTATCGGCCTACGCGCTGTCGATATGTTGGATTCATCCAAAAAAATCAAATTCATGCCAGCTTCGGAATTAAAATACAACGTAAAAAACATAAAAAACTCAAGTAGATTAATCACCTACATCGATTTAGACGGGGTACAAACCGAACAGATTCCGAAGATATGCGAGAAGGCGAATGAATTATTGATCAAAATTAGAGAAGCAAGCTCCGATATAATTTTTTCGCCGTTCAAGGGAAACGCAAAAGACGGTACGAGAAGAAGGCGGCTTGATTACGATCTGGCCAGAGCTATATTAGAAAAAGCTTATAAGGAAACGGTACCGAGGCCAAACACTCCAGCGCAATTAAGGATGTTTTAGATGAATAATCTCGATATACTCGATTTTTGCACTCAAAACCCAGAGCCAGCCTACGATCCATTTTATTCAAAAGCTGAATCTTCATTGATCATAAGCAAAGACAACGGGACTCTCAACGATCTGCAAAAAGCAAACCGCATGATGATCGAGTCTATCTCAGGAATATCCGCGTTGATGTCCTGCCCGGAAGATAATTCTAGCGCAATTGACAGCTTAATAAAAAAAATAGCAAGCATTCTTGATTCTTGTGATGGAATCAATTATTCAGAATTAGTAAGCTACTTTTCAGTCAACGACGTAAGTTTTAGTGTTTATTCAAAGTTGAGCAAAAATGATAAGTTAGATTTTCTCAGTGAAATCATCAAAGAATACATCAAAGACAGACACAGTATTTATTTGCAATACGGATACACAGACACCAGTCTACAATCAAAAGCAGATTCGTTTGCACACAAAAAAAGTGGACCCCAAGGCTCTTCTAAAATTGAGTCTATCCTCGCAAGCATGCACGTTATCTACAAACCAATAACAACGTACATCCAATTTTGCTCAGCAAGCGCCTGCTACATCAAGCCTGATCTCGCAGACGCTCACCTGTTCAAAGAAATTTTAGCAAAAAAGCGGATACGTTTTGATTGGTCGAACGCTCATATAGGAAAAGTTCCAGATTTTTGTATAAAGATCCACGACAACATCTTGATTGGCGAGCAAAAGCATATGAAAGAATCAGGTGGTGGGCAAGACAAGCAAGTCGTAGAACTCGTGGATTTTATTGACCAAAAAGAAAATTCTAATTACATAAAATATATATCATTTTTGGATGGCGTTTTATTCAATCAAATTTTCAATCACCCTTCAAAAGGGAAAATGGAAGAGCAAAGATCGAAAATTTATGAGATATTGAATCGAAATGAAAATTCGTATTTCGTTAACACTGCGGGATTTAGGCGACTCATATCACTCGCGTCAAGCAAAAACCTTACGTAACTTAATGCTTTGCCGACCCAAGCGATGACGGACATCATCGAATGGTTTTGAAGACGCGATCCCAACGAATCCGTTGAACGAAAAAGCCGGGTTTCTCGCCCTGATCGGAGACCCAGATCAAGAAGGCTTTGCCCTTGATATAATCCATCGGGACAAGACCCCAATCGCGGCTGTCTGAGCTGTGATCGCGATTATCGCCCATGACAAAGACATGGCCGGGCTTCACCACAGGCCCCCAAGGCCGCCGAGAAAGAGGGCCGTTGTCTTGGGAAGACCAGTTTTGAAATAGGCTTCCGTCTTGTTCGTCTGCAAGGGTCTGATAACTCACACCATAGAGATTTTCTTGAAAGATACGCCCGACTTTCTTGTCCCATCGTTCTTCGTCGACAGGCTCGAAATAGGTGTGTTGTCCACCTTTGGCGCGAGAGATGGGTTTGTCGTTGATGTAAAGAACGTTTCCACGGACAGCGATGCGATCTCCGGGCAAGCCGACAACACGCTTGATAAAGTCTTTTCGTTTGTCAAAGATGCCCAGAAAATTGGTGCGTTTTTCGGCGGGGTACACGAAGACGATCACGTCGCCGCGTTGGGGTCCAGCGCCGAGTTGCAGCTTTTTGTTGACGAAGGGAATCCACAAGCCATACGACATCTTGTTGACAAAGATATGATCGCCGATCGCAAGGGTGGGAACCATCGAACCAGAGGGGATCTTAAAGGGTTCAATCAAAAAAGTTCGCAAAAACAAAGCGATGGCGACAGCAATCAGGATCGAATCGGCATATTCTCGAAACACACTTTTTCGGAAGGGAGCAAGGATGCGTGCGGCGTCCTGTTCGAGCGCTTTGAGGGCTTTGCTGAGTTTTTCGGGTTCAGCGTTTTGTTGCGCGAGCAGCTCAGAAAGTGCCTTGATGTGTTCGTCGAGTTTGGCGAGATCGGCAGATTCGAGCTTTTTGCTGTGTTTTTTGTGAAGCCGCTGGACCTCAAGGAGCAAGGATTGAGCGCGACGGCGCTCAAGAACAGCAGGAGTGGGCATCGCTCTTTTTCGTCCTTTTTTCTTCGCGTGGTGTACAGGATAAACGCAATCACAGGGTAGATTTATTCGTCATCCAAGCGCAAGACGGCCATGAAGGCGCTTTGTGGGATCTCGACGTTGCCGATCTGTTTCATGCGCTTTTTCCCGGCCTTTTGCTTTTCGAGCAGCTTGCGCTTTCGAGAGATATCGCCGCCGTAGCATTTGGCGATGACGTTTTTGCGCATCGCTTTTTGAGTGGTTCGTGCGATCACGCGATTTCCGATGGCGGCTTGGATCGCGACTTCAAAGAGTTGTCGGGGGATCACATCTTTGAGTTTTTGCGTGAGCGCTTGGCCGCGATGGAAGGATTTGTCGCGATGCGTGATGATCGAAAGCGCATCCACGTTGTCGCCGTTGAGCAAGATATCCAATCGCACGAGATTTCCAACGCGGTAGTCGAGGAAGTCGTAATCAAGCGAAGCATAGCCGCGAGAGACCGACTTCAGGCGATCAAAAAAATCAAACGCCACTTCGGCGAGAGGCAGATGATAACGAACCGCCGAGCGTTGGGTTCCAAGGTATTCGATGCCTTGTTGAATGCCGCGACGCTCTACGCACAGTTTGATGATGGCCCCGATGTATTCGGTTGGGACGTAGATGGTGGCGTTGATATAAGGCTCTTCGATATGCTCGATCTCTACGGCATCAGGGAGCTTTGCGGGGTTGTCTACGTAGATCATATCGCCCGATTTGAGGAAGCAATGATAGATCACGGAAGGCGAAGTGGTGATCAGATCGAGGTCATACTCACGTTCGAGGCGTTCTTGGATGATCTCCATGTGGAGCAAGCCAAGAAACCCACAGCGAAAGCCAAAGCCTAGAGCTTGCGAGGTTTCAGGTTCAAAGGAAAAAGAAGCGTCGTTGAGGCGGAGCTTTTCGAGGGCTTCGCGCAGATCTTCGTAATCGGCGGATTCTACGGGGTAAAGACCGCTAAAGACCATCGGCTTGACTTCTTTAAATCCACGCAAAGGCTCAAGGCAAGGACGCTCCGCAAGCGTGATCGTGTCTCCGATTCGAGCTTCCGAGACATTTTTGATGCTGGCGGTGACAAAGCCGACTTCTCCGCACAAAAGCTGTTGCATCCCGCCCGGGCGAGGAAGAAATGCGCCCAAGGTTTGGACTTCATAGGTTTTTCCCGTCGAGCAGATCTGGATCTTGTCGCCGACTTTGACGCTACCGTCGACCACGCGGATCATCGACGTCACACCGCGATAAGAGTCATACCAGCAGTCGAAGATCAAAGCACGCAAAGGAGCTTCGGGATCGCCTTTTGGGGGGGGGAGTTTTTCTGCGATCGCTTCCAAGACTTTTTCGATATGAAGCCCCGTTTTCGCGCTCACAAAGATCGCCTCAGAAGCCTCCAAACCGATGATATCTTCGACTTCTTTGGCGATGCGCTCGGGTTCGGCGCTCGGCAGGTCGATCTTGTTGACGACGGTGACGAGTTCGAGATTCGAATCCAGCGCCATGTAGACGTTCGAGAGCGTCTGGGCTTCGACACCTTGGGCAGCATCGACGACCAACAAGGCTCCTTCGCAAGAGTCCAAGGCACGGGACACTTCGTACATAAAGTCCACATGGCCGGGGGTATCGATCAGGTTGTATTGATAGATTTTTCCGTCTTTGTGTTTGTAATGCAAACGCACCGCAGAAGCCTTGATCGTGATGCCGCGTTCGCGTTCGAGATCCATATTGTCGAGAAGTTGCTCTGTTCTTTCGCGGTCATCCACAGCCCCAACAGCGTCGAGGATACGATCCGCAAGGGTGGATTTGCCGTGATCGATATGAGCAATGATACAAAAATTACGGATATGTTCTTGTGACATGATCTACTTCTTGTGTAAGTCGCCGCACATCGGGCATTTTGGCATCCGAACCTTCGGTTCCAAAACAGTGCCTTGATGTGTTTGGCAGAAACCATCAAGCGGAAGAAAACAAGTATCCACAGACGCTTTAGCAGGTCACATCCTTTGATGCTGTGGGCAAACCCAACCGCGTCGCTTGTGGCATTAGCCGAGATATCGCCGGTAATAGGCGATGGTTTCGGCGAACCCCTCGCGTGGTGAATAGCGCGGGGACCACCCCAAGACTTGGCGGGCTCGGCTGATATCGGGACAACGGCGTTTGGGATCGTCTTTGTGTGGCAGCGGCATATAGGTTAACGTGCTTTTGGATTCGGTGAGTTCGATGATGAGTTCAGCGAATTCGCGCACAGTCATCTCGTGTGGGTTGCCGATATTGACGGGATCGTTGTAATCGCTCCAGAGCAAACGAACGATCCCTTCGACTTGATCGGCGACGTAGCAAAAAGAGCGTGTTTGGCTACCGTCGCCAAAGATGGTGATCGGCTCGTTGCGAAGGGCTTGCATAATAAAGTTGGGGACAACACGCCCGTCGTCGGTGCGGTTGCGCGGGCCGTATGTATTAAAGATCCGCACCACGCGCACAGGGATATCCCATTTTCGGTGATAGGTGTAGGTGATGGCTTCTGCGAAACGCTTGGCTTCGTCGTAGCAAGCGCGTGTACCGATCGAACTGACGTGTCCGACGTAACTTTCGACTTGCGGGTGGATCTCGGGATCACCATAGACCTCAGAAGTGGAGCTCAGAAAGAATCGCGCCCCGCTGTGACGAGCGACTTCGAGCATATTTTCCGTTCCGTGAGAGCCAACACGCAGCGTTTCAATCGAATAGCGCACATAATCAACGGGACTGGCAGGGCTGGCGAGGTGCATCACCGCATCCCATCCACCATCGTACAGGTCGGATAAATCAAGCGATACATCGCGTTCAAGAAATTGAAATCTCGGATGTTCGGCCAGATGTTGAAGGTTGACACGCCTTCCTGTCAAAAGGTTGTCCAGAACGGTCACTTCGTGGCCGTCTTGCAACAGACGATCCGTCAAGTGCGACCCCAAAAACCCCGAACCACCAGAGAGTAAGATCTTGCTCATAAAAAATCCTACGATAGAGAAAGATAAAAAGAGATCTCCCCCTTCTTAGCAGGCCAACACAACGCACCAACAGATAGAGAGATTGTTTTTGCGGCGATTTGAGTGGGATGAGTCGAAGGAGGGGTGACACGAAGTCTTTGCCTTGATTCTTTTTGATCGAGGCGTTATGCTCACGCCGATCGTGTGTGGGTGTACCATCCCCGCACTAGCGATGTATAAGATGGCACATCCGCTTGCAGGAAAAGCTCTCGCAGGCAGGATGTTTTGGGTTGACCCCTGCGATGGCCCGCTAAGTTACTGAGAGGTCGGCCCCTTGTCAACTCTTCTTTTGTTGGAGAACAAATCCATGCGAGGGATGCTTTCCTCTGTTCGGTTTCTCGGTGCCTTCTGCTTTGTTTTTCTCGTAGGCTGCGGCCCCGCCAATCAAGACGCACAGAAAAAAGACGAGAAAGCAGACCCAATCAAAGCTGCTTCTCAAGAACCCACCGTCCCTCAGCCGGGCGAAACCATGCAGCGTTTCGATCTCAACAAAGACAAAAAGCCCGATATGTGGAAGTTTTTCGTTGAAAAGCCTGATCCACGCGATGGCAGCAAAAAGATCCGAGAGCTTGTCCGTATCGAAGTCGATCTCAACGGCGACAACCGCGTCGACATCCAACGCTTCTATGAAAACGGTGTCAAAGTTCGAGAGCGCTTTGATTTGGATTACGATGGAAAGTTTGATCTCGTCAATCACTACAGCCAAGGCTATCTAATCAAGCAAGAGATCTTCCAACGCTCTCAAACCATCCCCGACCTCATAAAACACTTCGAGGTCATCGAAGAAAAAGGCAAAAAGAAGAAAAAAGTTCGCCTTGCCCGCAAAGAACGGGATCAAAATCTCGACGGAAAGCCCGACTATTGGGAGTATTGGGAAAACGGAATGCTTGACCGTATTGGCCGAGACACCGACTTTGACGGAAAAGTGGACGTTTGGGAACGCCCACAAGCCAACTAAACCAAGCTATTTGCAGAAACCACCTGTGCAAGCGACGTTGGCGGGAGCATCGGGGAGGGCGGAGCACTGGGATGTTTGGGTGCAAGTGGGTCGGCAAGCATTGGTGTCACAAGATTCGCCACTTGCGCAAGGCTTGCTGCAATCGGGGTTTTGGACGTTGAGTTTGACTTCGGCGCTTTTTTCGGTGGTGTTGCAGGAGGGATCTTTGCAACGCAACACATAAAGCGGGTACTGTCCGGCATATTTAATGTTGGAAAGATTCAGCGTGAAGCTAAAGGTGCTGGTTTTGGGTGTGGTTCCGGGGATGGGGTTGAGCAAGTTGTTGTTAAAGATCACGATATCGGTCGCGAGTAGATTGGCGCCCGTGATATTCACCTGTTGAAAAGCAACACCGCGATAGACGATGGGCGGGCTGACGCTGGTGGCGGTCGGCGCGGGGGGCGGCTTGATGGTAAAGATCACAGGATTGCTCTCTTCGCCTGTGGGGTTGGAGATGGTCATGGTGTAATCGCCCGCTTCAAGGCCGTTAAGGCTCAAGATTCCATCCGCGTACTCGTCGTCGATATACGACTCCCACTGCCAAGCCGAAGTCACGTCTTTCCCCTTGGGATCGATGATCTTGATGACGGGATCTTTCAAGCAGTAATAACCTGTTCCGATATCACACATCCGCTCGCCCGAAAAATAGATGTCAACAGAAGTCTTGGAACCGAGTACAACGCTGGTGGGGGAGATGTAGTCAACAATTGGCGGAGGAACGGGCTTAACGAAGATCATAAACAAGTTGCTGGTCGTGGTTCCTTCGCGTGCTTGGAAGTAGTAGTTGCCCGAGGCAAGGCTGTTTGCGTCGATTTTCGTCACTTCGATCAACAGAGCGTTGCTGAATGTGCTGGCAACAACTTGGTTTTGAAACAACATCTCTGTATTGGTGGTAAAGCCTTTGCCGTTGGCTTTGATCGGGCCGTAGCTTTGGCCGCGTTGGAAGTTGTTGGGATCAAAGGCATCGATGGTCAACGTGGCGGATGCAGCGAGGATAGAATAACGTATCTCATTGGTTTTTTTAGAGTTTTGGTTATCGACCACAAACTTGATCTCGCCGGGTGTTGCGCCTGTAAAGTCCACAGGCAGCTTGGTTTCGATCTGTTTGTCCGAAACGAAGTTGGTGTCGATGGCTGTGCCATTCCACAAGAGCTTGTGTTTGGAACTGAAGTTTGCACCGTTGATGACGATCTTTGCCTTGTCACCGACCTTTGCATAAGGCGGGGAAACGGAAGAGACGTAGGGATGGGGTGGTTCGAGAACAGCAAAGGTGGCGGTTGCACTTTTGGCACCACAAGGATTGACCACAGCGAGCGAGACTTTTCCGGGAGCCACGCCGTTGAGGTTGAGACGCACAGAAAGCGTGGAACAGTTGGACGATGAAGAGGAATAGCGGACACAAGTGGTCGATTGCGCAACCCCGTTCATTTCCACGACGGCTCCCGGTCGCCAAAGCCCTTCGGAACCCGAGGCATAATCCAATTCGACCTCAGCGATCGTGTCGGCGGGAGCGGCGGAGGGTGCAAGAGAATCGATGCTGCGCGTCGATGTTTCCGAGTTGGCTTGAACGACGAATTCTTGGGGAGCGGACTCTGCACCGGGGCCGTTGATCACCTTGACTTGGTAGGAGCCAGCGACAAGGTTGCTGCCTTTCACGCTGATGCGGAGTTCTTGGGCAGAAACGAAGGTGAGTTTGTTGGTAGTGCTGGTGGTGGTGTAAGACGTGTTACCGAACATCAATTCGCTGGTGGCGACAAAGTTGCGTCCGTAGACAACGACATCGGTATCGCATTTGGTGTTCCAGCCGTCAGGGGTAAGAGCGGTCACTTGGGGGGCGCGATAGGTGACCGTCACGGTGAAGTTGTTGGATTTTTTACCCGTCGAGCTTTGGACATGGGCGTTGTAGTTTCCGGGTGTAAAGTTGTAGTCTTTGGGGTTGAGTTCTGCGACAAAAAAGAATGGGCTGATCCCAGAGATCTTTGTGATCTCTTTGTTGTCGATGAAAAATTTGAGGCCTGTACGAAAGCGTTGACCGTTGACGTTTACTTTGTTTTCTTCGCCGATGTAGATATTGAACGGGATCACGCGATCGAGGATGGGGGCGGGATCGGTGTCTTCGACGTTGAACTTGAACTTGTTGGATTCTTGCCCCGAGGGATTCTTCACCCAAACGTCGTATGCACCGGCAGCAACGTTTGTAAGATCAAGTTCGGGATCCGCTTGGATCTCATCGCGCCGAGGGCGCACAGAAGGGATCTCTTTTCCATCGAAGAAGAGTTTGACACCGACTTCAAAGCCGGTGCCGTGAACGCTGAAAGGCAACTTGGTTCCAGCCGTCGCAAACGGCGGATTGAGCAAGGAGATCTGCGGGGGGGGGCCGAGAACAAGCACTTCAAAGTTGACCGAGGCCGAACGACGGCCACCGGGGTTGAGGACATAAAACTTGTAGGTGCCTTTGAAGATCCCTTGGAGGTCGAGAGGCGCTTTGATCTGCGTGGGGCTGACGTATGTCGTCGCAAGAGGCGTTGTTTCAAAGAGAATCTGCGAGTCTTGAATGAAGCCTTTGCCAGCGATCTGGATCTCCAGCTTTTGTCCTTCTCCCGCTCGATCGGGTGTGATCGACGTGATCTCTGGAAGAGGGATATCGTTGACCTTGAACTGAAGGGCGTTCGAGCGTTTGTTGTTGATGTTGATCACGCTCATATCGTAACTGCCCGCTCCAACGCCTCGAAGATCAAGTTTGATCTTGAGTTCGGTATCCGAGACATAGCGGGTTTCAAGACGACGGTTGCCAAAATCAAGACGCGCTCCTGCAACAAATCCGGTTCCTTTGAGAACGAGATCGACGGCGGACTCGGTGCTTGCTTCGGTGGGAGAGACGCTTGCGAGGGTGGGTTCTTTGTCAAACCCCAAGATCGCCGTAATGGTGAGGGTATCGGGGGCAGAGGCCAGACCACGCGCATCCGTGACCACCAAACTCAAGATATACTCGCCTTCTTTGTCAGGCGTAAAGTCTGGTTGTGCGGTGTCCGCTTTGTCGAGCTTGGGGTTGCTGCCGTCGGGTTGTTTGGTGATCTTCCAAGAAAAAGTCAGGCCCGAAGCCTCCCCATCGGGATCTTTGCTATTGCGACCGTCGAGGACAGTCTTGAGGCCGGGGGCCGTTTTTTGATCAGGCCCTGCATCCGCAACAGGCGCATCGTTGGGGGCCTCTTTGACTTCGATCGAAAGGGGAGTTGCAAGCTGTGAGCGCGCTTTTCCGTCGCCGACCTCAAGGTTCACTTTGTAGGTTCCAGCGATATCGGGCACAAAGCCTGTGCGGTTTTGTGTTGTAGTATCTAGTTTGGCTTTGCTTCCTGCGGGAGCTTCGAGTGTCCAGATGTAATCGAGCGCATCGTTGTCATCATCACGGCTGCGGGAAGCGTCGAGGAAAACTTTTTCGCCTGTTTGTGGGGAAGATGGGTTGAAACTGGCGATGGCTTGGGGCGGTTTGTTGGCGGGGATGGAGCGGCAGATGCGACCGATACAACGAAGTCCTTCTTTGCAGTCTTCGCCGACCTGACACGAGTCTCCAAGTCCCCCTTTGGAAGGTTCGGGAACGCAGGCTAGATAGGTTCCCGCAAACAACAGGAACAACAGGATATACAAAAAGATGCGATGGTGTCTCATCAAAAAAACCTCCAACGGCGGTGGGCTCTTACGGCACGCCCTTTTGAGATGAAGGGGCCGAAATCATGGACTTTAACGAGTTTGCGTTTGCATTGCAACGGCCACGATCTTTTTGAGATGGAGATTTTTGTGGTGGGTTTTAGATCGCATCAACAGGAGCGGCGTAGAAAAGCAAGTCACGCAGAAACACCCCGCGCCAACACGCGCAGGCTCACGATCTCGCTTCGTGCTTTTCTGCGCTTTGTTTATTCAACGCAAGGAGGATCTTAGATGAAGCTCCGTCTCGTTTCCCACGCAAGGCGTGTGGCCTGTTGGCTTGGCTTGGCCTTGTTGTGCGGTGTTCCTCAACACGCCTACGCCCAAGGCTTTTTGATCCCAACCCAACAAGCGATCGCACCGTTGTCGCTTAAATCGCACCGCGTCATGGTCAAGATCCAAGGTCGTGCCGCCAAAACAGATGTCACGCAAGTCTTTGTCAACCACACCAATCAGCTTTTGGAAGCGACCTTTTTGTTCCCACTGCCCAAAGATGCGACCTTTTCCAACTTTGTGCTGTACATCAACGGCAAGCCCACCCAAGGAACGGTCTTGGTCAAAGAAAAAGCCCACGCGATCTATTCGTCGATCGTTCGGACAATGCAAGATCCCGGATTGATCGATTATTTGGGCGGGAACCTTTTTCGCGCACGTGTATTCCCTATCCCCCGACGCGGCGAGCAAAAGATCCGCATCTCCTTTACACAGATCATCCCGTATGAAGGCGGTTTGCATCGTTTTGTGTACCCGCTCAAAACCCCTCGTCGCGTTTGGCGCACCGATCAGGATTTTACGATGGCCGTCCAATTGCATAGCAGCGCGCCGATCAAAAACATCTATTCCCCAACACACAAAGTCTCCATCCGCCGCAAAACCGATCGTCACGCGATCGTCGGATTCGAAGAAGACAAAGTCGCGCTAGATCGGGACTTTGTGATGTACTACTCGGTCTCCCCCAAAGATGTCGGGATCGATGTTCTTGTGCATCGAGCGGGCGAACAAGACGGCTATTTCTTGTTGATGGCCACCCCCAAAACCACCTTTGCAGCCAAAGAACTCAGCGGCAAAAACATCACCTTTGTTCTCGATACATCGGGTTCGATGCGCGGTGAAAAGATGAAATGGGCCAAAGTCGCCTTGGTGCGCTGCTTGAAAAAGTTAAATCCCAAAGATCACTTTAACGTTGTGCGCTTTTCCACGGATGTAGAGGGCTTGTTTGGCGAGTTGCAGATCGCAAGCCAATCCCATATCCAACAAGCCGTCAGCTTTGTGGAAAAAATGGAGGCCGCAGGCGCGACCGCCATTGAAGAAGCGATGGCCAAAGCCTTGGAACAAAAGCCCCGTGGGGACGGGATCAGTTTGATCGTCTTCATCACAGACGGCCATCCCACCGTCGGCGAAACCTCTCCCGAGATCTTGGTCAAACAAGCCAACGAGCGCAACAAGTGGAAGTCACGCATCTTCACCTTCGGGATCGGAACCGACATCAACATCAAATTGCTCGATCAGATCGCGCAAAGCAGCGGAGCGACGGGCGATTATGTGGAACCCAACAAAGAGATCGCGACACGCATCGATACCTTTTATGACAAAGTGCGCTACCCCGTGTTGAGCGACGTCCAATTAACCACCAGCGGTGCTGTGCGTTTGCGCGAGATCTATCCGCTGCGTTTGCCCGATCTCTTCCGTGGTGGGCAGCTTTTGGTGATGGGCCGTTATCGCGGAACGGGACACGCCGCAATCAAGCTGACAGGAAAAGTCAACGGTGCAGCCCGTCAATTCGTGTACGAAGCAGCCTTCGCAAAAGAAAGCAAAGAAAACGATTTCATCTCCCGCCTGTGGGCGCACCGCAAAGTCGCTTATTTGCTTGATGCGATCCGCATGAAAGGTGAACTCCCCGAACTCAAACAAGAAGTCATCCATCTCGCCAAACAATTCGGGATCGTCACACCCTATACCTCGTATCTCGTTGTCGAAGAAAAAGACCGATGGCGTCTCGGAGAGGACGCACAGCCCCAAGCCACCGGCACGCCATCTCCCGCCACGCCCTCGATCGCAGCGCCAAGAACCGCTTGGAATCAGCGCGCTCGAAGGGTCTGGGGAAAACGAGGTGCAGCAGATGACGCAGAACGCGGGCCTAGCGGAGGCGGAAGCGTCCCCGCACGCGAACCATCCGCTGCGCCGATGAAAAGCGAATCGCTCGCCAAGACCGACGGAGACGAAGCCGTCCGCGTTAGCCGCCAACTGCGAAAGATGAAAGAAAGCAAAGTCGCTCAAAAAGGCGGCAGTGTCCGACTAATCCAAGGTGTTCGTTTCGTGTGGCAAAGCAACCAATGGGTCGATGCTCGCTACAACAGCGAGATGAAGACACTCAAGCTCAAGTACCTCAGCGATCTGTACTTTCAAGCCTTGGCCCTCCGCCCCGATCTGCGCCGTGCGTTCACATTGGGCGCACGCCTTGTCGTTGTCGTCGGTAAAAATCGCGCCCTTGTGATCGGCCCCGAAGAAGACACTTCCACCCCCACACTTCGCAGCTTTTTGCGCAAGTGATACCTTCCCATCCTCTCTGCCCCCGTCCTCTCTGCCCCATCCTCTCTGCCTCCATCCACCCGCCCCACCTGAGACAACGCAGCGAAAAATCCTACATCAGCCACCCAAAAACATCCCACCACCCGCCATCAAACCACCCACCAACATCAAGATCCAAGCGATCGAGTCATCCATCCCCCCAATCAACGGGATCCAATCGGGGATCAAGTCCCATGAACCCAACATCTTGTACAACAGACCGATCAAAAACAGCGATCCACCCGTCATCACGAGAATACCCTTGACGCCCAACTTCAAGTTCGTGATGCCCACATACCACAAGACGGGGATGGCGATCATCAGCGCAAGAATCACGGTAAAACGAAAGAGCTTTTGTAGCATGCTCTGTTCTCCTTGTTGTCGATGCCCACCTCATTCATCGAATCTACGGGCATCTTGGTTTGATCTTCCGAAACACGCCGAGACAAGATAATGTGCCTTTATGCAAATGTCGATGTAGCGCGCTCGATCAAAATGAGGGTGGACTTACGCGGTTGGGCTTGTGATCGCGAGGAGGGCTGATGCGATCGGTTTGGGAGGGAGATTGGGGGGGCTACTTGGAAGGCTTGACTGCGGGGGTCGGGGCTTTTTGGAGCGTGACAAAGTGAGCGGTAAAAGCGACGACTTTTTGAGGTTTGTACACTTTGCGGATCGCGCTCTTGTCACCGCTTTCTTCTGCGTAGTGCTTGACGATCTTGGCGGGCAGAATCGCTTCACGCGCCGAACCAACGACGGTAGCGAAATACCCTTTGCAGTTGGTGGGGATAAAAAACTTGTAGCCCTTAAAGCGGATACGCATCATATTTTCGCCTTCTTGCAACATCATCCAACAACCTTTGCGCTGGCAAACATCGCGGATCTTTGCGGTCACAGCGACAAGACGACCTGCGTATTTTTTGGGATCTTTGTTCAAAACGGTCAGGCTGACGGTTTCAGTGGAGACTTTGACGGGGGTTCCATACGTTCCCGAACAATCTGGGCGCGGCGACCAAGGATACACGACCTTACCACCTTGTTTGGCGACAGGTTTGGTCTTGCCATGATCGTGGCCATCGTGTGCTTGGGCATTTGAGGAGACGCCCACAAAAACGAAAAACAAAAACATCATCGTACGCAAAGACATGAAAAGATACTCCTTTTTGTGTGGATAACACGTTTCCGAAGTGCGGCGGCGGTACATTAGATGCAGAACCCAGATTTCGCAAGTCGATCCAAACGAAAAATCTGCCAAACGACCCATCATATCGGATGATCGAACGCTAACCCAATCTCAGCGAAAAACCAACGAGAGTTCAGGTAAATCACTCAAGAAGCCGAAGAGTCGGGGGATTGCATCGTCATCGTCATTTCAGGATCAGGGGCTTTTTTCGGAACCAACCGAGCAGCGAGTCCCATCCAATGAAGCCGAAGATCATCAAAGAACGTATAGAACAAAGGAACGATGAACAATGACAGGATCACAGAGGCGGTCAATCCGCCCATCACCGAGATCCCAAGCGCAGCGTACGAGATCCCGATGGCTGCTGTTTGTCCCGTAGCCATTGGGATCAAGCCACAGATCGTTGTGAGCGCGGTCATCAAGATCGGGCGCAAACGTTGGGTCGAAGCGTCAAGGATCGCTTGCAGACGAGGAACCCCTTCGGTCCGCAATTGATTGATGCGATCGATCATCACGATGGCATGGTTCACCACGATACCGATCAACATCACAAGACCGATCCCACCCATCATATCGAGCGAAGTATCGGTCAAATAGAGCAGCCAGTACACCCCAAGAAACGCCAGCGGGATACTCAACACAACGGAAAAAGGCAACAAAAAGGATTCAAACAAGATCCCCATCAACAGAAACACAAACGTGATACTCAAGAGCAATGCGAAGTTCCTCGAAGCATCGGCCTCTTGGAGATCGCGAAAGTCCATCCCTTTGGCCCAAGTGTAGCCCGAAGGCAATGGAAAACGGCTCATGATCGTGTCGAGTTGTGCGTACATCTGGGTCATGTTGTCGTTCTCGACACTGATCTTGAGTTTGAGATAGGTCTTGCGATCCACATGGCGGATCACTCTCGGCCCCACCGCGTAACGCGAACTGATCACCTGATTGAGCGGAACCGCGTTATTGGTTCCGCGCTGAATCAACGGGAGTTGCTGAAGCTTTTGAAAAGTGTCGCGATCTTCTTCGCGGACTTGGATCCGTACAGGCACGTCTCTTCCGCCGATCTGCATATTGCGAAGTCTGCGCCCACTCAGCGCGTAATACACGTTCCCACCGACTTGTTGCGCAGCAAACTGATAGCGAAAAGCCCACGCCCGATCGATTTGAAGCTGAATTTCGGGCAGTTGATCGCGGTCGATCTCTGCTTCAGCCTGTTTGAAGTCCGGATAACGCTGAAGATGTTCTTCGAGCCGAAGCGCTAGATCTTCGAGGGTTTTGGAATCGGCACCGTAAAGATGGAGACTGATCGACGCTTCGGTGCTCCCCACCGCCCGCCATCCCACCCGCCTCGTCACACCGGGGGCCATCGGTAACGATTGGCCCACGCTTTCGATCAACGTCCGTCGATTGATCTCTAGTTTACGTTTACCCGGGCGCAAAAACACGATCACTTCGGCATGTTGACCGCGTCGATTGAGTTTGGTTCCAACGTGGTTGACGCCCCACTCTTCTTTCTTTTCGTGCAAAACCTTCTCTACCCTCCGAAGATAGGCATCTTTTGCAGCAAAGGGATAACTTTGGGTAAAAGTAAAACGCAAGCCAAAAGAAGTCCGACCGGGTTGGCCTTGATACGTCTGTTTGAGCCGATTCATCGGATAAAAGATAGTCAAAAATAGCAAGACACTCCACAACGCCGCATCGAAACGGTGCCGCATCACCCATTCCAACACATCGCGATAATACAACGTCACGCGATCAAAAAGCGGCCAAGGCTTCGGAGGATGCTGGCCGAGCGTCTTGTACGCGCCTAGAGGGATCACGACCAAGGCCACCAGCAAACTCGCAAGCAACGCTACCGACACAGGAAAACCAAGCTTTCCCATGTAAAAACGAAACATCTTTGAACCGCTCATCAAGATCAGCGGCAAAAACACAACGATGGTGGTGGATGTCGCAAGCGAGATCGCCAAAGCCACCTCGCTTGCGCCTTCTTCGGCGGCTTGGGCTGGATCTCTCCCTTCCATCCGCAGACGCGAGATATTTTCGACCACAACAATCGCGTTATCCACCACCATCCCAACGCTCAGCATCAACCCCATCAGGCTCAACATATTGAGGCTTTCGCCAAACATATACATACACGCGAGCGTCAACAGCAGCGAAAGCGGGATCGCCGTCAACACCAGCAACGTCATCTGCGTGTGGCGCAAAAAGATCCACAAGATGATCATCGCAAACAGCGCTCCCCACAAAGCAGACTGCTGAAGTTGCCACAACGCATCTTCGATCATCGTCCCCTGATTGACGAAGATGTGTTGTGTAAACCCTTTTATCTCTGGGCGCTGAAAGGCCGAATCCAAGAGCTTTTGGATGCGATTGCACAAATCGATGGTGTTCGCTTCCGACTCTTTAAACACGGAAAGAAAAACCCCTTCACGCCCGTTGATCCGAAATATCTTTGGATCTGGATCTTGGCCGTAAGTGACTTTCGCCACCTCACCCAAGCGAATCCCCGATGCCATCGGATAATCGCGCAACGCTGCCACGCTGTTGAGCCGATTGTCGCTGCGCAAAAAGAAGCGGCGTTTTCCATCGTTGATTTGTCCTGAAGGCATCGAAAAGTTGTCTTGACGCAGCGCGTTGGTGATGCTCCAAACGCTCAAACGATGGCTGCGAGCGCGTTCACGATCCAACTCGATGCGGATCTCTGGTTGATCGAGTCCTTGGGTGTCGAGGCGGCTCACCCCGGGAAGCCGCTGGATCTTTAGAAATATCGACTGGTTGAGAGCGCGATAACTGTCTGCGTCGATCTTGTCTGCGGATATCCCAAACGAAAGGATCGGCTGATCGTCAGGATTCCATTTCCAGATAAAGTAACGCTCGACATCTTCGGGCAGTGTCGGCATCAAACGCTCCAAACGATCGCGCACTTGGTTGTAGATCGTTGTCATCGAAGCGTTGTCGTTGAACTTCATCCAAAATGAACCGTGGTCTCCGTTGGCCCACGAACGCATCCGCCTCAGCCCTTCGAGCGTTGCGAACATCTCTTCCGCAGGCCGAACGATCTGATCTTCCACCTCTTTCGGGGTTGAATTGGGGTAGACAATGCGCACGTACAAGTTGGGGGCCGTATAGCCTGAAGGAAAAAGCTGAACAGGGATCTGCACATACGCGATCACCCCTAAAAGCATCATCGCGATCATCATCATCACGACCGTCACAGGCCGACGCAAACTAAAACGCGGCAAAAAAGAACCCGAAGCCATCGAGGTATCCTTTGCATCAAGGCAAATGCTTGTGTTGTGGTGTCGTACGTTGCGAGAAAAGCAACCTCAAGAAACAAACGCCCCATACCACCAAGCCACTAGGTTCGTGTGCTTCGCATACCCCGTCAAGACACAACCCCCACACCATTGGATGATTTTTTGTGGGGCTTTGCCCCAAACCCCGCCATAGAGCTTTGCCCCCTTGACCCCGTATTGGCGGAACGAACAGACGTTTTTCAAATGGATGGAAGACGATGGAGGGGATACGATGGAGAAGAAAAGGAAGCAAGAAGAATGTTAGGGAGCGACACGAAATCGTGAGGTTGGGAGGTCAAACGTGTAGGGGCAGCCCCCCGTGGCTGCCCAAAAACAGGCCCATAACAAGCGAGCGCACAGACGTTTGGGCGAAACGTCTGTGGGGGTTCGTCTTAGCTGCGGCGCAAGAAGGTTGGGATGTCGATATCGTTGTCGTCGATGCCGGAGAGGTCGAAGAATTCGCGATCTTTGGCGGCGGGTGGTTTGTTTTGCCGAGGCACGGGCGTTTTCAACTCGCGCTGAGCTTGGACGGCGGGTGCGGGGGTTTGGTGACGCGGAACGGGCGTTTGCGCTGGATGGCGAAACGCGGGAGTGCTTTGTGGTGGCGTCATGCTTTGCATGGCAAAGCGGCTGCTCGGGGCATTGGGGATGCCGGGTTGTGCGAAGGCTTGCGGTGAGCGCCGAGAAACGGTGCTTTGCGGGGCTTCGTAGAGCAAATCTTCGGAAGGAGCTTGCGGTTCAAAGCCTGTGGCGATGACCGTGATCTTGATCTCGTTGTTCATCTCAGGATCGAACGCTGCACCGAAGATGATGTTGGCGTCTTCATCGGCTTCTTCTTCGATCAAGCTTGCGGCTTCTTGAACTTCGGCAAGCGTCATATCCTCGCTACCTGTCACGTTGATCAAGATGCCTGTAGCGCCTTTGATCGAGATATCTTCGAGCAAGGGGCTTTCGATGGCTTGGCGTGCTGCGTTGATCGCACGATTTTCGCCCGTAGCGCGGCCCGTTCCCATCAAAGCCATGCCCATGTTCGACATAATCGCCCGAACATCGGCAAAATCCACGTTAATGAAGCCTTTCACCGTGATCAATTCGGAGACACCGCGAACGGCGTTTAGCAAGACGCTATCGGCCATATAGAAGGCTTGATGGAGTCCTGTGGTTTCACCCACAACCGAAAGCAGCCGTTGGTTTGGGATCACGATCAACGTATCGACTTGCTCTTTCATCGCTTCGATGCCGAGCTCGGCTTGGCGGCGGCGGCGTTTTCCTTCAAAATTGAAGGGGCGTGTGACTACGCCAACAGTCAAAGCTCCGACAGAACGGGCGATTCTGGCCACTTCTGGGGCGGCTCCTGTACCTGTACCGCCACCCATGCCCGCCGTCACAAAGACCATATCGGCCCCTGCAAGGGCTTCTGCGATACGGGCCTCATCTTCGAGCGCGGAGTTACGGCCCACTTCAGGGTTTCCACCCGCTCCTAGCCCTTTGGTCAAACGGGGCCCAAGCTGAATGCGCGATGCGGATTCGCTTTTGATCAACGCCTGCATATCGGTATTTGCGACGAAATATTCAACGCCACGAAAATCCGACTTGATCATCGTATTGATGGCGTTTCCTCCGCCTCCCCCTACACCGATCACCTTGATAATCGCAGCGCGTGGTTCTTGCTCAGCCATCGTATTTGTCATCATCTTGTGCATCATCGAAAACCTCCTTGCTTCTTCCTTCCATCCGAAACATACCCAAGCAAACCACGCCCATGATCAAGATCGCAATTTTTCGACACGAAGTTCATGGAACACATTAGCAAGATTTTGATTTTAATGTACTTTTTGATTCGATAAACACACTCTGCGATCGACACGTGATGATCGCGGCGATCATGCCGAACGCAACGATGAATACTGCCGCTCTTTGGTTTGTGTGATCGCGCCAAAGAGCAGCCCACAACAAAGCAAACAGAGCGTGGGGGGAGATTGTGGGGAATACAGGCAAGAGACGAGGGGTTATGCGTGGGGCTTGGTGTGGGTCACTTCAACGATAGTTTTGATCCCACCGCGCACATAAAAATCGCCAATGACGGTGATTTTGCGTGGCGAGACTGCTGCGACGAGATCGTCAAGAATGCGGTTGGTGATTGCTTCGTGAAACGCCCCTTCATTGCGATAAGACCAGAGGTACAACTTCAACGACTTGAGTTCGACGCAAAACTGATCAGGGACGTAATGGATCGAGATCGTTGCAAAGTCGGGTTGGCCTGTTTTGGGGCAAACGCAAGTAAACTCGGGACATTCAAAGCGGATCGTGTAGTCGCGCTCGGGCTTGGGGTTCGGAAAAGTATCCAAGATCTTCGACGGTTGGGTGGACATCATCACCTCGTATGGAATATAAGGAGCGACACAGTTGACAAAAACCCCGTGTGTTCGAGGCTTCAAGCGGAGCCGTGGTTGGTTTGAAAACGTCTGTTCGCCCCGCCCACACGAGGCCAAGGGAGCAATGCCCTTGCCGATGGGGCGTGGGGCAATGCCCCGCAAAACAAGTCCAACCGCGTCATTTTTTAGAAAAAAGCGGCAAAATACACCGAAGGAACGGAGCATACAACGCTCTCCAAAACAGGCTTTAGCGTATCGCGATACAAAGATCAAGCAAGCAGTCCAACTTGACAGGCCGTAGATGCCTGCTTAAAGAATCACGCTGCCGAAGCAAGAACGAAGCGATTACCCAAAGGAAGCAAAGATGACAGAAAGCCGAACCACACGCGATATCCAAGAACAGATCCGAGAAAAAAGTGAGTTCGTTCAGCGGCTCCGCCAAGCCATCGGCGAAGTGATCGTCGGTCAACAAGACCTTGTCGAACGCTTGCTTGTTGGTCTCCTTGCCAACGGGCATGTCCTCGTCGAAGGTGTCCCCGGACTCGCCAAAACCACCGTTGTCAAGGCCCTCGCGGATGCTTTGGATGCAAGCTTTCAGCGGCTCCAATTCACTCCCGATATGCTGCCTTCGGATATCCTTGGAACAGAGATCTACGAACAGCAAAAAGGTACTTTTTCGGTCAAAAAAGGACCGATCTTTGCGAATATCATCCTTGCAGACGAGATCAACCGCGCTCCCTCCAAAGTCCAATCCGCCCTGCTCGAAGCCATGCAAGAGCGGCAAGTGACGATCGGGCACGAAACCTTTGCTCTCCCCAGCCCTTTCCTTGTGATGGCGACACAAAACCCCATCGAACAAGAAGGCACCTATCCCCTCCCCGAGGCCCAAGTCGACCGCTTTATGCTCAAGCTCAACGTCACCTACCCCTCCAAAGACGACGAAAAAGCGATCATGCGGCGGATTGCACGCACAACCCCCAAAGCGACCGAATCTGTCGTACGCCCCGAAGAAATCCTTGCGGCCCGTGAACTGCTCAAAGAGATCCGCCTCGAAGATCGCCTCGAAGATTATATCGTCGATCTGATCGTGGCGACCCGTTCGCCCCAAGAATACGGACTCAACCTTGGGCGTTATATCCAATACGGCGCTTCGCCGCGTGGAACGATCTTTTTGCACCAAGCCGCCCGAGCGATGGCCTTTTTGCGCGGTCGTGACTACGTCATCCCCCAAGATGTCAAATCGATCGCCCCCGATATCTTGCGCCACCGCATCTTGCTTTCCTACGAAGCCGAAGCCGAAGACATCAAAGCCGACGATATCATCCGCGAACTGCTCGAACAGATCGAGGTTCCCTGATGCTTTCCGAAGAACTCAAACAACAAATCAAACAGATCCATATCTACACTTCTTACCTCGTCAACGAGGCGATGGCTGGCGAGTATGCGTCGGCTTTTAAGGGGCGTGGGATGGAATTTGAAGAAGTGCGCGATTATCGCCCGGGCGATGATATCCGCACGATCGATTGGAAAGTGACGGCCCGAACGGGCGCTCCCTACGTCAAACAACACCGCGAAGAACGCGAACTCACGATCTTTTTGATGGTCGATATGTCGGCTTCGGGTCGGTTCGGTTCGGGAAACAAGCTCAAGACCGAAGTGATGGCCGAGTTGGCGGCTGTGATGGCCTATCTTGCGAGCCGAAACAACGACCGTGTCGGCATGATGCTGTTCACGACAGAAGTCGAGCGCTTTGTTCCCCCCAAAAAAGGCCGCGCCCATATCTGGCGGTTGATCCAAGAGATCCTCACCTTCCAACCCAAACACCAAGGGACGGATCTAGGCGGCGCACTCGAATATGCAGGACACCTTCTGCGCAAAAAAACGGTGCTGTTCCTGATATCTGACTTTCTCGACACGCGCTACGAACACGCCCTCTCTCTTGCAAGCAAACGCCACGATATCACCGCGTTGCACGTCAGCGATCCTCGCGAGAGCGAACTGCCAAACGTCGGCCTGCTCGAACTCGAAGACGCAGAAACAGGAGAAGTGATGTTGGTGGATACCGCCGATGCTCGGGTTCGTGCGTATTTTCAGGCCCAAGCCAACACACAACGCCAACGCACTCAAGCGATCTTACGACGGCTGGCTGTCGATGAAGTCCCGATCGACACCACACACTCTTTTGTCTTGCCGTTGATGCGGTACCTACGACAACGCGAGCGTCGACGTGCGCGCAGCTAAAGACCAACGCATGGTGTTGCAACGTCTGCGTTCGCCCGATGCACACGGGTTCCCGTTTTGCGTGCGCGCAAGAACCACCTTCACCTCTGTTTGCAACGTCTGCATTCGCCCGATGCACACGGGTTCAAGGGGACCGTAACAAAGCGGGGATTTTTTCAACGGCGTCACTTCTCTCAAGAAATGCTTCTCAAACGGAGCGAGAATCGCGATGTGGATCACCCTGTTTTATTTGCTTTTTGTCTCGCTTTTGGGCGTCTCGTTTGGCGCGATCTTCGCGTGGTGGGCGGGTGGCCTTTTTGCATCTGTGGCGCTGCTGTTGGCGCTTCCGCTCGAAAGAGCTTTGCGGATATCTTTGCGCATTGGAAGATTGCCCATCGCTGCGCTGATCCCGATGGTTTGGCTTGGCCTTGTGATCGGAACAGCTCTCTACGAAGCCCAAGACGCCCAAGTGACGGCCCGCCAACGCACAGAAGCTCCCTTGCGCGCTCCCCTCGAAGCCTCTGCTTGGGTCGATCGCACTACTCTTCGCGTGGAAAAAGACACCCTGCGTTATACCGTCTTGATACGCCATGCCAAGGCACTCAAGCCGCGCCTGCCCAAGATCACCGAACATCCGACCTTTCACGGCCATTTTTTGATGCCCGCCGAGCATCCGCCAAAGATCACGCAAAATCCCGAATCTGACGGCACAATCACGCACCGTTGGATCGTTACGCTGATGGCTGTTGCAACAGGACCACTTGATACGCCCCGATTCACCGTCCATTACAACCACAACGGCAAACCCCACGAAGTGATCATCCCCTCTATCGCCATCGAAGCCACCGAGATCGAAAAGCCCAACATTCTGCTCGCGGGTTTGCGCCCAGCCAAGCCCCCCACTCTCCCCGAAAAGCCCGACCTCCAAGTCTCTTGGGCATGGTTGGGAGGCACAGGTGGAGGATTGCTTGCGCTGTTGCTTTTGGGCCTGTGGTTTCGCCAACGCAGTCTGCGCCCCGAACCTCCCCGCCCACCGCATGAATGGTTTGCTCAGGCTTTTCAATCCCTCCAAGCCCAACAACTCCTCGAACAAGGAAAAGAAAAAGCCTATTACTTCGCATTATCCGAGCTTTTCCGTGGATACCTAGAACGTCGATTCGATTTCCCCGCTCTCGAAAGCACCACCGAAGAGATCGTTTTGTGGGGCAAGGCCAACGATGCCCTCTCCCAAGAAACCTACAAAGATATCCGACGCCTTTTGCAATGGATGGATCAGATCAAGTTTGCAGGCGCCACCGCTTCGCCCGAAGAACGCGAAGAGATGGATCACCGTATGCACAGCGTCATCCGCCGCACTCTCCCAAGCCCCGAAACATCGGCCACTTCCACCACTCCCTCTCGGGCGGATGCTTAACGCGGAGATTTTGTTTTGATGAACGGCTTTCGATTTGCTTACCCTTGGATCTTTGCACTTCTCCCGATCTGGCTGATGCTGTTGTGGTGGATACATCGCCAACATCGCAAACGTGTAAGCCTGCGCTTTTCTTCTCTGCACGCCCTCCAAGGCGCTCCCGTCGGGCTACGCACTCGACTGGCCCGCGTCCTTCCTACAACGTTGCGCGGTATGGCCCTTCTGCTCGGCCTGATCGCTCTAGCGCGGCCCCAAAGCGTAGTGCGCAAACAATGGTTTGAATCCACAGGCGTCGATATCGTTCTATCACTCGATACTTCGGGCAGTATGAAGATCATCGACATGGACACGCGTGGCGGTCTTGTCCAAGATCTCCACCGACAACTTACCAACCAAGGTGTCCTCGACTTTGGCACGGCACGCGCCGACGCGATGGATCGCCTTGATGTGGTCAAAACCGTCGCCCAAGAATTCATCCGAAAACGCAAAGGTGATCGCCTCTCCCTTGTAATCTTTGGAACCGAAGCACGCACTCTTTGCCCCCTTACGCACGATCTCAGCGCAGCCTCCAGCCTTTTAACGGATATCCAGATCGGCATCGTTGGCGAGATGACCGACCTCCAAAAAGGCATCGAGTTCGGACTCAAGCGCCTCGTCGGTCTCACGGTCGAAGATGTCCTAGACATGGCCAAAACCCGTTCCAAAGACTACATCCTCGAACAGATCCGCACCCGCAAAGCCTCCTTCCTTTTTGATGCCAAAACCGAAGCCCTGCTCCAACAAGCCAAGATCGACAAAACCATCCTTGAGGCGATGCGCGCCCGCAAACCCCGCTCTCAAATCCTGATCCTGCTCACCGACGGAAAGCACACCGCCAAAGAAGGCTCGGAAGGCCGCGAAGATGTCCTGCGCGCCGCCCGCGAAGCCGCCCTCTACAAGGTCAAGATCTACACTATCGGCATCGGTAGCAAACAAGCCTACACCTTCCTACGCATCAAACGCAGCGGACGTGACAACGTCGTTCGCTTCCCTAGTGACTCCTACGACGAGGACTTGATGCAAGAGATCGCCAAGATCACAGGCGGACGCTTCTTTGCCGCGCAAGATCGCAACGCACTCCAACAGGTGTACAACGATATCAACAAGCTCGAACCCAACCGCTTTAAGGTTCATCAATGGGACGAAACCCAAGAACGCTATCTGTGGTTTCTGTTGCCCTTGCTCGGCCTGCTCGCTCTCGAACTCCTGCTCGGCGCAACGCTGTTGCGACGCATCCCTTAAAGCGGAAAGGACGCCCTGATGACGCAACACAAACTTCACCCTACCCCGACAAAAGACCCGATTTCTCCCGTCCTTCCGCCCTCCGCAACATGGGTGATGATCGGTGTTTTGTTTGCTTTGCTTTGTCCGCTCAGTTTGCTGCTTGACTTCCATACGCAGGTCGCCCGTTTTCTGTTGCCAGAGATCCATCTGGCCCGTGCTTGGGTGCTTGCGCTGCTTTGGTTGCTCCCTGCTGTCGGCCTATTTTTGCAGCAAGCCCGCCGCGCACGTATGCAACGCCTCTCTCAGATGGCGAGTCCGCACACGCTCCAAAACCTGCTCCGCCATTACAGCCCCGGGCGCATCCGCTTGAAGGGATGGCTGCTTGGGATGGGTGCGGCCTTCTTCCTGATCTCGTGGGCAGGCCCACAATGGGGAACCCGCGTCCGACTGATCCAACGCAAAGGGATCGATGTGGTCGTTGCCATCGACGTTTCCGAAAGTATGCTTGCACGCGATATCCCCTCAGCCACAGGGCAGCGCAAACAACGCCGCCTCGATCTCGCCCGTCGCAAGGTGCGCTACTTGATGGATGCCCTCGCAGGCGAACGCATCGGCATCGTCGCCTTTTCTGGAAAACCCGTCACACTTTGCCCACTCACCAGCGATTACAACACCTGCGCGCTTTGGCTCGACGACTTTGACCCCAGCCTGATCCCCTACAGCGGAACCGCCCTCGCAAGCAGCCTCCAACACGCCATCCCCATGTTCGCCACCAGCGGCATGAATTCACGCGCCCTCTTCTTGATCACCGATGGCGACGATCACGAAAAAAATACCCTGCAAGCCGCCAAAGAAGCCAAAAAGCAAGGCATCCGCATCTACGCCCTCGGCATCGGCTCCACCGAAGAAGTGACGCTCGATCCCCGCGACCTTCCCCCACCTCCCGCAGGTCAAGCACCCGATCCTCGCCCGATCGTCACTCGGCTCAACGAAAAACTCTTGCAACAGATCGCCCAAGAAACCACCGGCCTTTATCGACACGCCGAAGCCAGTCAACGCGATATCCGCCAATTGTTTGAACACGCCACCCAAACCCTCGAAGCCCGCACACAAAAAAGCCGCCGCCAAGTCTTTCGCGAAGAGCGCTTCCCTCTTTTTCTCGGCTTGGGACTGCTTTTGCTCCTCGTCGATATCAGTCTGCGCGAACGGAGAAGTTAACCATGCCTTCGATCCAACCCCGCCCCATCGCTCTTTTCACGCGCACTCTCCGCCTTTGTGGGTTGCTCTCTGCTGTGTTTTTTCTTTCCGCTTGTGAGCAGCTTCCTTGGACCCAACAGAACCAACAAAACGAGCGTTTCTTGCGGCATCAAGAAGGGCTTCAATCTTACAAAGAAGCCCGATTTCTCGACGCACAACGCATCTTCCTCGATCTTCAAAGCAAGCAGCCCGAAAGCCGCTTGTTGATGTTCAACCTTGGCGCGGTGTACTTGCAGATCGCCAAGCAAGAGAAAAAAGCTGAAGCACGCCAGCCTTTGCTTGAAAAATCCGAAAAAATGCTCAAAGCGGCCCTCGACAAAAGCAGCGCAAGCATCCGCCAAAAAGCGCACTACAACCTCGGCCTGCTCTACACAGAAAAGAAACAATACGAAGAAGCCCTCTTCCACTTTTCAAACGCCAACCAACTCGCACGCAAAACCCTCAAAGAACCTGACGCAGACGCCGAAAAAAACCAAGAACTCCTGTCGATGTTGCTCCGACAACGCAAACGAGAGCAACAAAAACTCAGCAGCAGCCGCGTCTTTCGCTATGAAGAAAAAGTCTTTCGATTGCACGCCAAGCAACCCACCGCTGATCCACATCACCACCTTGCACTCCAAGGCGTCTTTGTCCACGAAACCACCCAAACACGCGTGATCCTCTCGGGCTATCCGACCTCCGAACAACAATGGCAACTGCGCTTTGTTCCCGTCCATTCGGGCAAATGGCGCTACACCATCCAAACCATCCAACAAAAACGCCCTGATGGCTCGACGACACGCCTCGACACTTCGCTCCACGACCAAGGTCTCTTCCAAGTCTTGCCTTCTGCTCGACCCGGCCAACTGATCGTCTCGACCGACAACCCCGCACGTTTCGCGTGGAAAAAGCCTGAAGAAGCCAAAGATCTCACCAAAAAGAAAAAAAACACCCCCTCTCCCAACAACCCCAAGCCATCGGCCTCTTCAAACACCCCCAAACCACCCAGTCCAAACAAAGAGGCCGCTTCGGGCAAAGAAGCTGACAAAAAACAACCGCAGATCGCCAAAGATGAGCGCATCCTTGTCTGGCGTGGCCTTGCGGTAGAAAACTTGTTCTCTGCGACACTTCAAGACAAAGATTTCGACGCACACCTGCGACTCTTTGAAGCCCTTCAACTCAATGGAATCTTACTTTCCATCGATCTCGACAACCTTTTTGTGATCTCCCAAGGACAAGCACGCCCCGAGCAAGCTGCTTGGCAACGTTTGCAAAAGCGCCTCACCGAGATGCAAAAAAATCCCCTCCACACATGGGCTTTTATCCTGAATCTTCGCACACGCCACGCCCATCCCTCCGCGATCTGGAGTGCGATCTTGTCACATACCCACGCTCGCCTCGCCCATACCCACGCCATCTGGTCCTTGCGCGATCTGCCTTCAACCCTCCAAACACAAACCCACGCATGGCTCGTCGCCCACGATCCCTACGCCCAACCCATCGCATGGCCGCGCTTCCCCAAAGAACTGCTCTCCAAGCTGATCGCTCTCCATGCCACCAAAGCCCCCACCACTCGGCCTTCCCCACAAACCAACAACACCAAAGACCCCAAACCATCGAACAAGCCACGCCTTCGCGATGTTCTTCACACCTACGAACAAGACGAGATGGCGATGATGATGCGCCCCGAGGTGATGACACCTTGGCTTGTCGAACTCCCCATCCACGAAAAACTCGATCCCAAGGCATTTTTGCAAACGTGGTGGCGCCGCTATCTTACAGGCATCCACACCACCCTGCGCTTTCCTCGCCCTCTTCGCAAAAACGAGATCGACACCCTCCACACATGGCTCCAAAAAGCCGCCTCCCAAGAAGAACTTCCCCCTCATCCTGATGCCTCTGCACCGACCTCTCGCCCTGCCGCTCAAACCTCCGCAGCATCCGCTGTTTCCAAAACCACATCTCAAACCTCCGCAGCATCCGCAACATCCAAACCTACCGCTCAAACCTCCGCATCATCCGCAACATCCAAACCCGTCTCTCAGCCTGTTTTCGCCAAAGACGATCTCTCACGACCCTTCCTTCATGCTCACATCTTGCGCATGCGATGGGAACGATTTCTTGCCACCATCGATCTTCACGAATATCTCCGACCCGATCCGATCCCTGCGCGTGTCCCCGATTATGCGGCTTTGGCAAAACGCCCCCCCCAACAAATCAACGCCCAATCGATCCCTTGGCGCACCGTCCCCATGTACGGTTATGTTGCCACCAACGGGCTGACCACGTTGTATATGCCCCCTCCACAGCGCACCGAAAAACCACCCAAGATCCAATGGAAACAATACAAACTCGATCTCGACTTTGTTTGGTACAACGCGCAAACAGGAAAATTTTTGGAGACCCAAAAACTTCGTCAAGTGACGGGGCTTGAGATCACCCATCCCAAAGAAGAAGCGCACATCGCCAAAGTGATGATCGCCGATCATCCCGCACACACGGCATATACCGTCCATCTTCCGCACAAATCAACGTACCTCGAATCGCCCACCCCGCTGCATCTCCAAGCATGGGAGATCGCGATCACTCCACCCAAGCGACCGACCTTTCGCGTTCCCTTCTTGCGAACCTCCCACGGTTGGGTGGCGCGTTTTCGCCCTGATCAGCCCGGTTTATGGACTTTTCAGATCCACCACCAAAACAAACCACCCAAAGGCGATCTCGGCCTGATCAGCCGCTTGAAAGTGATGCCATCCACCCTTCCTGCTGCGATATCCGCACACCCCAAAGCACCGCGTTTTCTTGTCGCAGGAGATGCACCCTTTTTCTTTTACGCTCGCCGTGAAGATGCCCTGCTCACCCGCCCCGAAAGCCTCGCCGCCTTCAAGCAGCGCATCCAACAGCTCCGTCAAAGCGATCCTGCCCTCACCGTCGTGATCACACGACTTCCTTCGTTTGCTTGGTCGCCTGCCTCCACCGCCCGCGATCTTGGCGCGCCTTCGCTCTCTCTCAAACCACGCCATCGGCCGACGTCTGCTCCCTCGTCCCCCATGCTGGCGTCTTCTCCCGAACTCCTGCGCCAATTCGATCAGATCGAAGCCAAGATCGAGATCTTGCACAAAGCGGGTTTTCACGTCGCCTTGCAGATCGATCGCAGCCGTTGGAGCGCGTGGAATCCCCTCGAACGCATCCAACGTGCGCTCTATCTGATCGATCGCTTGCATCCCATCGCGCCGCTGTTATGGATCGCGGATCTTTCTGGCAAAGACGATACGCGAAAACATCGATGGTTTCCGCAGATGCTTCAAACGTGGACGATGCTTCGCTTGATCGATCCGCAAGCGCTCCAAACCTACCAAAAAGATCCGAAAAAAAACCAACCCCCCCAACTCTTGGCTCCGCCGCCTCTTTCTCTAGCCTATCTTGGAAAGCCCCAATCCACCGCTCGTTTAGAAGAAGCAGAAAAATCCTTTGCGATGCTGTGGCTGGAGACCCAAACCTTGGAACGCGAGATCAAAGACTTCAAACTGCTTGAACGCAAACGCCCGATCGTTCTCTCTTGGGCCGATCTACCGAAAAAAGCAGACGACCTCTCACCTACCGATCCCAAATCTCCCACCCCACCGAAGATATCTCTGCGATGGGCGGCCTTTCTCTGGCATTCCCATCTGCTCGGCTTTCACCACACAGGCCCATCAATACCGACCCGATGGCCCTCAAATGCCCCTGCACCCGCCTCTCCAGAACAAGTCCCCCTCGCACAACGCATCCCGTTGCTTCTACGGGGCTTTTTCCAATCTTTTGATTGGACACAGCTTCAACCCGCGATGCACAGCCTGCGCCTGCGCGAACATCAAGCCTTTGGCGCAGAAACCCCTGCACCACGACAAGCCCAACAACCGCATCACGCGGTGGTTTGGGTGCGTGACAGCGTGCGCGGCAAACTCGAATTCGAACGCCTCAAGGATCTCTCCAAACACCGCTACACTTGGCTCGATCCGATCAGTGGACAGCAGCCCATTCAACCGCAACTCCTCCCGCCCGCTCCAAAACCCGGTCAACCCGAAACCTTTCAACTTCCCTTTCGCCCGGCTGTCTTGTATCTCTTCCGTCGTCCTCCCCAAAAAGGCGACAAAAAACAACAACCTCAACCCCAACCCAACCCAAAACAAGATCGCGTCTCACAACGCCAACAGATCCGCAATCGTCTCAAACGCCTCCAAGAAGATCGTCGCGATCTCTTGCGCAAGATGCTCCAACGACAAAAACCAGCCTCGCTTTCCGATAAACGCGGTTAATCTTCCCATCTTTTTTGAAAGAAAGGATCACGCGATGTCGCCGCACCAAGCCCCTCTCCAAATCGCCTTCTCTATACGTTGCGGCTTGTTTTTGCTCGCTCTCTGGGCCTTGACGCTCTATGCTCCGACTGCCCACGCACAAACCGACCGAATCCTGCTACTCTCACAGAGCCAGCATTACCAACAGGGCGAACGCATCGCAGTGTATGCTTTCTTTTTTCGGATGCCTGAACAGTTTTCCTTCTTTCGCGTGTGGGAACGCGCCTTACAAAGCAATCAAGACTTTACGCTGCGAAAAACCGAACGCCTCTCGATCGTTCAAGAATATGGACGGGATACCAACGGCTTCCCAAGCGAGTCTTACAACGCCTTGTACCGCCTTGAACTTGAACCCAAGCGCCTCCAAGGAACCCTTCAATACGGCCCTTTACGCCTCCAATCCCTCGTCAGCAATTCTCTGCGCTTCGCTCCCCAAAGCGCCACGCCGCGCTCTTCGATCCAAAGCGAGGTCAGCGTCCTCACCCCCACCCGCCAACAAGGAACTCCTCTTCAGATCCGCTATCGCTTCCGCTGTCCCCTTGCGTTGTGCAACTACGATCAACTCGACCAAAACGACCTGATCCAACATCTTCGCCAAAAAGCCCAACTGTCCGACCTCCAAGGCTTGTGGCCCGCCCAAACCAACGTCACCCCCGAAGTCCTCACAAGCACCTCGCACCTCACCATCCAATACACCTTCACTTTTTACCCCACCCGCAGCGGCTCCCTCCCAACCCCACGCCTGCGCGTCCCGATCCCCACCCTCCAAGCCCTTGACTTTCGGCCCATTCAACACCGCATCACCCAATGGCTCCAATCCACACACAACATCCCCGCCGCAAACGCCCAACGCTACATCCAGATCGAGCGCAACAACCCCAACCGCATCCAACTCCAAACCGAGATCACCCCACCTCTCTCCTTGGAGATCGCCCCCGTCCTCGGTTGCCCCGGCCAATGGAAGCTCCACAGCCGCCTCGTCACCCCCGAAAAAAGCAACGCCGTCTATTGGGAGATCTCCCTCCGAGGCGACGGCTTCCTTCTGCTGGCGCTTCCTGCGCTGCGCCGTACCCTTCAAGACCTCCTCGCCCAACACAAACTCTCCCAAACCCTCGAACTCGCCCATGCGATCTGGCGCGCCCCCCAACAAGATCTTCACCAACAAATCGAGATCGCTTACTACTTTGCCCTACCCTCCCAACGCCCCGCACTACCCGCGATATCCATGTCTTTCCTCAACGCCCAAAACCAACCCTACACCCAACAAACCCCTGCCATCGAACGCAACGCTCGCGTTGTACCGCTCAATGAAACCTTTGCCCCCGCCCCCAACGATCGACGCATCTATCTTTATTACGATCGCGCCCCAACCACCGAACAATCCGAACAAACCGAGCTCTGGGCCTACCAACTCCCCGAAGGCTTCCCTCTCCCCACACTTCTTTCGCAACGTTGGTCACTCAAACAGCCCCCACAGATCAAACACGAAAGAAAAGTGCGCAACATCACGCGCCGCCATCAAACACGCGGAATGTTCGGCATGATGACACAAGTCGTCACCCAAGGCGTCCCCCTCGATGTCCACACCGCACAAACCGAAGCCATGCTGCGCTCTCATCCGCTCGCACGCGTCTTTCCCACCGTCTATTGGGGTTCTCAGCGCCTTTCCATCCAAGAAGAAACAGGCAGCGGCCTTACGCTTTCCGCCCAAACTTCCCAAAAACGCTACTTTGTCGGCGAAGATATCGAATACAAGGCCGAGTTGCGATGTCCTCCCAACGAATGCACCCCCAAAACGCCCGGCTTTTACAAACAAATCTTTCAAAAACATCTCAAACTCCCAAGCTTTGACCGTTTCAGCGGTTGGCAAAAGCTGGACGATTTTACGCGCCGCGATCTACCCGATGGACGAACGAGCTTCACCTACCGCATCCGCTTCAAAACCAACCAAAGCGGCCCGCTCTCTCTACCATCCACCTCCCTACGCCTCCCCGAACAAGTCTTACAATCCCTTCAAGCCGAACACCAAGTCTGTTTCTTTCGTGGAGGACGCGCCGAAGAACGCCTTGCAAGCGCGATCATGCGCGACCACATGAACCTCAAAGGCGAACAAGAATGTGCCACAGGCACCCAAGAGATCGAAACTACACCCATCCAGATCTCGATCGAAACACTCCCCGCTGAAGCCCGCGATATCAAACTGGTCGGGATCTTCCGCCTCCAAGCTACCCTCTCTCAACTCAACTTCCCCACCAAACAAGCCACCGTCGCCGACAAACCCTTTTATCTTTTGATCGATATCTCTGGCGACGGCGACCTCAAAACTGCCCAGCAGATCATCCAAGATCAACTGGCTCAGATCACCCGTGACTTGCGAAAAAAAGACGTCACCGCTTACACCGAGATCCCTCCAGACGAGCAAAAGCCCGATCGCTTGCGCGTCCAACTCCAACTGATCGCCGAACAACCCACCACCCTCACTCTGCCCTCTCTCTCCCTTCGCTACTACCACCGCGAAGAAGGCGTGCTCACCGCCCAAACCCTCCCCCTGTCCGTTCGCATCGAACCCCGCGATGGTATCAGCGGCGGCGTGACACCTCGCAAAGCCGAGCCGCCCCCCACCCCCAAAGAAACCACCTCATTGCTCCAAGAGACCGATCTACGGCCCAATATCGTCCTCTCTCAACAAGAAGCCCTTGTCGATCAATCCTTTTCTCCTTGGCACGGGATGTATCTTTCGCTGCTTGCTGCTTGCCCCTTGTTGCTGCTGCTGTTTGCGGGGTGGCAACGCCAACAACGCTTACGCGCAGCCGATCCCACAAAACAGATCCAACAAAAAGCCCTCCACCGCGCACGCCAAGCCCTCAAACAAGCCCAACAACACGATGCTTGGGAACGCGCCACCCTGCTCGCTCTCCAAACCTACCTCACAGAACGCCTCAACCTCCGCCAAAAACACCCCACCAGCGACGAGATCAAGCAGTTCCTCGCCCGCCAATGGCCCGAATACACCCGCCACGATTGCGCCAAGCATCTCCTGTCCCACCTCCAAGCGCTCGAAGATGCCCTCTACGGCGGAAGCCAACCCACCGACGCCAAAACGCTGCTGCCTTCCGTCGAACAAGCCATCAAGGACTTTGACCGCCAATGCCCCCGATAATCCGCCCCCACCATCTTTCTCCCAAGAGGTCTCTCATGCGCCACGCCTTTGCTCTCGGCTTGCTCTCGTGCCTTGCTTTCTTTGTTTGCGCTGCTTTTTCTTCGGAGGCTTCTTCAAAACCCCATCCCACCGAAACTTCCGCATCCGCTGTGTTGATGCAAGCCAACCAACACTATCACGCCCAACATTACGCAAAAGCCGTTGAACTTCTCGAAAACTTGCGCACCAAACGCCATCTCAACCACTTTGCGATCCACTACAACCTCGGCAATGCCTACTTTCGGCTTCGTCGCTACGGACACGCGCTTGCCTCCTATCGCCGCGCTCAACGCCTCCACCCCAACCACGAAGATCTCTTACACAACCTCCAACTCCTCTACCAACGCACAGGACAAGCAGATCCCGACAACAATCTCCGCCAACGTGCGCTGTTTTGGTATCGCCTCTTGACGCTGCGCCAGATCTTTTGGCTGGGCTTGGCTTGCCTCGCCCTCACCTGCTTGCTTTGGGGCGTCTTCTTGCATCGAAACGCCCAAGGACACAAAGGCATGCGCTGGTGGGCGGCATCCTTCACCTTGATGACCCTGTTGCTCGGTGGAAGTCTGGCCGCCAAGTTTTACAACGAACAGCTCGTCACAACGGGCGTGATCATCACTCCCAAGATCACCGCACGTTCGGGGTACGGTGAAAACTTCGAGGCTCTGTTCACGCTTCAAGAAGCCGAAGAAGTGACTGTCCGAGAACGCACCGCTGGATGGTTTCGGATCGAAGTCTGGCAAGAAGACACCAAGCAAAAACGCCGACACCTCCGCTCGGGCTGGCTCCCCGAACAATCTCTCACAACTCTCTAAGAGGCTGCTCGGCTTACACTTTTTTATAAGTCATCCCCACTCAAAGCGACGGAATCCACGATGCCTACGTTTTTTTTCTTTAGAACAAGTCGGCTCCTACTCGGTTGGTTCGGCCTTTTGGGAGCTTTCTGCTCACAAGCCGCCCAAGCAGGCCCACCCCATCCGTATTTTTCGCGCTTCCCCAAAGCCGAAAAGGAACTCGAAGCGCTACTCCAACGCGCTCAAATCCAACCGCTCGAACCCCAACCTGCGGATCTATCGCTCAAACTCCTTGATGCCCGAGAATCGAGGCTTTACAACGTCGCACGTCATCGCGGCCAAGTGATCGTCCTCTCGCGATGGGCCACATGGTGTTCAGCTTGCAAAGCAGAACTTCCTTCCAAACTGGCGATGCACAAACAACTCCAAGACGCACGCCTCGCACTAATCGGCGTATCCGAAGAAGATCGCGAAACCGTCCGTGCTTACGAACAAAAAGCGGCAGAACGCTATCCGATCAGCTTGCTTGATTCATCGGGCATCGTGCAAAAATTTTTCCCAAGCAGCGGACTCCCCACCACGATCTTGATCGATGCGTGGGGATGGGTGGTGGGGATGCGTGTCGGTGGCCTTGCATGGGACTCCACAGAAGCCCTCGCCCTCATGCGCTATCTTTTGTCGATGCGCCCCGCACAGCCCTTGCGCGATCAAGCCCCCGCCCCCCAAGCCGACTTCTCCCGCCGGTGGCGCGTTCGCATCGGTCAAACCTTTACGATCCCCATCACCCTTCGCTGGAACGGAGAAGCCGACAAATACGCCCGTCTGGCCTTCCGCCTCCCAAAAGATCCAGCCTTCTCCAACGAAGGTCTCGAAACATCGGGCGTCACCTTCAACGACCAAGGCAACCAACGCACCTACACACTCAAGCTCAAACTCTTGCGTACAGGGCGCTTTGAACTCAAACCCATCTTGCTCAACTACTGGCTCAAAGATTACGACCAACACTTCCAAGCCGACCTCGGCAGCATCACCGTTCAAGCCAGCGCACTCGCCCCACTCCATGCTGTCCCACCTTGGACTCTCTGGACCAGTTTGGCTGCTGTTCTCTCCTTCTTGCTCTTCCTTGGCTT
>CAUJFU010000038.1 GCA_963169055.1 Myxococcota bacterium
ACGGGTTGATTCTTCACGGTTTCCCTCTTCAACTGCGTAACTCCTATAGACACACGAGATTTTCCCCATCAACAACGCGAGTCTAATAGCGCTCCCCTTTGTGTACAAGTGCGGTCAAAAAAAACAACTCTCGGATGTTCCGAGGTCTTTGGTGCGTATTTGTACTTATTTTGATCGGGGAGCACTATAAACCTTTAAGCGCTTTCTGCTCTCTCAAAGCATGTGCGATGTTCACAACTGCGGTCAAGCCACAAAGCGACGTTGGAGGACAGCGCAGAACAAAGCACAAAATACGCGGCTCCAAACCATCCAACAAAGCAAGATTGTAGCGGAAACGTCAAAAAACCCCCGTGTTCGCAAACCTTCAAGCGGCAGGGCTGTTGGTTTGAAATACAACCGCCCACCCCGCCAAAACGGGGTCAAGGGGGCTGCGACCCCTTGCGGGGCGTGGGGTGGAACCCCACAAATACGGAGCGTGAGGCAGAACTCCTCAACTATGGAGCGTGAGGCAGAACCCCACAAATATGGAGCGTGAGGCAGAACCCCACAACATTGTGCTACAAATGGAGGGCGGATCATGGAAGCTTGGGCATCGTTTCGGTGGAGGATCTTGGAGGGAGTGAGAGACATCGCGCCGCGAGCGTTTCCGTTGTTGTTGGAACGGTATCTTGCGGCAGGAGGGGCGTGGACGTCTTCGCAAAAGCGGGCGTGGGCGGAACTGATGGAAGACAAAGATATCGAACCGACGGCGTTGGTGAGGAGCTTGGCGCACCTCGATCCGCGAGGACTGGAAGAACCCGTCGGATGGCTGCGTCGAGCAGGTACGCAGGATTGGCAAGGATGGGAGCAAGAAGGCCCTCATCCCGACAACGAAGGCACTTCGCCCTTTGCACGCTTTTTGTCTGCGAAAGGTAAACATCGCAACAATGCAGCGATCCTGCTGATGCTTCAGCTTCAGAAGCAGCAAGCCCAAATCCAAGCAACCACATGGACCTTAGAGCAGGTACAAATCAGGCAAGGAGGGATGCTTGCGCGGGTACCCACAGAAGAGTCTCATCCCGTCGATCGGAGATGGCGTGAAGCATTGCCGTTGATGAAAGAAGCATTGGGTACACAAACAGCGGTACGCATCCGCAGCGAGATATTGCACCAGATCGCAAGTGTCGATCATCCCGAAGCCATCGAAGTGTTGGGAGAATGTCTGCAACAAGACCTGCCATTCGGACTGCAAGAAGCGACCTTACGGGGTGTCATCGATCAAGAATCCCTTCGTGCGCCTGCGTTGATTGAGGCGGCTTTTGTGCGCCTAGGCAAGCAGATCCCGGTGCGAAGCCACAAAAATAGCAAGGAATGTGAAGCGTGGGAAGGTTTGTATGGCCTGTTGGGCAGCTTGGGTAGCGCGGGAGGCGAGCTGGTGGGCCGATGGATCGATGCGCTCGAAGGGCCGCTACCCGAGCTTTGGCCGATGGCTGTGCAAGCCCTCTCGGAGATCGAACCGACAGCCCTCGATCAAGAACAGTTGCATCGGATGTTGCGGCGTTTGGAGCATATCGGTGGAGGTGCCTCCACTTTTGCAGCGAAGGCTTTGTCGCATTGGCGGGAGCTTTCGCAGCCTGTATGCGAAGAACTGTACAAGCAAGCTCGTGATCATGGGTATGATGCCTTTCGCCGACATCTGTTTTTGCCGGCGGTGTCGGGTGCAAGCGACAAGATGCGCGGATTTTTGTGGTCGATCTTGCGCCGACAAGATCGCGGCGAAGAAGAAGCTGCGTTCGAGGCGTTGTTGATGGATGCGCGGCGTCATCCAGAGGGATTCGAACCTTTGTGGCGGTGGGCGCTAAGCCGAAACAACGAGGCATGGATCAGCAAACTGATCCTCACCATCGGATGTGCTCGATCCGTCGAGATGTTGGGATCGATCGAAGCGTATGTCTCGCGGTTCCCAAAAGAAGCCGAGCCGGCGTGGCTGACACTTTGGAGTCTTGCTTGCTTGAAAAGCCCCTTGTCTGTCGAATGGATGGAGCGCTACTTTCGAGACGAACCGCGACAACTGTTTGGGCCAACGGATGCCAACGCCCCCTCTCTTTTCCATGCGTCGACGGTGTTGGAAGAGATGGGCTACGCAGCCTCGATCTTGATCCCCCGCGTGGAAGCGTTGCTATCGAACTTTCACCCCAATTCTCTGCGAGCGCTGAATTGGCGCTATGCGCTTTCTTGTCTGTCTTTTTCGGACCAAGCGGTTTCATCCGATCCATTGTCGGCGGAAGATAGGCTCTTGCTGCTTTTTTGGGGCGAACAAAAAGCACACATGGCAAAGTACAGGCTGATGCAGATCGCTCGTATCATGGGAACCTTTTTGCACTTGCGAAAGGCGGGTCGTTTGTTGAATGGAATGCTGCTCGATCCACAGGCACACGGTGTGCTACAGCCCGAAGTCTGGCGCGTCCTGTGGCAACGAATGCGCAACCATTTCAAGTTCCTGAATTGCCACAGCGATCCTGCCCTTTTCTCGATGCGACACACCCTCGACGGATTGTGCGAGCGATTGCTCAACCTCGCCCCACACCAAACATTGCTCGATTATTCCACCCGCCTCCAAGAAGCCCTCTACAGCTAAGCCCCCCCGTGTTCGCGGAGCCTCAAGCGGCGCAGGTGTTCGTTTGAAAAACGCCTGTGTGCCCCGCCAATACGGGGTCAAGGGG
>CAUJFU010000039.1 GCA_963169055.1 Myxococcota bacterium
GATCGCGATCCAGCCCGGAAACATCGGGCCTGTTGGTTTGGCTGGAGGTGTTTCTTTCTTGTCTGCGGGTGTGGTTGGGGGAGCGGGTTGAGGTGTGGTCGGAGGGGCGGGTAAGGTGTTCAAATCGGGCGAAGTTTTGTCTTGATTGGATGGAGTTGGAAAGGTCGCAGAAGCGGGAAGAAAAGTGATCAGTGTTTCGCTGGATGCGGCTTTGATGCGATCCTCGATGGGATTTCCTGCTGTATCAGAGTCTTTGTAAGAAACTGTCACTTTGAGTGTAGCTTGGAGTTCCTTCGAGAGCGGTTGGGGCATCGAAAGGCCGATCTTTGGGGTTTCTAGACCATTAATCAATTTGAAGGGTGGGTTAAATACTTTTTCTTTTCCGCCGAAACGTTTGGTGAGAGTGTCGAGTAGAGCTTGATCTGCGCAGAGTACATGAACATGGAGAGTGCAAAGATGAGGTAGATTCTCTTCGTGGGGGATAAATTGGATGAAGGGAAGCGGATAATTGTCTCCGTCCGATTTGATCGAGAACTGTTGGGTGCCCGTAGGTAGGCAAGCTGCGTGATGGGATTGGAAGGCGATTCGTAGAGCCATAGAGCATCTCCCTAATGGTGTGTCTTAGAGGCTTTGTTCGATGGGATTGGACAGAGCGCGCAACTGTGCGAAGAGGGGTAGCTGAGCTTGCTCTTCGGGTGAAAGGGCACTTGAGGAAGGAAGTTCTGTCAAAAGCTGAAGGAGAGGAGCATTGAGGCGGAGCTGTTCGAGTGCGGTGATGATCTGTTTGAGAGTCGAGCGCAAGGTATGTTTGGCTGAGACGACCGACTGTCCGAGCAATTCGGAGAGTTCTCGCAGCGCACCTGCGATCATCTCTTCACGAACGCGCATCATGACGATCTGATGGCGCTGTGTGGGAGGGCAAAAAGAGACGACGTCTGGATGCCAAGCGAATTTTTGCTGGAGATTAAGAGGAAAGACTTTTTGCCAGCGTGAGATATCTTGCTTGTCCATGCTTTCGCGCAAGACGGCTTGCAAAAATTGAGGGAGGAGGGACTCAAGAGTGAACGCGGCGTGGAGGACTTGTAAGGAGGCTTTTTGTTTGGGGGTGAGTTCGGGGCGTTGTTGGGCGCGTTGGATGGCGGGTCCTAGCTGACCGCGAAAGGGAGCGACTTCGACGGTGATCTGTTCAAGCCAGCGTTTGAGGGCTTGTTCGATGTGTGGTTGGAGCCAAACTTCGAGTTCTCGGCATTCTTGAACAAACAGAGATAAAAACTCTTCGCTTGTATCGGCAAAAGGAGTTTCTTCGGGTGCAAGAAGTCCACCGAAGAGGTCAAGCCCGGGTTTTTTTTGTAGGCTTGGGGGGGTGATGTAGCCTTGTTCGTCAACGGTGTGCAGCATCTCTTGCCAAACAGGCCAACGATAAAAGCGCGAGGTGACTTCTTCTTCAACGATTTGAGACAGCGATATCTCGCGTCCTTGTGTGGAGGTGGAGAAGTCGACGGATTCGTTTTTGTAGCCAGCGTCCAAGCGAAGGAAGGTTTGCAACAAGTCGCCTACGCGATCTTGGATGGTTTGGATATCTTTGGTTTGGGCAGGGAGGGGTTGTTGGGCTTGGCTGCGAGAAAGGAAGTGACAGAGTTTTTGCTTGCATTGTTCGGTGAGGGTGACTTCGCGGGAGGCTTGCTCGAAGGTTTGTTGCAAGCCGTGTTCTGCGACGTGTGAATGGAAAAGCTGTCGGAGGGTGAAGATACCGCCGTCTGAGCTGTAGGCTTGTTCAAGCCATCGCGTGAGCTTATCGGCAGATCCACTGGTTTTGAGCGCTTCGATGACACGCGAAAATTGTTCTTTTTGAGCAAGAGATCGACGGATCGCCTCGGCCATCTCTTTGCTGTAGCCTTTGCTGGTGGTGGGGAGATCGGGGTATTTTTGGTGGAGGTGGTGGAAATACAGAGGAGGTGCAAGGAAAACGATGCGATCGGGGCGAGAGGTGAGTCCGCCTGCGCTGGTAGCGAGCACTTGAAGTGCGGGGAAGGCTTGGTAGACATCGCTTTCGCGGAGGTTCGCGGAAGTGGTGGTTGGGGTTAGAGAGAGAAGAGATCCGTTGTCTTCGTCGTCATCTGAGAGAGAAACGGTGGAGACAGGCTGAGGAAGCTTGCTTTGCATCCGCTCCCATTCGTCGGGCGTGATCGGCAATTGATTGAAGCGGCTTACGCCGACGAGCACGCGATCTTGGAGATCGGCGTGATGTTGTTGCATCAGGTTGAAGATCTCTTGCGCCTCGCCAGCACCGGGTTTGTTGGCGTTGAGCAAGATCAGGATGGTTTGTACATCTTCAAGTTCGCGGAGGCAAAGGAAAGCATCGCGTACGCCCGATGTTTCGGCTCCGAGGCCGGGGAAGTCGATCAGGACAAAGTCATTTTGCCCTTTAACGGGGCTGAGATCCCAGATTTTTTTGGAGATGTTGACGGTGACTTCACATCGGCGGATCAGCGGAAAGGTCAGGCGGATCAAAGAGGTGGTGAGCGAGGTGGGGGATTGCTCCAATCTTGCGGGTGGAGGGGGGATGCTGTGGAATGTGTCGGAAGAGAGATTTCCGGTCAGGACGGGGAGGGTCAAACCTTCGCGGGCGACGTCTTCGCTGACTTCGTAACGCTGGCCGAGGATGGTGTTGCATTGGCTTTGAACGCGAAGAAAGATCACGACCTCGCGTATAAGAGTGCGCAAAGAAGCGTTATGAGATTCTTTCCATGTTTCTTCGCACCATTTCTGGATATCGTTGAGGCGTGGGGGATCTTCGGTGCGTAGCTGTTGAATTTGTGAAAGCAAGGCGGAGTTTAATTTGGCCTGTATTGCGCGATTTTCAAGCTCTTTGAGCATGTGCGAAAGAGCTTGTTTGACGCTGTGGGCGTCCATGTATTCGATGGAATAGGTGTCGATGTTGGAGGGGCGGATCTCGTCTTTGGCCTCGCCTTGGTGCTGCTTAAAGCGGAGGCGGGTGACGTTGCCTGTGGTGGGGATCTCGCTGACGGGGAGCATGTCTGCGTAGCCAAACAAGGCTCCGATCAAGAAAGTCTTGCCCGCGCTGAATTCGCCGACGATGCCGATCTTGAGCGGCGAATGGATGGTGTCTTCGACTTTGGCCGCAGCGCGATACAGTTGTTCCATCAGGAGTTTTTCTTCTCCTGTGGCCTCTGCGCGCTTGGCGTCGATCATCGTCTTGATGTGCTGGGCATATTCGCTGAATTGCTTGAGTTGTTTGATCTGCATCATGATCGGGCAATACTCCTATGCTGGTGCTTGACAGACGCGAGGGATGGGTGAGCTCATCTCAAACGACGATCTTGTATCTGATGTTTCCTTTGCAGAGTATTCATGTTTTTTCGGCACGGTCAAGCGATTCTTACAATCGTGTGTAAAAGACTGCGAATTGCGCAGACGAAAAAGGCGTGTTCACGCCCCTTCAAGCGGAGCCGTTGTTGGTTTGAAAAACGTCTGTTCGTCCGCCGAAGATGGGGTCAAGGGGGCAAAGCTCCCTTGCGGGGTGTGGGGTGGAACCCCATACGCGCTAGGTTAGCCGTGTAACCATTTGTTTTTGATGCGCTCTTACGCGCAGTCTGTCAGTTCTTCGTGTTCCAGATGAA
>CAUJFU010000040.1 GCA_963169055.1 Myxococcota bacterium
GTTCCGTGTTGGTTTTGAATAAAAACGAACAAGACGTTTTTCCTTTTCAGGTGGTGCGTATCTGTGCTTTTTGAGGCAAGCACAGAATCCGACATCCTCTCGACGGGATAGGAGAGCCTTCGCATTGTGGTTGACTTCCGCTCACCCAAGCAGATGTTTACAGCGCCACGAGAGGGCCCCGAACTGAGGCGGCATTCGAGGGTCTCTACATGCTCTCTATCGTGTACAACAACTTGGCTTGCGCCACTTCCTCTGTTGTCGTCTGGTCAACCGGGCTTGCTTTCACAAGCCCGCCCCTTTAGGGGTGGGTCGTTGACGTAGCGCGATCCTCCGTTCTAAACGATGCCAACAGACATCCGTCTTGCCAAAGAGATGCAAGACCCGTCTCTTTTGCAGGACAACCTGACTTTGTGGTTTTGGAGAGTAGCCGCATGCAGGTTGTGTGTCAACTTCCGATGATGCAACGAAAAATAGGCTCGGGTGTTTTGGGGGCTTGTTCGATTCATCAGTGAAAAACAGGAGTGGACATTTGAGAGGGGGCTTCGTATGCTTTGGTGATGGCGCATAGAGCGACCTTTTGGATGAGAGAAGGCGGTTGGATGGCAAGCGTAGTATTGGATCAGAGGTCTAGGGTGTCTGCTTTGGGTCTGCGAAAAGCTCCAAGGCTTCGCTTCTTTGGGGGGTGTGTCGCATCCTTGTTTGTGGCGGTCGCTGCGTTGGGGCCAGTCGCTTGTCAAGGAAGTGTCGTTGTGGGTGAAAAGACGTTGGCGGAAACCACGCAGGGAGGCGAGTCGGGCATCGCTGAGCCATCTCAAGAGGCAACACACGACGCAAGCGAGTCCGTTCCCGAGAGGATGCAAGAGGCTGTTGTTTCCGAAGAGATCACGCCCACTGAGTACCTTGAGCCGTCTCCTGAACAGACCACCGAGCGCAAGGCGGACTGTGTAGGAAAGCCATCACCTCCCACAGATCGCCTTTGGCGTGTCTCTCATGATGGGGTGGAACGTTCTTTTCGGGTGTTCGTACCACCTTCTTACGCATCGCATCGATCCATGCCTGTCGTGCTGAATTTTCATGGTGTCGCAAACGACGCATGGACGCAGGTGTTGCTGTCGGGCATGGAAAGCAAAGCCGAAGAGGTCGGATTTATCGCGGTTCATCCCGAAGGGCGGGCCTTGCCGTCGACCAGTTGGAATGCAGGAACGTGTTGCCAACCTGCCGCATCATCGGGTGTGGACGATGTTGGTTTTGTACGCGCTTTGTTGGATCGGTTGGAGGAGCAGTTGTGCGTCGATCCTCGTCGGATCTATGCCACAGGGATCTCCAACGGCGGGATGTTGGCGTATCGGCTGGCTTGCGAAGTCTCCGATCGCATCGCCGCGATCGCGCCTGTCGCCGCTTCGATGGTGCATCTCCCCTGCAAGCCTCCCCGCCCTGTGCCTGTGATGATCTTTCATGGAACGCTCGATAGCATCGTGCCTTATGCGGGCAATCCTCTTCTTGGCTATCCATCACTCAGCGCAAATGTCGAGCATTGGGTCGCCCACAATGGTTGTCGCGATCCGAAAGTTCGTGGTTTTTCCCAAGGGGACGCCTCTTGCGATGCTTATCCAACCTGTCGAGACGACGCCCATGTCGAATTTTGCACGATCCTTGGTGGTGGGCATACTTGGCCGGGTGGTTTGCCTGTCCCACAACTCGGATACACCAGCCTTTCCCTTCGAGCTACCGACGCGATGTGGGATTTTTTCTTTAAACATCCCATGCCTTCGCCCCCTCCCTCTCCGTAGTCGACCAACAAGGTACTCTTCTCCACACAAGGCAAAGATGTATGACGCGTTATCCTTCTTTTGCGACCTTTGAGGAATTGGAGTCTTTCTTTGGGGAAGAGGCTGCACAGGTCGCAGAACCCGTACAATCCGAATCTCCGAAGGCTTATGTGTACAGCGTGAGCGAGATCGTCGACGCGTTAAACACGATCTTTCGCCATCGGATCGGTGTTGTGTTTGTGCGCGGCGAGATATCGGGTCTGAGCCGTTCGTCACCACGCGGAGGAAACGGTCATCGCTATTTCCGCATCAAGGAAGGGACACGGGCTGTACTGGATGCTGCGTTATTCGCTCCTGCGGCTGCGCGTCTGCCGTTTGCGCTTGAAGAAGGCATGGAGGTGCAGTGTCAAGGAAGACTCGCAGTCTACGGCCAACAAGGGCGGTTGCAGCTTGTGGTCGATCGGATGGAGCGTGTTGGCGTTGGGGCTTTGATGATCGCTTTTCAGCGACTCAAGGAGCTGTTAGATGCCGAAGGGTTGTTTGACCCCTATCGAAAAAAGCCCATCCCCACATATCCCCGCTGTATCGGGCTTGTGACGTCGCCTGTGGGGGCCGCGTTGCGCGATCTCTTGCAAGTCTTTCGGCGGCGTTCTCCTTCGGTGTCGTTGTTGCTTGCACCCTGCCAAGTTCAAGGGCGTGGTGCTGCCGCCGAGATCGTCCGCGCCATCCAAGCCCTTAACGAACAAACAGGCATCGATCTGATCATCTTGGGGCGAGGCGGAGGATCGATCGAAGACTTGTGGGCCTTCAACGAAGAGGCCGTTGCTCGGGCGATTGCAGCCTCTCGTCTACCGATCTTGACAGGTATCGGCCACGAAACCGATTACACCATCGCTGACTTTGTGGCCGATAAACGCGCTCCGACTCCCTCCGCTGCTGCAGAGATGGCTGCCCCTGCCGATCAAGCCCTGCTCGATGCCATCGAAGAACGCAGGTATCGTATGCTCCAAGCGATATCTGCACAGATCGGTCGCGCTCGTCTTCGATTGGAGCGGCTGGCCCGTCGTTTACCCTCCCCAGAACAACAGGTGCATCGTCTTCATCTCCGCCTTGCCGATGCACAGCAACGCACCGAGCGCGCTCTGCTGGCTCAGATCGCCCACTACAAGCGGCGATTGGCGGCTTTGCGCACACGCCTTGAAGCCCAAGATCCCGGACTTGCGCTGCAACAACAACAACAAACCCTTCGACTTTTCGAGCAACGTCTTCACCATGCGATGCAGCGCTCCCTTGATCAACAGCGCCATCGCCTCGGTTTGTTTGCACAACGCTTGCACGATCTTTCACCACTTCAGATCTTGGATCGCGGTTATGCCCTTGTTTCCGATATGCAAGGACATCTTTTGCGCCATGCCCGTGACTTACAAGAAGGTCAGCAGATCACGATCCGCCTCCAACAAGGCCAAGCTGTCGCACAGATCGTCTCCATTCTGCCCGAACCACCGCCTTCTTCTCTTTCGACTTCCTCTGACACGTCGCCTTCGGCGGAGTCCACCACAAACGCTGCGGTTGTTCCGCGAAAACGCTCTGCCCGTCCCAACTCTTCCTCACAACTGCCGCTTCCGATCTTTTCCCCCAAAAACAAAGGCCCGTAAAGGCTCTACAACCACCCACGATCCGCAAACGACACATAGCTTTGATCCCCAAGCACCAAGTGATCGAGCAGGCGGATGCCGATCAGGTGCGCGACTTGTTGCAAGCGCTCCGTAAGCGCCCGATCTTCGGGGGATGGCTCTGGTTGGCCGCTTGGATGGTTGTGCAACAAGATCATCCCCACCGCTTTTTCCCGCAACGCCGGTGCAAAGACTTCGACTGGCGTCACAGGACACCGATTGATCGAACCCGCGCTGACTTGCACTTCTCGCAACAATCGGTTGCTTTGATCCAACAGCAGCGCCCAAAAAGTCTCTTGCTCTTGCCCTGCCATGCGCGGCCCATAAGCCCTCCATATCTGGCGGGAACATATAAACGCTTCGCCCCGTGACAAGGGCTGTTGCGCTAACCTTCGCCCCAACTCCAACGCTGCTTTGATCGCCGCTGCTTTTTCCGAAGAGATCGCCGCATGGCTCGCGATCTCTTGCACTCCTGCGCGCTCCAACTCCCGCAGATCTTGAAACCCTTCCCAACAACGGCGCGCTTGTTCCCAAACATTCCCTTGCTGGCGACCTGAAGTCCGCAATAGCAACGCCAACAACTCCACCTCGTGAAGTTCTCGATGCCCTCGAAACAACAAGCGCTGCAACGGCACAGCCCCCTTCGTTTGTGAAAATAGAACGCTCTCTTTCTCCGCAGCTTCCGCATGTTCTTGCGTCGGTGGTGCAGCACTCATCGGATGGACTCCTTTTTTGGGTTGTTTGTTGGTTGTTTGTGGGGCGCTGCTCTTGGTTTGTTGGTGGTTTGTGTGGGGCGCCGCCCTCGGTTTCTTGGTGGTTTGTGTGTGGCGCTGTCCTTGGTTTCTTGGTGGTTTGTGTGTGGCGCCGCCCTCGGTTTGTTGGTGGTTTGTGTTGAGTGGGGCGCTGCCCCACGCCCCGCAAGGGACAGTCGCCCCATGAACCCGTGTCGGCGAGGTGAGCAGAGGTTTTTCAAAATAGCGGCGGCTCCGCTTGAGATACCGCGAACACGGGGGTTCGCAGCGAGGGCTTGGGTTAGCTTTGGAGTTCTTTTCCAAATGCTGTGCCGACTTCGGTGGGG
>CAUJFU010000041.1 GCA_963169055.1 Myxococcota bacterium
TGTCTGTTTGTGGTCTATCCCCTGATTACTTCTCTTGTCATTGCGATAAGAAAACTTATCACTCACTGACGCAGCCAACCAACCCCCCGTATCTCCGCCACTTCGATCGGCAGAGCCACCACAAACGAACGTAACCCATCATACGATATCCGAGTGATGTGTACACACAAGGATAGTGCGTAGACGCCCTATCATTGGGCAGCCCCCTGTGGCTGCCTCTACATCGTTTGATCACGCAATGGGCGGATTTCGTATAACCCCCCCGTGTTCGCGCCCGTCCAAGCGAGAGCTTCGTTGGCTTGAAAAACGATGATCTCTTCGCCAACACGGGGTCAAGGGGCGACAGTCCCTTGGGGGGCGTGGGGCAAAGCCCCACCAAACAAACCCAACTGCGATAAGTTTGGTAAGAATCAAAAGGAAAAAAAGAGAAGAGGAGGGAGCGAGCGGAAGGTAGCGTGGGGAGGGAGATCAGGGTTGTTCTTTTTTGGTGGCGCGTTGGCGTTCGGCGAGTCGTCGGATCACAAGTTCGCGCAGGCGGGGAACGAGAAAGCGCTTGAGTTCTTCTTTGGTGGTGGCGGTCATTTTGGTGAAGCGCACGTGCATACCGGGGGCGTTGTTTGGGGTGGAACGGTTGCGCGTATCGCGATTCACACGAACGACAAGCCCTTTGGCTTGGAGTGTATTTTCATGGCCCGGGAGTGTGAACTTGAGGGTCACTTCGGAGCCGTAGGGAGCAGGGGTTTTGGTTGCGATGAAAAGGCCGCCGGGGCTGAGGTTTTGGCAACTGCCAAAGTAGACCTGACCTTCGTGGCCGTAACGAACCATCATGTCTTTGAGGGGAAGACGTACGTAGTTGCGGCGCTCTGTGGATTGATCGGTCATGTCGTGTCTCCTTGACGGGTAATCCGCACACCTTGGGTGTGGGAGCCTCGACATCGCGTCTTAGGACTCCTTGCCTTTGCGATGATGTCGGGGTCAAGTGGTGTTTGGGGTCTTTTGGGTTCGCGAGAAAAAGAAGCGTTCCATCAAGACATGCACAGCAAGAGAGAGGGGAGTTGGTGTGCGGCGTGTGTGCTTGCACTTTCTTTGCCAACTTGATTCTTCGCTCTTTTTAAGCGGCCTCGAAGGTCGCACAGATCATCGACTCGAGTCAAGCAAACGTTGCTTGTATTCTCGCTGCATTTTGGATGGATCTCAAATTTTGATCGCAGAAAAATGTTTCTACTCTCAAGAGGTTATATTTTAGAACAACGATTCAATAAAGTGATTACTCGCATTACAGAGGGCGAGTAAAGGGTGTAGGAAAGCGTTGTGGTGGCTTAAGCGCGTCGACGCCAAAAGAGCAGGACAAAGAGCGCAAAGAGCGGAAGGAAGGGGTGATTGGAGGGTGAAGAGGATTGACATGCGCATCCTGTACCTTTGAGGAATTGCTCGGAGCGCGAGATCTGGCAGATCTGGCTCGCAGTTTCTTTGCGGTAGATCGTGCAAAGTCCCTCGATATCATCGGAATGAAGTTGGCGTTTGGAGGTTTCTCCGGGGGGAGCGGAAGCGTACATGGTTGCGGATTTGTTTTCACTATGATCGAGGCCAAGAGCGTGTCCGGCTTCGTGGGTGATGGTGTTTTGGAGGTCGATGGTGGCGATGGGTCGGGGGACACCCGGGACGCTGGTTCCATCGAGACTGAAGCGATAATCGCGGTCATTGATCTCGATATCAAAGCCAAAGATCTGCCCGGTGCTGCGGCTGTAGACAACGCTGGTGACGGCGACGGCTTGGCGGTTGTGTGCCCAATCACCTTGTCGAAAGAAGATGACATTTTGATCTTCGGCGGGTTTGTCTTGGTTATATCCAGTTTCCGCGAGGTCGGTCAGACCGACAAACTCGGCTTGAAAGCAGCCACATCCGGGATTCATCCACGCTTGAAAGCTGGCTTTGATCGCGTCGTAAGTCCCTTCGATGTCGGATATATCGGGGCTACCCGCCTTGTTGATGAAGTACTTGATGGGGAATTCGTTCCAGAAGAGGGCCACTTCTTTGCCATCGGGGGTGGTGGCTTTGGTGCGAACGAAGGCTTGGGGAAGAACAGGGAAAGCGCAGAGAGCGATGCAAAACGAAACAAAAGCCAAGAAACGAAGCGAGAGAGCCATGAGCAACGTCCTTCTATTCGCAAAGGCGGTGTGCATTGTGTTGAACGGCGCAAAGCGGAGGGTGGTGCTTGTTGGAAGTGTATCGGTAGACCACAAACATCCTTGACATGAGGGTGGCAATTCTCCAAGAGAAGGCAAGTCTTTTGGGGATGGAATCCAAGGGCAAAGGAGCATGAAGCGTGGAAGAACAAGCGATACGGGCATTGTTGGAGCAAGTCAAGGGTGATGCCTTGTCGGTCGAAGAGGCGTTAAAGCGCTTGGCGATCCTGCCCTACGCATCGTTGGGAGAAAGCCGTGTCGATCATCACCGAGCGCTGCGTCGGGGATTTCCGGAGGTCATCTTTGCACAGGGGAAGACGCCCGAACAAGTAGCGACGATCTTTGCGCATCTTGCCGCCCATCACGCCGTCGTTTTGGCGACTCGCGTTGATGCGAATCAAGCAGCAGCGGTGTGTGCGGTGGTTTCGGATGCTGTGTACGATGGGCCGTCTCGCTGTTTGTACCGAGCCATCGAACCGATCGCGGAGCGCGGGCGTGGTGAAGTGTTGATCTTGGCAGCGGGCACTTCGGATCTTCCGATCGCACGTGAGGCAGAAGTGACGTTACGATTGATGGGCAACCGCACTTCGATTGTGGCGGATATCGGAGTGGCAGGATTGCACCGACTATTGGGCGAGATCGAACGCATCCGCCTTGCGGAGGTGTTGATCGTGGTTGCGGGGATGGAAGGCGCGTTGCCTTCGGTCGTTGCAGGGCTGGTGGATCGCCCTGTGATCGCTGTTCCGACAAGCATCGGATATGGCGTTGGGGCGGGGGGATTCGCTGCGTTGATGTCGATGCTGACAAGCTGCGCAGCGGGGATCACAGTAGTTAATATCGATAACGGTTTCGGGGCGGCCTACGCGGCTTCTTTGATCAACCGCCAGCGCAAAGAAAAGGACGCTTTGGATGTGGTTGCACTTTGATTGTTTTAGCGGTGTCAGCGGTGATATGACTTTGGGGGCATTGTTGGATCTCGGCGTCTCTCTCGATGCTTTGCGCGATGGACTGGCCCTGTTGGATCTGTCAGGCTATGAGATCCATGCAGAACGTCGGATGGTCGGTGTTCTTGATGCTGTCAAACTTCGTGTCCTCTTGCATCCCTCTCACCCTCCGCAACAGCACGAACACCACAACCACACACACGAACACGAACACGAACACGAACACGAACACGCCCATCACAACCATACACACGAACACGCCCACCACAACCATCACCACGAACACGCCCACCACAACCATCACCACGAACATGACCATCACCATACACACGAACATGACCATCCACACGGGCATGACCATCACCACGAGCACTCTCACGGGCACTCTCACGGAGGAGCGATCGACGATGGATACCACCGAAGCTACGCAGATATCCGCTTGATGATCGATCGAAGCAGCTAACCAAGACGTGTGAAAGAGCGGGCGCAAGGGATTTTTTTGCGTCTAGCCCAAGCTGAGGCTGCGGTGCATGGGATGAGTATAGAAGAAGTTTCGTTTCATGAGGTCGGTGCGGTCGATTCGATTGTAGATATCGTAGGGGTAGCGATCGGGCTTGATGCGTTGGGGATCGAGAAAGTGACTTGTTCTCCTTTGCCGATGGGTCGGGGGTTTGTGCGATGCCAACATGGTCGCCTGCCTTTGCCTGCGCCTGCGACGCTAGAGATCCTGCGTGGTGTTCCTGTCTATGACAGCGGATTATCGGTCGAGTTGGTGACTCCTACAGGAGCTGCGATTGTGGCTGCGATGGCGGATGAATTTGTGTCGTTTCCGTCTTTTACGTTGCAAAGCGTGGGCTACGGAGCAGGCGAACGTCACTTGACGGATAGACCGAACCTTTTGCGGCTGGTGCTGGGTCGGTCGTTGTCGGAGCATCGGGAGGAAGGAGATCTTTTGCAAGTCGAGGTGAATCTGGACGACATGAGTCCCGAGCAACTGGCGTATGTGTGTGAGCGTTTGTGGGATGCGGGCGCACGGGATGTTTGGCAGGGTGCGATCCAGATGAAAAAAGGACGCGCTGCGCATCAGCTATCCTTGTTGTGTTCGGCATCAAGGCTTGGAGTGGTGGAAGACCTGTTGTTTCGGGAGTCTTCGACGTTGGGATTTCGTTTTTTCCCTGTCGAACGGCGTGTATTAGAACGATCATTTGCCGAAGTACAAACACCGTGGGGAATTGTGTCGATCAAGCTTGGGCGTCGGGGTGATGAGGTGGTGCAGTTTGCGCCCGAATATGCGTCTTGTCGACGACTGGCAGAGGAGCACGGAATCCCATTAAAAGAAGTGTACGCTGCGGCCTTGGGTGCGTGGGCCTCTCGGTAGGACAGAGGCGATCCGAGTGGGTGCGTTTTGGCGTGTTGGTTTGAAGGCGCGTCATCGCGAGGTTCGCTTGACAGGGGGCGCGGTGTTTTTTAAAGATGGTCACAGAAGCAAGACCCAAGATTCAACCAAAGCACGCCTTTGGGGGCTGAGATGACTGAAGATGTGGTCATAAGACTCTTGAGAGATCTCGACAGCGAGTGGCAGGAAGATGTGCGCGGTGCGAGCCACGCACTCGCAGCGATCGGCGAAACAGCCATGATCCCGCTGTTGCGTTCGATCGAAGAGGGGGGTGAGCGCCTGCGGCGTAACGCGGCATTGGTTCTCAAGCAGATGCACGCATTGGAAGCCCTACCGCACTTGATCACGCTGCTTGGGGGGGCCGGAGCCTCGGTAGAAAACAAAGAGATCCTTTTGGATGTGTTGGTCTCGTTGATGGAAGGGAAAGCATGGGAAGGCGACTTTGATCTGTTGGATCTGTTGTTGTTTTTCAGCCGCGATACCTTACCAAGCGTGCGACGATTGGCCGTGATCGGCCTCGGAAAGATCGGAACCCTCGATGTTTTGCCGCTCTTGCGCTACCTTCTGCAAGATCCCGATCGTTCGGTGCGCGAAGAGTGCGAACGTATTCTTCAAGAGATGAACCGACCGGCAACATCAGGGATTCCACCATTACAAGCAGAGACCTTGGCTGCTGCGGCTCGCTTGCAGGTTCGATCGCAACAAACGCAACCGACGCATCGAGATATCGCGGAACTGTCGAATGCTCCGATAGATCGGGCATGGCCAGAGGTGCTTGTCGGATTACTCCCGCAGCTACGGGACGCAGGAACCTCGACACTCGCCGAGATGACACCGCTGTTGCGTCAGATCCGCGAGGAAGCCAGCCGCCCTCTTGAAGAGATCATCTCGGAGCCAAGAAACCTGCTCGGGCGTCGTTTGGTCGCGTTGCGTTCACTTGAACAGCTTCACGAGGCCGATCCTAGCGCGTTGTTTGAGACGTATCGACGTTTGCTGTCCACAGAAGAAGCAGAGATCCGCAAAGCCGCACTGCGCGGCCTTGTTCACGCACGCAAAGGCCCTCTTGCCCAGATCATCGCAGAGACGCTGACGGACCCAAACGAGGGGGTGCGGTTGGAGGCAGCACGTTTGCTCGCGAAAGTCCTGACTTCTCGGGACAAAGAGCAGTTGCGTCCGGTCTTGGATGCGTTGCATCGCAGCGAGAAAGTCGAGATGCGCGCATATCTTTTGGAAGCCTTGTCATGCCTTGTGGATGGCTCCCCTGCGGATCGTTTGTTGTTGCTAGAGCTACAGCCTTTTTTGCGATCTTCTTTTTCGCACGAAGTGGTGATGGCGTTACGGATCTTAAAAAAACTGGCCTTGGCTCCGTCCGAAGCTTTGGCTTGTGAGATCGTCAACGTCCTCCAACACGCCACCGAAGCAGATATCTACGAAGCAAGCCTCGCTCTGCTGGAGGATATCTTGCCCTCGGAGGCAAAACACGCGATGACAGCCCTCGCCGAAGGTTTGTTGCGATTTTCTGATGCACGCCTCCAAGACCGTACCTACGCCCTTTTGGAGCGTATCACAGACGAAGAGACCATCGATCGGCTGCTTGAACAAGGGATGGGTTTTTCTCCCGATGCTCTGGATGCCATAGAAAACGCAGAGGCTGCCGATGGGTATCCTTGAGTGACCCACGATCCGTCGCGAAACTGTTTTTTCTACACCCTCCCACGATCTGCCTTGTCTTTGCAAAAGTCTCTGTGCTAGATTCCTCAGCCATCCTTCAGGCGCAAAAGGCGCATCCTTCGTACTCTCATACACACCAGACACAGCGCCTCAACTTCTAGGCATCGAGGACACCATCTTGGCTCGTGGACAAAAGCTCGGACGCTACACCCTGATCGAACAACTTGCCGTTGGCGGCATGGCAGAGATCTGGCTTGCGCACCTCGCAGGCCCCGAAGGTTTCGCCAAGATCGTCGTGATCAAAAAGATCAAGCCCCACCTCGCCAAAGAGCGCAGCTTCGTCAAGATGTTCCTCAACGAAGCGCGCCTCGCTGCCCAGCTCAACCACCCACACATCGTCCAAATCTA
>CAUJFU010000042.1 GCA_963169055.1 Myxococcota bacterium
TTTCCACTGCCTCATACCAAATCCGCAGGTTGCCTGCTCGTACAGAGCGATGACAATCCCCGTGAATCGGGCAAGGGCGTATGCCATACGCCCCTACCTTTCATCACACCCTACACGGAGGTCGTATCCTCCGTCTTTTTATGCATATTTGCGTTTGCTTTGTCTACGATTCTTTCGTTCCATCCGTCTTCGAGGCAAGGCCATGTTTGCGTAGGGGCGGTTCGCGAACCGCCCGTGTATCGGGACATCGAGCCGCGAACGGACATGGGGGGCCGACAAAAGAAAGAGCGATCATTCTCGATTCTCCGGTGTTTCCGCCTTAACAAGGCGCGTATGGGGCTTTGCCCCACGCCCCACAAGGGGCTGTCGCCCCTTGACCCCCGTGTTGGCGAGACGAGCACACGCTCTTCAAACCAACGACTCTGTCGCTTGAACTGGCGCGAACACGTGTTTGTTGAAGGCCGAATCGAGCCTGTGTAGAGAACACTCCCCGCCGCTACAGGCTATGGATGCAGCGAGGCCCCTCGACGAAACGCCTCCGCCATCGCCCCACACCGAGCAACAAAAGCAACCCGCCCCAAAACGACCACCCCATCGGATCAGAGGCATCACAATTACAACTGGTCGCTTGCCCCTTGTCAGGGACAGGATCGATGTACGGCGGATAATAACAGCCCTCTTGCCCGTTCCCTTGGAGACATTGCAAGCCAAGCAAGCCACACTGATTGCAATCCTTTGTGGTGCAGATCTTGGCCCGCCCGTCTGCGGAAAAACAAAAGCCTGAGGAACAATCCGAATCAAGCTCACAAAACTCGCGCCATCCGAGCTTTTGACAAGTACCGTTCGCACATCGCTGCTTTCCCGAACAAGGCGGATCACACGCCAAGATCGTCGACTCCGTCGGTATTTTTTCAACGGCGGGTTTTTCTTCGACAGGCTCTCCGCCTTCTTCTACAGCTTCTGAGGGCTCCGTAGGTTCGGTGGGTTCGGTGGGTTCGGTGGTGCTGGTCTTGATGCAACGGTGCTGGCTGCAAACCTGCCCGATTGGGCAATCTTGATCGGCTGTACACGCACAAAGCAAGACGCCTTGGACGTTTTTGCAGGGCGTATCGTCTGCGCTACAATCCTTTTTGGCAAAGCATCGAGGACGGCAGATCCCCCCGTAGGCTCCGACCTTTGCAGAAAGGCAATAGCTCCCATCTGCGCATTTATGGACGTCATCGCAGCGTGGGCTGTCCAAACAGACGCCGTTGGTGCAAGGAATCCCCGTTGGGCAAGGATCACTCGACGTACAAGCACAAACTCGCTGGCGATTGCTTGCATCAAAGCAGCGCTCTCCGCCCACACATGCGCCACTTCCGCATGGCGGCAAGCAGTAGCGTTCTTTCGAGCCTAGCACTTGCGTACACACCAAACCACGGCGACAACCAACCTGCTCGTTGCAAACGCCCCCATACGTCGGCGGGATCACACATCGCCCCAAAACGCAGTTTTTCTCGTCCGGGCAATCCTCGTTTTTGCTGCAATAACACACAGGAAAACTGCTCGCTGGATGGCTGATGCAAGGCTCGCCATCCTTGCAAGCTTTCCCCGCAGTGCCGCACATCGAGCGGCAAAAAGTCTGCGTTTCCGTCCCCAACTGCACGCACAACATCCCCCGACCACAAAGACGATCAACCGCACAAGATTGCCCGATCGCTACACTCCCCGCACATTGGCCATTTTGACACGTCAACGGGGGAAAACACTCGTCATCTTTCGCGCACAAACAAGCCCCTTGACCGTCGGCTTGGATCGCACAAGGCTCATTGCGCGGACATACGGGTTGGCGTGCGTCGCACATCGGAACACAAATCGCCTTTTCCCCCAAACCACCACATGTCAAAAACTGCGCATTGTCGCACTCTTGCGGCTTACATGACTCCAAATAACCTTTGAGCGACACTTGCGCCCACACGCTCCACGGCGACCACAGCACCACACCCAACCACACCCAACCACACCAACGACGCAACGTCTCTCTCCTTTCCTATCCGTTCACAGGTTCGCGCTCGCAAGTTCTAACGGCGAGATCCCCAGATCAAAGACCCAAGCTTCGGGGATATGGGCTTCCACAAATTCACGACCTGCGTTGTTCCACTGCCGACAATGCCGCAAGATCACTTTGTCCGTACTGATCGAGATCCCTTGCGCTTGGGCCACCTCGCGATCCACATACGGCGTCGTTTGGGCCTCCCAAGGCCATCCCGCCTCTTCTCCGATCTCGCGCAACAAAGACGCCAATCGACCGCTGTTTGAAACAGGTTGATCGATCCACCAACGCACCCCCACCACACCTCTCTCCGCCAGCCAACGCCCAAAATGACGCAGCAACGGGCCTGTTTGCTCCACCATCCGATACGTCCCATGAACGCTCGCCAGATCACGATAACAACCATCCATCCCCTTCAACAACACCCCTCCCCCCAACGCACTCTCCAACAAGATCACCAAATTCAGCGTGTCAATATCCAAGATCTGATCCCGAAGATCACCACACCTCTTACTCGCACTCCCCGCGATATCCTTTGCACTTGACGCGCTACGCAACACCGCAAGCCGTTGCCGTTGGTGCAACTGATAACGATCCCCCACCACCTTTAACGCCGATGCCTCCGCATAATCCCGTGCGATCAAAAAACTCATATCCAACGTCGCTTCGCGCAAACGCTCCAGCATCTTTGAAGAAAAGATATCATGATCACGTGGACTTGCCCCGCGACCCTTGCCTTCCAGATCCATCGCTCCTCCTCGCTTGATTCTCGCATCGAATGTGGACTCCCCATCACTCTAGCACAAGAATCATCTTCCAACATCAGAGCATCTGGGACTCTCGAACCGCCTATCTATCCCCCCCCATCACTCTAGCGCAAGAATCATCTTCCAACACAAGCCATTGTCTACTTTCCATGAAAAAGATGTTGACGAAGCGTTTGGGCTGGTATATACATCACTTCGCGTTGGGGGCGGATAGCTCAACTGGTTAGAGCATCGGCCTTACAAGCCGAGGGTTGCAGGTTCGAGTCCTGTTCCGCCTAACCTTCAGCCCTCACACGCAAATCCCCAAACATGGGGTGGTAGTTAAGTCGGTTATAACGCCGGCCTGTCACGCCGGAGGCCGCGGGTTCGAGTCCCGTCCACCCCGCTCCCAAAAACCTCATAAGGTTCACCTTATGGGGTTTTTTTGTGTCTACAAGACCGACGCGATCGTGTTGGTCTTGTGGGATTCCACCCCACGCCCCTCAAGCCACCCATTTCAATCCCCTCCCCCGTGTTTCCGAACTTTCAAACCACCACGTCGACAATTTCACTCCCCCAACCCCCGTGTTCGCGGGCTTTCAAGCGGTGCAGTCGTTAGTTTGAAAAACATCGATTCGTCCCGCCGATACGGGGTCAAGAGGGCTTCGCCCTCTCGCGGGGTATGGGGCAGCGCCCCACCAAAGCAGAACGCCTACAACGACCCAAGCATCGGTGTTTTAAGGGAAAGAGAGAGGAAGAAGGAGAGAGAAGAGAGAAGAAAAAAGGAGAGTTATGCGAGGACGTCGTTGAGGGAGAGGCCAAGCTTGCGAAGATAGACGGAGAGGCCGAGCTTGGTGACGGTGCGGAGAGCGCGGGTGGAGAGGCGAACGCGGACAAAGCGGCCAAGTTCAGCATCATAGATGCGCTTGCTTTGAAGGTTGGGGAGTTGGCGCATTTTGGTGTGGTTGTTAGCGTGGGAGACGCGGCAACCGACCAAGGGTTTTTTCCCTGTAAATTGACATGTGCGAGCCATAAAAGCCTCCGAGTATGGTTGAGTTCTTTGTGTCGAAGAGCCAAGGATGGACAAAAAGGGCTGTTTTTTAGGGGTACGCTCTTGTCCATACAAAGCAAAGGTTCGTGAGGATACACACAGAGGGGGGGTCCGTCAAGATCAAAATGCGGTATGAAAAGAAGTGTGATCTCAGGCGGCTTGTTTCTTTTTGTGGGCGTGAAGGGAAAGCGTAAGGATCTGAAGGGATGCGGGTGTGACGCCCGGTATACGGGCAGCTTGACCGATGGAATGAGGGCGTGTCGATTTAAGGATGTGTCGGATCTCGGTGCTGAGGCTTGGGATGGTGTCGTAATCGAGATCATCGGGGATGGCGATGGTCTCGCCTTCGCGGAAGATCTTGGCCTCGGCTTCTTGCTTTTGGAGGTAACCTTCATAGCGCTCTTGGATCGCGATTTGTTCGAGAGCTTCGAGGTGATCTTCAGTCAATCCGAGATCGAGCGACAACAAGCGCGTGTAATCGACATCGGCACGACCGATCAAGCGACGCAAAGAAGACGGATTGCGCATGGGTGGGATCTGGAGGATCTCGGCCCATTGTGCGCCTTCTTCGTTTGGAACAAGCAAAGTTTTGTCGAGCTGGATGCGGAGTCGTTCTTCGTCTTCGCACTTTTGCAAAAAGCGCTGCCATCGGTGTTCATCGACCAAGCCGATAGTGCGGCCGATCGGGGTCAAACGCTTGTCGGCGTTGTCTTCTCGCAAAAGCAGCCGATACTCGGCGCGAGACGTAAACATCCGATACGGTTCGGGCGCACCACGGGTGGTCAAATCGTCGACCATCACACCGATGTAGCTTTGCGTGCGATCGAGAATCAACGGGTCTTTGGCTTGACTTTGAAGGGCAGCGTTGATGCCCGCGAGGATGCCTTGGCCTGCCGCTTCTTCGTAGCCGCTGGTGCCGTTGATCTGCCCGGCGAGAAACAACCCGGGTACATCTTTGAGTTCGAGCCAAGGTTGAAGGCTGCGCGGATCGACGGCATCGTATTCAACGGCATAACCGGGGATCACGATGCGCGCTTGTTCGAGACCTTCGATCGAGTGGATCATGGCTTCTTGTACATCGGCGGGAAGACTGGTGCTGATGCCGTTGGGATAGATCAGATCACTGTTTCGGGCCACAGGTTCGAGAAAGATCTGATGCCGATCTTTGTCCGAGAAACGCACGACTTTGTCTTCGATGCTTGGGCAATAACGCGGTCCGATCCCTTCGATCACACCCGAATACATGGGGGATTGGTGAAGGTTGGCTTGGATGATCTCGTGCGTTTGTTGATTGGTGTAAGTGATGTAGCAGTCGACTTGTTGAAGCGGCCCAAGCGTCGAACGCATAAAGGAAAAAGGAAGCGGGCGTTCATCGCCGGGTTGAACTTCGAGGCGTTCCCAAGCGATGGAGTTTCTGTCAAGTCGTGCGGGTGTGCCTGTTTTGAGGCGAAGCAACGGGAGTCCCAAGGCCGCGAGATGTTGAGAAAGCGCGTTGCTAGGTGCTTCACCGACACGCCCTCCCGGGGTCGATTGCAAGCCTGTATGCAAGAGACCGCGCAAAAAGGTTCCTGTGGTGATCACCACCGTTTTGGCCCGAACAAGCGAACCATCCGAAAGCGTCACTCCCGCAACCCGTTCGCCTTCCAGATGCAGACCGCCCACCATCGAAGCAATCACCGTCAAGTTGGGCGTTGATTGGATCACTCGCGACATCCGTTGCGCGTACGCGAACATATCGGCTTGTGCGCGACGAGACTGGACAGCGGGGCCTTTGCGGGTGTTGAGGCGACGAAACTGGATGCCTGTCTCGTCGATGTTGTGGGCCATCTCACCGCCTAGCGCATCGATCTCACGAACCAGATGGCCTTTGCCAACCCCACCCACGGCAGGGTTACAAGGCATCCATCCCGAACGATCGGGTTGTGTCGTCACAACAGCCGTGTGACAGCCCATGCGCGAAGCCGCAAGCGCAGCCTCACAACCCGCATGGCCCGATCCGACCACCAAAACATCAAAGGTGCGGAGGTTGGAAAACATCGAAAACCTCGTCATGTAGCGATCTGCTCGCATTGTCCGAAGCAAAGAGCAGATCATAAAGAAGAGTCTGCGCCACACCAAGCGATGTGGGGAACTTTGTGTGGCGATGGCGTTAACGACGGGCAGACGCAGCGGCCTCTCGGATGGCGTGGATCTTTTGCGCATACAACTCGGAAGCTGCTGAAAAGACCGCATTTCCGGCAACAAGCACAGAAGCCCCTGCCTCCGCAATCGCGGGGGCGGTTTGTGGAGAAACGCCCCCATCGACCGCGATCAACGCATCTGGTTTGTGGTGTTGGAGAGTTTGCGACAAGGCTTGGATCTTTGGGAGTGTCGCCTGAATGAAAGATTGCCCGCCAAAGCCCGGATTGACGGTCATGATCAACACAAGATCGAGGCGATGCCAGACATAGTCTAGCGCATGCAGCGGAGTTGACGGATTGAGCGCAACCCCCGCCTTGCATCCCGCCTCTTGGATCTGTGCGAGGGTCCGTTCGAGATGAGGGCAAGCTTCGGCGTGAACAGTAATGTGATCCGCTCCTGCTTGGGCGAATACGTCGATGTATCGCTCTGGTTCGACGATCATCAAGTGGACGTCCAACGGAAGCTGCGTCACAGGCCGAAGAGACCGAACCAGCGGCATCCCAAACGTCAAGTTGGGGACAAAGCGTCCATCCATCACATCGATATGAAGCCAATCTGCGCCACCTTGTTCAACGGCGCGGACTTCATCGGCAAGATGAGCAAGATCTGCGGAAAGAATAGAAGGTGCGATACGGATCGGGTGTGCCGTCATCAGATAGAGCCTCCGAATGATGGGATGGATGGAGCGCGAAGCGAAAGAAAGGCAGAGAGCAAAAGAGGCGGAGGGATCGAACAGAGAGCGTGCGAGAAAGCAGCTTCGGCGCGGTGCGCGTTATTTACTTTCTTTGAAGTTCACATGACGGCGCAAGATCGGATCATACTTGCGCAGTTCGAGGCGCTCTGTGGTGTTTCGCTTGTTTTTGTTGGTGTGGTAGATGTAGGTGCTTTCGGTGCTTTTGAGCTTGATGTTGACGCGGTCGTCTTTCTTGGCCATGACGGAGTCTCCTTTGTATGGTGTGACAAAAAGCCGTGATGTGTGGCTGTTGTTTGCGCTTTGTGATGAGGCGCGGTATGAAAGGGAGCGCCCCAACGCTTGGAAAGGTTGGATTGCATAGCACAAGATCATCAAGATGGCAAGGCATTCTTTCAAACAGGGAGGAAAAAAGTGATGGGGATCAAGGATGTGACGATCTTAGGAGGGGGGCTTTGCGGATTAACCACCGCATGGAAACTCCAAGAAGCCGGGGTACAAACGCGCGTCTTGGAAGCTCAACCTGAGGTCGGCGGTCTTGCCAAGAGCCTGTTTTGGAAAGGATTTCGCTTTGATGTCGGCCCCCATCTGTTTATGCCCCGAGAGGCTCTGCTGCTCGACGAGATCAAAGCGCTGATGGGCGGAAGTTATCAAGTTCCTGTGCGCCAGTCGCGTTTATGGTTCAAGGGAAGATGGATCAATTATCCCCTCACCACCCGCTCTTTGGTGAATATCCCTTGGCCGATCTTGCTCCAAGCCACCGCCGAATTTGCCTCGTTGCAGATGCGCTATCGCCTTCAAGGCGAACAAGGCCGCGAACATCTCGCCCAAGGCAAAGCACGCTACGGTACCCTGCTCGATCAACTCCTGCTCAGCGAACAAAACCACCAGATATGGCAGGAGGCTTCGGCTTTTTTGTCGCCCTCATGGAGCACCCAAAGCAGCCCACAACCTCCCCCCAACGGAAGCATCGCAAGCCTCTTGCGCGAAGCATTTCGCCCACCCACCCCCTACACACAAAGCCTGCACTTTCCAAGCGAAGGCATCGGCTCCATCGCCAAACGCCTCCAAGCGCGCATCCTCCAATCGGGCGGAACCATCCACACCAACGCCCGCGTCCAACGCATCCTCATCCCTCACGGCGAAGTCAGCGCGGTCGTCTTTGATGACGGCCAACGCGTCCAACACGTCCCCACAGAATACGTCTTTTCCACCATCCCCTTGCCTTCGCTGTTTCCGCTCCTTGATCCCCTGCCTAACCACGCACTCCTCGAACAAATGGCCCGCTTGCGCCATCGCTCCTTGCTCATGCTACGACTCGTCCTCCAACAAGAAAACGCCGACACTCAACGCTGGTTTTATTTCCCTGCCAAACAATACCCCTTTTTCCGCGCAAGCTTTGCCCAACCCCTCCACTCTTCTGTTCCCCCCAAAGATCGGGCTTGTTTGATCGTCGAGTGCATCCTCCCCGAAGACCACCCCCTCCTTCGCGCCCCCGTCGAAGAGATCCTCCAACGCTGTCTCCCCGGTCTCCAAGAAGCCCAACTTGTCGTCCCTCACCAGATCCTCGAAGCCTCCGTCCACCGCGAAACCTTTGCTCTCCCCGATCCTGATCCCGATCAAGAAGAACACCTCCGCCAACTCCAAGCCTTCATCACCGGCACACGAAGACTCCGCGCCATCGGCATGCACAGCAACTTTCGCTCTTGGAGCCTCGAACAAACCTTTCGCGAGGCATTACGCGCCGCAAGAGCCATCCTCGACGAAAAAAACCCCCGACGACCCACCAAGATCCGCTCTGCCCTGCCCCCTCCTGCCTCCCCTTGATCCGCTTGCTTTTCCGTCCTTGACACCCCACAACACACGGCCTACTTTCCAGCGAATGTTTTTTCGGTTGATGAACCGAAAAAAAACATTGCATCAAAAAGGTTGCGATCTGTCGGTTGGTGGACGCACAAAGTCAGGCGGACCAAAACAAGCGAGTGAGTGTCATGGGAATGCGGTGGAGATCTGTGTGTTTGGTGCTGTGCAGCGTATGGATGCTTTGGGGATGCAAAAAGCCCGAGGCCAAAAAAGAAGAACCGCCTATTTATGTGCAGGTGGGGAAGGTCGTGCAAACGGATCTGCCTGAACTACTGCGCTTTACAGGCGATATCGAGGGGGAAGCCCAAGTGCAAGTGTATGCGACGGTTCCCGATCGCATCAAATCGCTCCACGCCGATGTAGGCGAAGAAGTCAAGCAGGGCCAATTGTTGGCCGTGATCGAGCACACACGACTGCGACAAGCAGTGGCCCAAGCCGAAGCGCAACTTGCGGCGACGTATGCAAATCTTGCGGGTGCGCGGGTGCAATTGTCAGGAGCCGTGTTGTCGCGTGAGTCGGCTCTGCGCGAACTCAAGCGCCTGCGACGCTTGTACAAAAGCGGAGCCGTCGGCGAACAACAAGTCGATCAACTCAAAAGCCAGTACGACAGCGCCACGACACAGGTACAAGCCGCAGAAGCCCAGATCGCCTCGCTCAGAGCCGCCGTCGGCCAAGCCCAAACCGCCAAACAAAACGCGATCGTGCGTTCTCCGATCAAAGGCATCGTGGGTCGGCGTTACCGACAACTTGGTGAGATGGCCAGCGCGCAGTTTCCGCTGTTTTCGATCGCCGATATGGACGAAGTCAAGGTTCAGATCAACGTCACCGAACGCGATCTGATGAAGATCCGCATCGGCGACAAAGCCTCCATCACGGTTGCAGCGTACGGAGAGCGCGTATTTGAGGGGCGAGTGAACAAAGTCGCGCCCACCCTCGATCTCGATACCCGCACCGCCCCTGTCGAGATCCGCATCCCCAACGTCTATCCCGTCCAACCCGAGCGCTCCTGCACCCCGCCCTCCGCCAAAAAACCCGCCATCCCTTGCGCCAAAGGAACCCAGTGCTATCGCAACCACTGTGTCGAGCTTCACCCCCTCAAACCCGGCATGATCGCACGCGTCACCTTGCTCGTCAAAGTGCATCGAAATGCACTGATGATCCCCATCACGGCCCTTCTCAACAACTCTTTCGGCTACAACGCTGCCCTCCAACAAAAAGATCTCGCTGTCTTGCTGATGGAAGAAGACAACATCCCCCGCCGCCAACAGATCCGCATCGGATTGGAATCGCCCGATAGTACGATGGTTCAAGTGACGTCAGGGCTGCAAGCCAACCAGCGGTTGATCATCGAAGGGCAAAACTTTTACAAGCCGGGCGTCCGTATCAAGATCTTGGACGACAAGAAAAAAGAAGAGGCCCCCCCCAAAGCACCTCCCGCAAGATCCCCCCAAAAGACCGCACACAGCGATAAAACGGGTATGTAGCCCGACGCGGATCTCTTCGTCCAAAAGCACCTCAACATTCGTCCAAAAGCACCTAAGCAAAGGAACACACAAGCATGGGCGCGCTTTCGAGTATGGCCGTTCGGCGGGCCGTCACCTTTTCGATGCTTTATTTGATGATCGTCGGGTTTGGGATGTTTTCTTTTTCTCAGCTCAAACTCGACTTGTTTCCCGAACTCAAATTCCCCACCATCGCCATCGTCAGCAACTACACAGGCGTTGGCCCCGAAGAGATCGAGACTTTGGTGTCTCGACGCATCGAATCTGCCGTAGCCTCGGTTAAAAACGTCAAGCGGATCTCCACGACGGCGAAGCTTGGGGCTTCTTTGATGATCGTCGAGCTGGAGTGGGGAACCAATATCGATCAGTCGATGATGGATATCCGCGAGAAGATCGACCTTGTCCGCAAGCTGATCCCCGAAGAAGCACGCCAACCGATCTTGTTTGCGTTCGATCCCTCGCTGCAACCGATCCTACTTGTCGCGGTCAATACCAAGGGCAACTTGATGCAGATCCAAGATCTGATCGATCGCCGCATCAAGCCGTTGATCGAGCGCTTACCGGGTGTTGCGTCGGCCAACATTACAGGCGGCTCGAAACGCGAGATCCAAGTCATGGTCGATCCGATCAAGTTGCAAGGCTACGGGATCGCTTTGGTGCAGGTGCTGCAAGCCCTCAACGCAGAAAACGTCCAAGTGGCATCGGGCGTCTTGGAACAAGGAAAGCGCGAATTTTCTTTGCGCACGATGGGCAACTTTACAGACGTGGATCAAATGAAGCGCGTGGTGATCGGCTACAAAAGCCAAGGCCCGGGCGTCATGCCGCAACCGATCTTTTTGCAACAAGTCGCCACCGTGATCGATGGAGAAGAAGAAGAAAAACGCGCCATCCGTTCGGACGGAAAGCCCGGTATGTTGTTGATGATCCAAAAACGCTCGGACGCCAACACCGTACAGGCCGTCAAAGCGGTCGAAGACGACCTGCCCAAACTCAAAAAGCTCCTCCCCCCCGGCACCGACTTTAGCATCCTGTTCAACCAAAGCGATATCATCACACAATCGATCTCCAACCTGCAAAGCTCAGCCTCTCAGGCCTTTTTCCTTTCGGTCTTGGTGCTGCTGTTCTTTTTGCGGTCTTTTCGCACTTCTTTCATCATCGCCTTGTCGATCCCGATCTCTGTGATCGCAACCTTTAGCGTTATGCATCTCGCTGGCATCACGCTCAACATCATCTCGATGGCTGGACTCGCCCTTGCTGTCGGGATGTTGGTCGATAACTCGATCGTCGTGCTGGAAAACGTGTACCGCCACTTTGAAGAAGGCAAGTCCGCCGAAGAAGCCTCGATCCAAGGCAGCAAAGAAGTCGGGGTCGCGATCATGGCCTCGACCTTGACGACGCTTGCGGTGTTTATTCCGATCTTGTTTGTCCCCGGGATCGCAGGCGCGCTGTTTCGAGACATGGTGATCACGATCTGCTTTTCGCTGACGGCTTCGTTGCTTGTTGCGATCACCTTGATCCCGCTGATGTCTTCTCGGCTTCTCACGGACAGCAGC
>CAUJFU010000043.1 GCA_963169055.1 Myxococcota bacterium
TTTGTCGTAGAGCTTGATGTATCCGAGAACAAGGGGAAAATCTTCTTTTTCGAGCGGATAGACTTTCTCTTCTTTTTTACCCTTCTTTTCGGTGGTAGGGCGAAGTTTTTTTGCACGTTTTAGGCGAAGAACACCGCGAGCAAGGTTGGCCTCGTAATGTTCGTAATCTTTTTCGAGTGCTTTACCCCAGAGTTCATCGGCTTTTTCGAGATCGCCTTTTTTCTCGGTGAGTTCGCCGCTGAGATAGAAAAAGGCGTCTTGTTCGCCAAAGTTCTGTTTGATCTTTCCAAGAAGTTCTTCGACTTTATCGGCCTTGGTGGGTTTACCGTTTGCGTCCAAGGCTTCAAGCATACTGAGAACACCATCATAATAGATCTGCAAGACGTAAGGTTCGAAGCTAAGGGCTTTTTGGAAGTAGGTCCACGCTTCGTCAAATTTCTTTTGGCGCGCAAAGATCATGGCTTGTAGGCCAAAGAAATAACCTTCGTAATTGGCGATCTTGAGTGCTTTTTCGATGGAAGCTTGTGCTTTGGTCAGATCGTTTTGGTGCCAGTACATCTTGGCTTCGAGGTAGTGCAGCCATGCTTCGTTATGGGGAGAGAGGTCGCCGTCTTTTTTGACGGTTTCGGCCAGCTTGAGGGTGTCACGAACCATTTGAAACGCGGCGGACATACCGACGCCTGCATCGAAAACAGCGAGAGCATCGCCGATATCAGCCATGAGGTAGTGGTTGTGTGCAGCGTAAAACGTTTGCAGAGCGGGGTGGAAAGAGCATTTGGGGACGGTGACAGCTTCAAGTGCAGCGTTGGCGGCATCTTGGAGCAGATCAAGCGTGGTCAGTTCAAGTCCACGAGGTGCGCTGTTTCCAAGAAGAGTGGGTGGATTGATCCAACAGTAAGCATTTTTCTGTTTGCTGCGATCCGCGAGTTCTCCTTGCACGTTGCCTGCATTTTGCTGCCCTTGTTCTGCGGCGCTTTTGAATTGGCCGTGTGCGTCTTGGAATTTGCGGGAGCGGAGGTAGCTGTAGGCATAACGATAACGAAAGTAAGGGTTATTCCATCCGATCTCAGCGGCACGTTTGAAGTTTGCGCGTGCGAGACGATCTTGGCGAAGACCTTCGGCGACAAGACCATGAACCCAGTTGAGGCGGGGATGGATGGCGACTTCGGGAACCCACTTGTTGATGTAGTCGTTGGCGTTTTTGAGGTCTTTGTCGGCCTCGTCAAACTTGCCGTCGAGTTGTTTTTTGCGTGCGCTGTCATAGGCGACCAAGGCGCGAAGGGCGTGGTAAGGCGCGAGCTGATCGAGGAGTTCGCGAGAACCAGAGGCTTGTAGCTTGGTGAAATAATCGCGAAAGCCTTGATGATAGGCGTCCGTTCGTTCGTGTTGATCCCAGATACTGTAATGGACTTCTGCGAGGTGCATCAGGGCGAAGGGATGGACAGGATCGAGCGTTTCGAGGACTTTTTTGTAGACGGGGATGGCTTTTTTGAGGTTGCTGTAAGCGGCAGTAGCTTGTTGGGTACGGGCAAGGATCACAAGAGCGCGGATCTTTTTTTCATGGATGGCGTTTTGGGCATAAAGCCAAACGCCCGAAAAGATCACAAGAAAGAAGATCGAGATATCGCGGATGGTTTTGAAGGCCGAGTCGGTTTGAGGAGCGGGAACCCCGAGTTCGGTATTGATATAGAAAGGTCCGTATTCGTCTTGGATCTCGATATCTTCGCCGAGGCTTTTGAGGAGCATCCGTGCTTGGGGGTGGTGTGGGTTCAATTGATGCGCTTTTTTGAGCGCGTCTTTGGCCCCTTGGAGGTCGTCTTGTTCTGCGAGGATATCGCCGCGCAAGGAGTGGGCTTCCCAGTTGTTGGGTTCTTTATTGAGCAGGTCGTCGACTTCGTGAAGGGCTTTTTTGAGTAGTGCGGTTTTGGGTGCTTTGAAGTCGGCGGAAGCATCGAAGAATGCGCGTGCGAGGAGGAGACGACCTTTTGGGTGCTCGTTGTTTTTGAGACCCTTTTGGCAGACACGGATAGCCTCTTGTGGGAATCCGCGTCGGATATAGGCTTCTGCGAGGGGCAAGAAGACTTCGGGAGAAGCATCGTTGCGAAGAAGCTGCTCAAGCTCTTCGACATCTTTTTGCATGGTTGCTGCCAGTTGATCGGCCATACTTCGGATTCCTCCAATTGGGCGCTGAGGGGGTATTGACAGGGAAAGACCCCCCATCGGTATCGATAAGGCGTTTGAAAAGCGGTCAAACCAAAGATCAAAAAAAACAAAAAAACGTAAAACTTTCAAATAGATAGACGTTCTACTCAAAAAGAAGTATCCCAACCGTATAACGAAGATCGATCTCGATGTCAACTCCGATGCAAACCGTCAAGTACGCGGCATACGCAGGACGATGGTCGGTTGGCGAAAGAGCGAGTGGTGAAATGCTTACAGGGATGGGCAGGATCGGAAGAAAGCGTTGTGATGGGTGAGAGAGTCGGATCGTGGCTACGGCTTGACCTTGTGTGGTTTTCTCCTTAACACAAGGGGGCAAAGAGATCGAAGGAGCGGCTTGCAAAGGCTTCGGGCAAAGACGAGCTGCGGGCCAAGCGGAAAGGGTGGAAGGAATGATGCGTTGGAACGGATGGCAAGTGTTGTTGTTGTGGTGTGTGTGGTGTTTAGGTGGCGGACGTGCGTGGTCTGAAGAGATCGTGATCGAAAAGATCGTTGCAGTGGTCAACAACGATATCGTGTTGTTGTCGGAATGGGAGCAGCGTTTTGCTTTGGTGCGCGTACAGTTACAACAGATCATCGATCCCGTCGAACGCAAGAAAAAAGAAGAATCGATGCGTTGGGAGCTTTTGGAGCGGATGATCGAAGACAAGCTGCTCAATCAAGAAGCCAAAGCCAAACAGATCGAAGTGACCGATGCGGATATCGAAGGGGCGATCAAGCGAACACGCGAACAAAACGGCAACATCCCCGAAGCGGAGTTTGCGGCGGAGTTGAAGAAGCGCGGTTATTCGATGGATGCGTACAAAGCGATGATGCGTGGAGAGATCAGCAAGTTTCGCTTGTTGCAGCAAACGATGGCGTCCAAGATCCGCATCACAAAAGAAGACGAGTACGCCTTTTACAAGAAGATGACGAGCAAAGAAAAGCCGGGTCCACCCGAGTACAAACTTCGCCATATCGTCTTTGTGTTGGATGAAAAACCGACCCCCGAACAGCTCAAGTCACAGCGCGAAAAAGCCGAGAACGTGTTGCTGTTGGCAAAACAAACGCCCAAAAACTTTGCGGCATTGGCGCGGCGTTTTTCGCAAGCAGGTCAGGACGATGGGGGGGATTTGGGGTACGTCAAGATGAGCGAGATCGATCCTGTGCTTGGGCGTGCGATGAGCACGATGAAGGAAGGAACCGTCCATCCGAAGGTTTTGCAAACAAACATGGGGTTTCATGTGTTGTACTTGGAGCAACTGCGTGTGGCGAATGTGTTGAGTTTCAAAGAAGCTCGCCCCGAGATCAGCAAGCGGCTACAACAAGAAGCTTATGAGAACATGTACAAGAAATATGTCACACAGCTACGTAAAAAAGCAGTGATCGAGATCAGGGTAAAAGGGAAAGAGACAGAGAAAAAAGTATTTAAATCGACGTTTGGGCCGATCACTCCGAGCGAAGAGAAAAAAGAACAAAAGAAAAAGCGCAAAGAAGGCCGAGGGGGCCGAGGAGGTCGAGGGAGCCGGGGGGGAGGTTTCCCACGATGACATCGCATCGAGTGGGTGTCACGATGGGCGATCCTGCGGGGGTGGGCGGAGAAGTGCTTGTTCACGGACTCCATGCCTTGCTTCGTTGTATCGAGGAGGGAAGGCTGCCCGCTTCGGCCTTGGCGATCCGAGGAGACGGACAAGACCGTCGATCGGATGGATCTGTAGGCGCGAACAAAGACCACGCAGACAAAAGCGAGGCGGGGGGGGGTTTAAGAGAAAGCAGCGAGGCACAATGCGCGAAGTTGCGTTCGATCCGATGGCGGATCTATGGGGATCGCCAACGATTGGATCAGATCGCAGAGCAGGCGGGATTTGCAGCGTTGCAGCGATGGCGGAACGTGGAGGTGGTGGAGACAGAGACGGAGGGAGAGGCATTTGGTTGGGGCGGATTGACCGAGGCAGGAGCGAAGGCACAGGTATCGTACATTGAGCAGGCGTTGGCGGAGAGAAAAACGGGAAAAGTGCAATCGTTGGTCACGGGGCCGATCCACAAACAAGCGTTGGCGTGGATGGGCGTGAGCCACGTTGGGCATACGGAGTGGTTGGCGGAAGATGCGGGCGTGTCGATACCTGTGATGATGCTGGCGGGGCCGCGTTTGCGCGTCGTTCCCGCGACCATCCATATCGCCTTACGCGATGTGATCGGGGCTTTGACACCGCAACATTTGCGCGAGGTGATCGAGACCACAGCAACGGGGATGCAGCGTTGGCTGGGGTTTGACCGGCCACGTTTGGGTGTGTGCGGTCTGAATCCTCATGCTGGAGACGGCGGATTGATGGGCAAAGAGGAGCAGCACTGGATGATCCCGTTGTTGCGAGAGATGGCCCAACAAGAGCAGATGGCGTTGGTGGGTCCGCTGCCTGCGGACACAGCCTTCTACTTTGCCTCAAAAGGCGGATACGACGCAGTGATCGCGATGTATCACGATCAGGCTTTAGCCCCGTTAAAGGTGTTGCACTTTGAGGAAGCGATCAACCTCACGCTGGGACTTCCGTACTTACGGACTTCTGTGGATCACGGGACGGCGTACGATATCGCGGGCAGTGGCAAAGCAAGCGCACAAAGCATGTTGCATGCGTTGGTGATCGCGGGGCTTTCTGTGTCGCTTGCTTTTTCGGACGAACAGCATTAACACAAGGGGCGTTTGGAGGGGGCCGTATCGCTCCCTAGGATGTACGGTTGCGGAAGGAGGCGAGTCGATGCCATCAGTATATTACAGTCGCTTTTTGGGCGATGGTTGGGGCGCTTGGGAAGGAGGGCATTTCTTGCCTCCCATGCCAGCGGAGTTTGATCAAGACGCAGAGGTATCGTTGGCCTCACGCGACGGCGAAGATCGTTGCTACGTCTATTCGCCCGAACGAGAAGAAGTCAAATGGTGTGTTTGGAAAGGGGATCGTTGGAGCGAGTGGTTGGGAACGGCGCATCTCTCGCCTCCTCCGAACTACATCGTGGATGAACAAGAAGCTTTTTTTTCGGTGTCGAGCCATCGGCTTGGTGAATGGGTGATCGCGTACAATCCAGCGGATGGTCGGGTGTATTGGAGTCCTTGGACGGGCCGAGGTTATGGGCCATGGGAAGGCCCCAATATCCTGCAAGAAGAACCACCCAACCTCAACGAGTCGGCGGATGTTTTTGCTGCGGGGGATGGAAAAGCCGAGTGGCTGGTTTGCGTCAACACAGATGACTGGAGCGTCTACTACGCCAGCCTCGAAGAGGACGGATACAGCGAGTGGATAGAGGCTCCTGCTTTGCCCATCCCCGAAGAATGGGTCGAGATGGGCGTTGACTTGGATGGGGACGGTCGCAACGGCACCTTCTGGGTTTATGCAACGGTGTACAACGACGAATAACGCGACCCGCCATAGACCTCGCTTTGCCCGCATCCATTCAAGCATCCGCACCACACGACGACAAATAAGCTTGCCCGCCGTGCGCAACAACGAATAAGCTTGTCGGAATACACAAAGGCAGACAGGTTTGTGTAGGGTTCGAAAGATGTTTTTGTTTAAGACGTTTATGCGCAAAGGTTAAGTCGGATGGATCGCAAAAAGTGGTTGTCTTTGGGGGTGGGTTTTTTGGTGACGTTGTTGTGTGTGGGTTGGCTGGCCTACGAAGTGGAGTGGCAAAAGCTACAAACCCAGATGACACGGATCGATTGGCGCTGGTGTGCGTTGGCGGTGGGGTTGTATTTGTTGGGTCATGTGTTTCGGGGGATCCGTTGTGCTTGGATCTTGCGGCCTCACAAACAGATCCCGTGGTTTGAGGCGACCCAAGTCGTGTGGATCGGTTATGCCACCAACAACGTGCTTCCTGCGCGGCTTGGGGAGTTGGTGCGGGCGTATGTGTTGGCGCGCCGAGAAAAACTCTCCAAAGGCTTGGCGATTTCGACCTTGTTGGTGGAGCGGATCTTGGATGGGTTGGCGATCGTGGGGATCTTGGTGGTTACGGCCTTTTGGGCTCCGACCGATCCATGGATTCGGCGCATCGGGTGGTTTGCGGGAGTGTTGTTTGTTGGGGCGATGAGCGTGATGCTGATGGCCCGTTTGGCGCGAGGAATGTTCGAACAATGGCTGGCGTGGGGGGCAGCGCGCCTCCCCCATGCGATCGGCGAAAAAGCACAGGGATTCGGGCATCGCTTGTTGGATGGAACCGCCTGTTTGCGCGGTGATCGCTACATGGTGGGCGTATTGTGGTTGAGTGTGCTGATCTGGCTGGTCGAAGGAGCGATGTTTTTTGTGTTGCTACCGGCCTTTGGTCTGCCGATGTCGTTGATGACCGCCTATCTAGCGATGTCGATCACCAATTTGGGGGTTTTGTTGCCCTCCACACCCGGGCATGTGGGGACGTTTCACTTTTGCTGCACAAAAGCGTTGTTGTTGGCGGGTGCGATCACCGTATCCAACCAGTCCATCGGGGTGGGGTATGCACTGGTGCTGCACGCGCTGCAATACATCCCCGTCACGCTGATCGGGTTTTGGTCGCTCTACCACTACGGGTTTAACTTGCGTACGATCTGGCACGCTGATGACTCCCCTGCCCACGCAACACCCGCAACGGCAACCTCCTCCGGTAACGCCCGCTGACCTCGATTCTCCAAACTGCCGTGGGGAGGACGTTTGCGCATCGTTGTTTTTCGACAACAAAAGTTTTGTGTATCATTCGGCAAAAAGCCCCGATTCAAGGGACTTTTGCAAAAAGTCCAGATGCCCCTCAAGAACCGCGCACCGAAGCGCAAGAAAGCGAAGAAAGTGTTGGCGCAAGAGCAGAAAGTCTTCGAGGTGAGAAGCGAGGCACTCGCAAAGCCAGCGGCGATCGTGTTCTTGGATGGCCCAAAAACAGACGTGGCGTGCTGCTTTGACAGGATCTGCCGAAGCCATCGAGAGACCAAGATAAAAAGCTTTGTGCGCGGAAGATTCGGCGTGTTGAGAGCGTTGCAAGCGTTGGATTTCTTGATGCAAGCCGTGAATCGAAGATAGCGGTTGCTCGCCTTCGATCCATTGACGAAGCGTATCAAGAAGCTTTTGCAACAGAACGTAATGGGGAAGTTCGAGCCATCGGGCTTGACGAAGGATTCGCTCAAACCCGTCACAAGCGAAATGATAGAGCAGATGGTGTGGGATTTCATGCGGACGCAAAGCCTCAAATAAGCGCTTGGCAGAAGGAACCGCAGGATCGCGCAGCCATTGTTGCCAAAACAACAAGCTTTCGGCGAGGTGAGGTGGCCGAGCAGACAAAAGAGCGTCGATGTTCACGGCGACGTGATCGGGGTGAAGCGAATTGCGTTGCATGATCGGCCTAGAGGCTCCTATAAAACATAGGAAACGTCGTTTCTTCCCTTTGCAAGAGGTCTTTGGGCAGATAACGTCATTTCTTCCCTTTGCAAGAGGTCTTTTGGGCAGATAACGTCATTTCTTCCCTTTGCAAGGGGTCTTTGGGCAGATAACGTCGTTTCTTCCCTTTGCAAGGACGGTTTCAAGGTTAAGAGCGCGAAACCAAAGGAGCAAGAGTGGTCTGTGGGTTTTGATACACGAAATCAAGGAAAAGACCGTGGATACGAGAAAACAGCACTGATAAAAAGAAGGAAGAGGACCATCTGGTCGGAGTGAGGGTCTATGCTTGGGCGCGATCGGACGCGTAGAAGCCCTCAACACAAGCGTGGTTTGGCGCAAAGCTGTGAGGCGGGTCACAGAGAAAGTGCTTTGATCTTGGGGCGATGAATAATTTTTGACATTTGTGGTCAGAGGAGGCACAACCAAGGAGACCGCAGCGCTCTTCGTCAAAATACAGGAGAAACGCTGCGCTTTGGGTTTGGCCTCGCGAGAGGTGAAGTCAGAAGCAAGCATGAGGCTTTTGTGTGGTTTGGCGTGTGGCCTTTTTCGCCAAGGACGGGGTAAAAGGCCAAGACATCGACAGGACCAAGGAAGAAGCTGCGGTAGAATGTGTTGCTCAGATGTTGTTTGTGGAAGATGTATTGTTTTTCTTGTCGTGTGTTAGATCTCAGCGGGATCGGGAGACCGATCAAGCGAAGGGATGGGAAGTATGGATAAATCATCAAAGTCGAGGCAGCGATTGGGATTGGTCGAGACACCTATACGCAGCGCAGAAAAAAGCGGAATGACGAGCGGGATGCGCCCCTCCTTTGGAGGTGCAACGGAGACAGCAAGCCGTCCGCAAATGCAACAAGCCACCGCCGTTGTGGGAGTAGGTGTTCAGACACGACCCAAGATGCCCGAAGTTGCGCAGCGTGGACACGCAAACGCCGATCTTCAACGTCGGCGCGAAAGCGCCCTGTTGATTATGCAACTCAACGAGAAACGTCGCCGAGACCAACAGATGGGCTATTATGAGGCCCATCGCCGTCGCGAGCCGGGCTTGGAACCCTTGCGGTTTCAAGCGTTGTCAGGTGCCAACGTGCAAACGCGGATGGAAGCCCTTGAGGGCTTGGTCGCCTTGCAACCACACGCAGCGGTGACGTACTCTACGTTGCAAAGTGTCCTTGAAGAACGGCAGGAAGCGCCCGAACTACGAGTGAAAGCACTCGAATTGTTGGCGGCGTACCCTCCACCGCTCGAAGAGGATCGATTGATGGAGTTGATGATCGCGAGTGCGTGGGACAAAGAGATCACTGTGCGGAAAGCAGCGACGCGGGCTCTTGCAGCGCATCCTGATCCGCGCTCACTTGGCCCGTTGATGGGGCTTTTGGGAACCAAAGATCCAGAGCTTCGCCAACTTGCCGAGCGTTCTTTGTCCAAGATCGCAGCGGATCTCGGACCTCCGCCCGAACGTATAGACGGAGATACATAAGGTGGAGCGCGCCTTGTCGTGGGCGTTGCATCCTCACCACGCCAAGGAGATTTCCGAAGATGCACGAAGGTCACGCAAAAAGTTCGATGGGAGTGGGGTTTTGGGTCGGATTGATCGGTTTTTTGTTGTTGTGGGGAGCGGTACAATCGGGTTTCTGGCAACCTCGTTCGGGCCATGAAGGTCTTTTGATCGGTCGGATGTTGGCGATTACATGGTTGATGGCGGCTTGGTGGATGTCTGAAGCCTTGCCGATCCCGATCACTTCGCTGTTGCCGTTGGTTCTGCTTCCGATGGCGGGGATCATGTCTGGTGACAAGGTCGCGCATGAGTACACGAACGAAGTGATTTTTTTGTTTATGGGGGGATTCTTTCTTGCGCTGTCTTTGCAAAAATGGGGGGTGCATCGGCGGATGGCGCTGCATCTGGTGTTGCGAACGGGAGGGGGTCACCCCCGTTGGTTGATCTTGGGGTTTATGGTGGCCTGTGCGTTTTTGTCGATGTGGATGAGCAACACAGCAACGGTCGTGATGTTGATGCCGATCGCCGTGTCTGTGATCCACCTGATGAAAGAAGAACAAGGCGATGCCGCCGTTCAGATGGGGCAAGTTTTGTTGCTGGGCCTCGCCTACGCTGCAAGCATCGGTGGAATGGCGACCTTGGTGGGGACACCGCCCAACCTTTCCTTTGCGCGAATCTATAAAATGTATTTCCCAAACGCTCCCGAAGTGTCATTTGTCGAGTGGCTCAAGTTCGGATTACCCATCACCTTCGTGCTGTTGCCGACCTTTTGGCTTTTCATGGTGTTTGTGCTGTTCCGTCGCCCTCTTCAAGAAGTGCGGGCAGGCGGCAACGTGCGAGTGTGGTTAGAAGAACAACTCGCAGCGATGGGGCCGATGCGCATCCAAGAAAAAGCTGTCTTGTTAGTCTTTGCGATCACAGCCTTCTTGTGGGTGTTTCGCGTAGATATCCAAATGGGTCCATCGTTTCGCATTCCCGGCTGGATGGGCGCTTTAGGTCTCTACCACAACGTCAAAACGGTGCGCTACGAGCCGTTGAAAACGATTGCCCAACGTAAGCAACACCCAACCGCTCCAAACAAACCAAGTGCTGCGCTATCCAAGCCGAGTGTCGCGCTATCCAAGCCGAGTGTCGCGCTATCCAAGCCGAGTGTCGCGCTATCCAAGCCGAGTGTTGCGCTATCCAAGCCGAGTGTTGCGCTATCCAAGCCCATCCAAGCGTCGCCCAAGCCGAGTGGCGAGTTGTATGTGCGCCGAGAGATCGTGCGGCGCAAGCCGCTGTTTGGGGACGGTGTGGTGGCGATGATGATGGCGTTATTGTTGTTTTTGATGCCGGCGGGCGGTGGGGAGCGCTTGTTGGACTGGGAGAATGCGAAAGAGATCCCGTGGGGAATGTTGTTGCTGTTTGGAGGCGGATTTGCCCTTGCTGCGGGGATTCAATCAAGCGGGATGAGTGCGTGGATTGGTGAGATATTCCGTTGGCCGGGCTTATCGGCCTTTGGAACTCTAGGGATTATCTTGTTTCTCTGCTTTTTGATCACCTTTGTGACGGAATTTACATCGAACACCGCCACAACAGAGATCTCTTTAGCGATGATCGCGCCCGTGGTTGCGACGTTTGGTGGGACGGGTGTGCATCCTTACTTGTTGATGGTGCCGATCACCATCGCGGCTTCGTGCGCATTTATGATGCCGGTGGCAACGCCGCCAAACGCGATCGTCTATGCCACAGGGATCGTCTCCATGCGTACGATGGTGCGCGCCGGCTTTTGGCTCAACCTGATATCAGCGGTCTTGATCGCGCTTCTGTTGTACGGGATCTTTTGGTGGATGGGGATTCCACTGCGGGTCAAACCTGATTGGCTTTGATCATGGCTCAAACCGAATCGCTTGGTGGGGAGGTGGATAGTCGAACGGCCCGAAAGAAAGGCCGATAGCAGGTGAGTGTGGGCAGGAGGGGGGGGAAAAGAGATGCACCGCAATAAGCAGCCGATGGGATCGTGAGAATCGGCTGAGGGCGGGGATTAGAGGTCGTATCCTTCGGCGTCGATACCTACTTCGTCGCGGAGTTCGTATTTATGGAGTTCGTGGAGAAGTTCTTCGCAGAGTTCTCCAAGGTCGGCGTGGTTTTCGTCGGTGTAGAAAGTGAGGTAGTCGCCTGCTTCTGTTTCGAGTTCGCCGTCGGCTTCGGGATATTCCCATTCCTTCATCATCGCGAGCGCTTCGCCACTAAAGTCGACATCGCCATCGTTGACAAGAACGTCGAGTTGGACACCATCGCGGTTTTTCTTAAGGATCAGTAGCTCTGCTTCGTCTTTATTCAATTTGTACACGGTGAAGACCGCGCCTCGTCCGGCGTTTTTAGAAAACTCGCGTACGATATCGCGGATTTCACGGACTTGTGCAGTGTCACCGTCCTCCACAACTTCTTCGACGATCACGGTTTGCGCGGGTGGCTCGGCGCTGCTGTTGAAGAAGACAAAGTAGACAACGAGGATCACGACAAAAACGATAATACCGATGACAACGGGACTCATGTGTAACCTCCAACAGTGTGGGTTCAAGGTCTATTTCGAGACCTTTTGTGCTTGTTGTTTTGTGCGGGGAGGGATGTCTTCGATGTTGTTAGGGTGATCAGGCTCCCACGCGGCGCTACACTATATAGGGTTATTGTGTCCAACTGAAAAGGGGAGAACAAAAAAATCTTTGCATCTCAAAGTGCAGAGACAAATACTTGGACAAAGTAAAAGCGGCCTGATGAGGAGGGATAGGCAGCGATACCTGTCCAAAGAAGGTCTGGATGAAGCAGATTCCTTCGATGTACGGGGCTTTCGACCCACAAACGAAGCGCTTCTTCGGGAGTACGAGCCACCACGATATTTTCGCGAGCGTTGCGGGCAGGCCAACCAAGCTCTTTGAAACGCTGCGCAAAACTGCCTTTTTTGGGGGAGTTGTGCCCAAAGAATCCTTGTTTGACCATCTCTTCGGCATGCTCATAAGCAAAGCGATCAAGGCGGTGGTGTCGGCGAAAAAGCACGAGTTCACGGTGCGATCGCACCGCGTTCAGCAGTTCCCACAAGCGATGTGCTGCGGCGGTGCTATTAAGCAAAACAGGCCGATGCTTGGGGGCAGAAGAAGCCCCCCAAAGAGCGTGAAGCTGTTGTTGCCAATGCGTACGCCAAAGGGTTTCGGGGGTGTGCGGCGGCTTGTAGATATCGACGGCCCACTGAGCGGAGATCCACGGGCCACGGTGATCACGAGCAATAAACTGGATCTGAAAACGACCGTCTCTTGGGGGATTCCATTGAAAAGAGAGCAGATTTCCGATGTATTGGGCGGTGAGCGTTTGTGTGCGTGCGTCTGGATGGCCGATCACCACGCTGTCCAATTGAAAAGGTTTTAGAACTGTAGCCCGCAAATGCAGGGCTTGTCCAAAGGCCGACCATCGGGGGCTTGGGGCGATCTCAAAAGCGCGGCGTACAAAAAGAATCACACAGATACGTTGTTGTTTGGAACGGATCGCAAGGCCCATACGGTTAAAGCGCTGTTCGGCCAAACGTTGCGCAAGCGCATCTTGAAGTTGCTTCCACAACAGAGATTCTTGTGTAAAAGCCATCGCGAAGATCTGGAGTTGGAGATCGCTGCGCCCGCTCAGGGAGAGTGCTGCTTGAACGCGCTCGTGAGAGAGCCGACGGCTCGGAGCACGGGCAAGATAAGACGCAAGCAGCGCAGCAGCCTCACGAAGACCGTTGTCCGACTGCGGCAGATCGAAGGGTTGAGCGTTGTACCACAGAGAGAGTCGTTGCAAAAGTGCTTGTTCTTGTTTACTCTCTGCTTTTTGGGGCCATGGTGTGTGAAGGTAGTCGTAATGTAAGGGCCGCGCTTGCGCGAAGAAAACGCCAAAAACAAGCAGACCACACCCGCCCATCCAAATTCGGATCTGACGCAAGATTTGTTTGCGACGTGTGTTTTGTGCGTTGGCATCGGTCTTTTGGCTTGTCAGGTCATGCGTTGTATTGTGGGAGGCTTGCATGATGGATGTTTTTCTACCCCGTCACAAGGGATGGTTTGTATCCTTTGGGGTGTGTGTTGTGGTGTTGTGGGCGGCGTGTACTCCGTCCACGGAGCCGTTGCCGTGTGATACGTCGGATGATTGCCCTAGCGCACAGCGTTGTCAACAACACAAGTGTATCTCTCGCGTGCGCTGTTCGTTGGCGAGTGCCGCGCTGGTTTGTTTACCAAGCGAAGCGTGTGTGGATGGATTTTGCCGCCCCAACACGACTCCCCAAGGCAAATGCACCACGAACCAAGACTGCGAACAACCCAAAATCTGCGACACCGCCGCTCAACGGTGTGTCCGCTGTTTGCGCGATGATGACTGCCCGATATCCGATCGATGCAACCTCGCCAATCTGTGTACTCCCAAAAACACCGAAACCACCGCAGAATCCGTCCCCGATGGAGAGAATGTCCCCGAATCCACAGGCAAATGCGCTTCGGATGTAGACTGCAAAGACAAGCCCAACCATTACTGCGATCTGATCGCACAAACCTGCAAAGTCCGCACAGGCTCCTCCTGCCAAAGCGACAAAAACTGCCCGAGCAAGCAGCATTGCGTCAACAACGCCTGCACCTTGGGATGGCGCTCTTGCTCGACCAGCCCAACAGCTTGTGAAGCCGATTTCGAATGCCGAAACAACCTGTGTTATCCGAAGGTTTGTTAAACCGACGAAGATTGCGAACCCGGCCGCCCTTGCAATCAACAATTCGGGTTGTGTCAAGCCGGCCAAGATTGCACCGTTGCGGGCTGTCCAAGCGATGCTCAATGCAACGCCACCACCAAGCAATGCGAACCCAAACCCACCGATTGCACCACCACAGGATGCCCCACCGACCAACAGTGCAACGCCACCACCAAAAAATGCGAACCCAAACAAGCAGGTTGCACCCAAAACACCGAATGTTCCCCTCCCAAGGGCAGTTGTCGCCAAGGCCAATGCCAGACCTGCGCATCGGAGTTCACTTGCTCAAGCGGACAAACCTGTGATGCTGCTTCGGGGCGTTGCCAAACTGCGCAGACAACGTGCGCCAAAGACGCCGATTGTACGCCTCCTGCGGGCGCTTGTCACAACAGCCATTGCGTAAGTTGCGCAAGCAGCAGTTTGGATTGCACGAACCTTGGAAAGCAATGTGATCTGGTTTCAGGCCGTTGTGTCGGTGGCACATGTACCGACAACACGGGCTGTTTGAGTACCCAGTTTTGCAAAAGTGGCGGGTGTGTCGCAAGAGAGTGCGACCCCGCCATCGGGCTGGCCTGTGCGGCAGGTGAAACC
>CAUJFU010000044.1 GCA_963169055.1 Myxococcota bacterium
AGGTGTTGGTTGGTGGCGTTTGGGTTGCCGTTGTGGGGGGGTTCGGTGCTGGGGTCGGTTTCGGCGGTCCAGCTGGGGACGGGGAGGGTTTGTGTACTGGCGGCGTCTTGGGCGGGGAGGAGGGAGTCAGCGAGGGCAAAGGCTTGTCGGGGGACGGATTTTCCGCTGGTGATGACGGTTCCAGCGGAGAACAAGAGTCCGATGTCACCGAGCCGTAGGAGATAAGAGGCTTGGAGAGCGCCTTTCCAAGTGGAGGCGTATTGGAGGGCTTTTCCTTGGCTATCTTGGCCGAGGAAAAGCCCGAAGCTTGCGAGGATATTGAGTCCACGGACAGGGAAGAGTCGGAGTTCGAATTCGCCGCCGTAGGTGGTGATCTGTTCGGCGTTGTTTTTTTGGACGAAGTTGGTGGTGCGTGAGGGGAGGGTTTGCTCGCCGCCGACCTGTTCTTTCCAGCGGGTTTCACCGAGGAAGGGATCGAAGCGGTCGCGGACGACGGGGCTGATCAGGTCATTAAAAAAGGAGACGTATCCGTTGAGGCTGACGGCCATCAAACCACGGCGATACCAGCCGAGTTGTAGTTCTAGGGTATGGACGGATTCGGGCCGTAGGTCGGGGTTTCCAAACAGGATGGCGTTGCGATCGATAAAGAGGAAGCGGTCTTGGATGGAGGGGGCTTTGAAGGCGTTGCCGTAGAGGAGTTTGATGTAGGTTCCTGCGCCGGGGGTGATGACGACGCTGGCGCGGGGTGTGGCGACAAAGTTGTACTGGGTATCGTAGTCAAAGCGGCCACCGGCGGTAAATTCGACGTAGTTGAGAAGGTTGTATTGGAGTTGGACGTAGCCGCTGAAGTGGATGTTGATGTAGTTGGGTGGCTTGTCGTAGGAGCCGAATTCGGGAAAGTAGAAGCCGGCCATATTGAGGTATTCGAATTCGATGCCGGTGGTGAGGGAGAAGTTGTTGCCGATCTGGGCGTTGAGGAGTGCGCCGGCTTCGAGGCGGTTGTCTGAGCCACGGATGGGGGTGTTGTATCGGCCTGTGGTGTAGACGTTGCGGCATTCTTTGGGGAGGAAGGGAGAATAAGGGAGTTGTTGGCCTTGGCTGGCTTCTTGGCGGGGGTTGGCGACGACGCTACAAACCTGTTCACCGCGATTTCCGGTGGCGATCTTGATGCAGGGGGTATCGCTTTCGCGGTCGATCTCGGAGCAAGCGGGATAGTAGCGTTGGAAGCGGAGGTCTTGTCCGCCTTGTTCTTTTTCGTAAACGCCGAAGTTGGGGGAGTTTCCGCGCAATCTTGCGCTGGAGTCGAACTTGCTGAGTGAGTTGACGCCTTGGCGGGCGTCGTTGTTGTAGCCGTAGTTGTCGTAGGCTCCCCACAAGGAGAAAGTTCCCCATGCACCGAGCAGAGCGGTCCAAGAGAGGCGGACGATGTAGCGGTCGGTGGACAGCAAGGTGTCGTTGTTGCCGAGGACGCTGGAGTTGGAGAGCAAGTTTTGCCCGGAAAAGACGGCGTTTGGGGCGTAGCGGCTTTGCATAAAGCGCAGGTTGAAGCCGCGCCATGAAAGTTGCCCGTAAAAGTTTTGGGAGTAGGCGTCCATGTTGGAGGGGAAATAGCGGAAGTTGTTGAGTTTTTGAAACTCGTAGATTGGAGAGAGGCTGGTGCTGTTGTTGCGGAGTTGGTCGAGGGAGAAGGCGGCGCGAAAGGTGATACCGCCGAAGAGTTCTTGACCGCCTTGGAGTCGGAGGAAATAACTTTGGGTGAGGGGGTTGATTCCAGCGGTAGCGGTGTAGCCTTTGAGGTCGGTATTGGTTTTGGTGATGATGTTGATGACGCCGCTGAGGGCGTTTGCACCCCAGAGAGCCGATCCGGGACCACGGATGATCTCGATGCGTTTGATGTTGTCGATGCTGACCCACGAGGGGTTGACAAGGTTTCGGTTGAACTGTCGCCACGCCATGTTATGGCCGTCGACGAGCATGATCATCTTGTCGCCGTAGGCTTGGTTGGGGTTGATACCACGGACGCCGATGTCTGGGCTGTGTCCGTCGTCGTTGATGTCGATTCCTGCGGAGTATCGCAGTAGTTCGCGCAAGTCGCGCCAGCCCCCGTCGCGGATCTCACTTTCGGTGATGACGGTGATGATACCGGGCGCGCTTTGGATGCTTTGTTCGCGGCGTGCTGCCGAGATAACGGTTGCGGAAGAATCGGGGTCTTCGTCGAGGGTGGATTTGTCTTCGTCGGCTTTTTCGGCCTTTGCGCGATCTTCGGCGCTCAAGCGCGTCACCACGCGAACGCTGTGGGGGGCTTTGGGGTTGGCGAACAGAAGGAGGGTTTTTTTGTTTACGTCGATGGCGGAAACGTAGTACTCGAGGGCGGGTTGGACGACTTGGAATTTTTGTAGGGTGGCGTTGTAGGTGTCTCCCCCGCGCAAGGTCATGCGTTGGCTACGGAAAGCCGTTTCGCCAGCGCGTCGAAAGTGCAGGTACACTTCGTCGATTTCTTCGTTGTCGGGGATCTGAAGGCGGATGCTGAGGCTACTGCCGACGAGAGTTGTGGTGAGGGGTGTGTGGAGCACCTTGAGGGCGGGGTTGGCTGTTTTGGGATCTTTTTTGGGGGGAGGAGTTTGGGCCTGAAGCGGCAGGCCAAGAAAAACCGAGAAGAGCAAGAAAGAAAAGAGCGCAGTGACGGCCAGATAAGGCGATGGAGCCGAGCTTTTGCGAGAAAAAAGCAAGGTTGGTTGAGATAACATTATGGATGCTCCGTTGCAAAAGAGAGGCGACTTGGCTCGAAAAAAGGCTTCTTTTGTGCGTGGATGTCCGAGCGGAAAAAACGATTTCTCAAAAAAAGTGACACAAGGTGGAAGAGGCCGCTGTTTGGGGAGAGATGGCGGATGCGGATCATGGAGCGTTGTGGTGGTGTAAGGTGCGAGGATGCGGAGTGAAGAAGAGGGCAGTTGGGGGGCTTCTGCGGGATGCGAATGTGTGACATCAAGGCCACCTCGGGGCATTGGTTTGGTGACGTAGATCACGTTCGAGTGAAACAGAACACGTTTCGTTTGTCAACGCTTAAAAAAGGAGCAACTTGTGGGAGAGCAAAGGAGGGAGCGCTCGCATCATAAAGCGCTGAAGCATCGGATGGATCTAGGATTTGAGGTCTTTGGAGAGGAAGCCTCGATCAAAGAAGGATTGGCACATCTCGCGGAGGGTGGTGTCGAGGGGGCGGAATTGGAGGCCGAGATCGTGTTGGATGCGGGTGTTGTCGAAGAGGGTTTGGATGCCGAGGTTTCGGCGCAGGAAGGAGAAAGAGAGGCGTTTGTCAAAGAGGGCGATGAGGTACATCAGAAAGTTGGGGAGGCGGCGGGAAGGGAAGCGGACGTGGGGAAAATGGGGTTTGAGTTGGGCGATGGCTTCGTGCAGCCAGATCGCTTGGTGGCTACAGAGGTATCGTCCCGAAGCTTGGGGGGATTCGAGTGCGCGCAGATGTGCGTCGGCGACGTCGCGGACGTCGACGATGCCCCATGAAAAGTTGGGGATGGCGGGGAACTTTCCGCGCAGGACATCAAACAGGACGACGGGGCTTGTGCGGAGGTGGTCTTGTGTGTACACAGGCCCCCATACAAGGGCAGGACAGATCGTGATGAGATCAAATCGGTCTTTTTCAGGGAGTTTTTTCCATTGCTCCCAAGCGGTTTTTTCGGCGAGTGTTTTGGAAAGTGCGTAGGGATTGCTTTGAAGGGTGGCGGTTTCGTTCCAGTCGGCTTCGGTGTAGCGATGCGGAGGATTGGGGAGATCGCTGTAGATCGCAGCGACAGAAGAGGTGATGATCAGGCGTTTGACCTCTTTGGCTTGTGCGACGGCGTGAAGGATGTTTTGGGTGCCTTGGACGGCGACGTCGACGATCTCTTTTTGGGGGTCTTTGGCTTGGAGTTGAACCGCTGAGGCGACGTGGCAAACCCAAGTGCATCCGCGCACAGCTTGGAGCAGGGAATCGGCGTTTTGGATATCGGCGCTGACGAGTTCGAGATCGCCTTGGGTTTCTTGGGCGATATTGCGTAGGTGTTGGATCTTTTGGGGGTTGTTTGCGTCGCGTACGGTGCCACGAACGCGATAACCCCGCTGTAGCAACAGATGGACGATATGCGTGCCGATAAAGCCGGCGGCTCCTGTGACACAGACGCGGATATCCGAAGGTGTGGGCATCTGGAACTCCTTTGTGGGGTAGGCAAGATCATCGAAGGGACTGGGCAGGGAAGCCCATTGCGAACGTGACCCACCTTTGTGGGGTAGGCAAAGTCATCGAATGGGCGGGGATGTTGTAGTGCATCTTGTGAGCGCAAGCCAGAGGCCAAGGTAGGGCTGAGCGGCGGGGGGGCGGGGAGAGGCACTACGTTGTGGGCGCGTTTCTGGTTGCGCTGGAGCGAGGAGGTGCGAACTGTGGGGAGGGGCACTACGTTGCGTGGGTGGATGAAAAAAGAAAGTGAGGAAGTGTGATGGACAAACGGATGGGCGAGTATGCGGGTGTGTGGGCTTGTTTTCATGAGGTTTTGGCCGAAGATACGGAGGTTGGGTGCTGGCTTGAAAAAGGGCGACCGTATTTTTCGCTGCCGTTTGGGGAGTTTTGCCCGTATGATGAAGACGAACCGACGGGGGCTTTGCCCGTTCGAGACTCTTTGGCTGCGCATTGGTATGTGATCTTGCGCAGGGCGTATTGGCGGGGTGAGACGGGGGTTCCTGACGCTTCGCAGATCCAGCTCCATGCGTTTGAGCGTCGGAAAAAACGAGGCAGGGGGGCAATCTTATTGGAGCCGCGAGTGCGTTTTGTCGAAGAAAAGCCTTGGACGCCTTGGGGATCGGTACGTTCGTTGTTGGGGTCTTTTTTGTTAGAGCGTCGGTACGAATCAGGGGCATGGCGTTGGTTGAGAGCGGGGCGAATTCTGGATCGATTGTTGGCGAGCGAGCGCAGGGTGTTTTTGCGCTGGCTGTTGGAGACGTTGTTTTTGGGCTACGCGAAAGAAAGCGGAGCGCGGGATATGGGGGCGCATCTGGCGTGGTTATCGGAGGCATTTGGCGGCATTATCGAGGATCTGTGGTCGATGCTCAACGAAGAATTTTTTGGGGGGACGGAGGCTGCGTTGGGGAGGGTGTTTGGGCTGTTGTCTGAAGATTCAAGCGAAGATATCCCAGCAGCGATGTTGCGTGTATTGGCGTTGCACGAAGAGGCGCAAGGCGCGCAGGATTGGGCAAAGGTGTATTGGGGTGGCGAGCAATGGGTGGATTGGGCCGCAGCATCGGAGATTGCGGTGTGGGTGCCTGCGCGTGTACGTGTGTTGGGGGAAGCTTGTTTGCCTGCGCTGTTGCGGTGTGAGGGATTTCCGAGCGAAAACGTGCGTCAGCTTCGCGTGCAAGCGTTGGGAGAGATCGGGACGCCTGCTGTATTGGGGCCGTTGTTGGAGGCGTTGCGCGATCCTTCGGATTGGGTGCGCTTGAATGCGATCGAGGCATTGGCGCGGCTGGGTGTGTTGGCGACAGAAGCGAAAGAGGCGTTGCGACGGGCCTTGGCGGTCGAAGAGGGGCCGTTGCGTGATCATTTGTATGCGTTGTTGCAGTCGCTTGATGCTTCGTCGTTTGCGTCGTTTCGCACGCGGCTTGAAGAGATCTTGTTTTGTTAAGAAGGGTGGTTTATTGAACTGATTCATAAGGCGCGCAGTCCCGCTCCTTTCGGGGCGGGTTAGCGCCCCTCTTGCTTTTTGATTTGATGTTGTTTTTGTGCTCGAACTAACCGAGTGTTCGATTTTTGAGCGAGCGGTCTTCGTTGGGATTGGACATATAAGACTCTACACCCCCCCCGCGAGGGATCGACAAACAACAAAAGGAGCATGTATGCCAAACAAACTCCCACAGAACACACAGCTTGCACTGCTCAAGAAGAAACGGCCGATGACAGGGTTTTTCTTCTTCCTCTCGCTGTTTCTTGTCTCCATCCTCCCCCAAGCAGCCCATGCCGACAAGACTGCCGAGATCAACAAGCTGCTTCGGCAAATCCGAAGCCATAACCGAGATGTTCGCCGCAAAGCAGCCACGGCATTGCGCGAGAGGAAAAAGTTTGTCATCCCAAGATTGCGAAAAGACTTGCAAAACAAAGATAGCGATGTTCGCCGCAAAGCAGCCTTGGCGTTGGGCTATTTGGGTGAGGAGGCAAAAGCCACGACCCCTGCACTCATTCGTGCCCTGAAAGACAAGGACATCCACGTTCGTTATCTCGCTGCGAGGGCATTGGGTCGAATCGGTGTGGAGGCGAAAGCGGCGGTTCCTGCGTTGATTCAAGCCCTCAAAGACAGAGACTGGCTCGTTCGCCAAGATGCAGCGGAGGCATTGGGGATGATGGGGACACGTGGGAGAAATGCGATTCCTGCACTTATCCGAGCACTCAGAGACCGTGAGCACGTCGTACGTGGGGAGGCAGCAAAGGCATTGGGACATCTCAACGTAAAAAACAAAGCGGTGGTCTCTGCGCTGATGAGGGCACTCAAAGACAAAGATAGCGCAGTTCGCTATCACGCAGCGAGCGCGTTGAATTGGATAGGCATGGAGAATCAAGCGACGAAAGAAGCGCTTCGTAAGAACAGACCAAGGCGTCGGCGTTGACCCTTCCCCACAATGTTTTGCACGAGGATTCCGTATGATTTGCAAGATGCTCTCGTGCTGAGAGATGGAACCTGATGGCGCAACGGTATGGGGTCAGATGGGTGAAAAAGCGAAAGCGGCCATCCCAGCGCGAACAGAAGCGCTGAAAGTAAGTCCTATCCGATGTTGAGGCGGAAGGGTGCGTCCTCTTGACGGTAGGGGTGGTGTCTTCTAGACTGAGTTTTTTTTGGATGGATTGGGCGTCTTGTCACGTTTTGTAAACCATCGCGTTTTTGCGAACGCTCGGGGAGACTATGTCTCGCGAACTTTATCATTCCAATTGCCCAAGTTGTGGTTCTGACACCTCCCAAGTGCGCGAGCTATTGGAGTCGGGTGAGTTTACCTTTTGTCCGCGTTGTCAGTTTCCTTTGTCGTTGGTGGCGCGGAAATATCGGCTGTTGCGGCAGCTTGGAGAGGGTGGTTTTGGCAAGGTCTATCTCGCGGAGCATGTCTGGTTGGATGTGGATCGCGAGCGCGTGATCAAGGTGATCAAGTCCGAAGCGCTGAAGCAGCCGGGGATGGAGAAGCGTTTTCGTCGAGAAGTGCAAACCACTTCGAGTGTTTCTCGTGAAAATGAGCATATCGTGCGGGTGTATGATGACTTTGGCGAAGAACCAAAGCTCGGATACTTCTATATTATGGAGTATCTACAAGGCATCACGCTCGAAGATTTCTTGCTTGAGCTGGACGATGTGCCGGGGGTCGATCTGGCGTTGCACATCTTTCGCCAGATCTGCGAGGCAATGGAAGTTGCCCATCGTAAGGGGATTATCCACCGTGATCTCAAACCGTCCAACGTCTTTTTGATCCAACGCAAAGATGACCCGTACTTTGTGAAGATCTTTGACTTTGGTGTTGCAAAGCCCGTCGATTGGGATCGTTCGCTTCAACTAACGCAATCGCCTGTGGGAACTCCAGCGTATATGTCTCCTGAACAGTGCCGAAACAAGGACGTTGACGCACGGGCAGATCTGTATTCCCTTGGGATTATGTTGTACGAGCTGTTGGTGGGGCAAACGCCGTTTCTTGATCCTGCGGATCCACCGACCATGCCCGAACTGATCCGACGACACATCTCTGCGATGCCTCCGCCCTTTTCGGATATCTGGCCGGATCACCCGTTTCCTGCTGCGCTCGAACAAGCCGTGATGACCGCGATCGAGAAACGCCCGGAAGATCGCTTTGACTCCGTCACCGAATTTCTTGAGACGATCAAGCGTGCGATGGAAGGGACCGTTCATAGCGCAGTGTTTGCGCACGCATCAGAGTCCGAAGCCTTCGAAGATAGCGCCTTTCAAGGCGATATATCCTTTGTGGAGAGCCAAGCTGCTCCGACAGGCGGGGTGATGCTTGCTCCCCATCCTGCGCTAGTACCGATCGGATCTTCGGCGTTTGGTGCACAGGTCGCGCCGTCGGCTTTTGTGATGCACCCGCCATTGCCATCGCCCACCCGTCCAGAATCTTTGCAAGGCGGAAGAGAGAAGTCGTCTGGGGGCTTGGTGGCGATGGGAGCGGTGCTTGAGGGCGCACATCCTCTCAAGCGCCAAACCCATCCCGGCGCAGGAGAGGTCGCACGCCTTCAAACCAACAGAGCCGATCCACACGAACACACCGAAGAGGCTTTGTTTACGCCCGTCCCTACGCCGCTGCGCGACGCCTCGCACAAAGCGACTTCGTCATCCGAACAACTGCAACGCGCCGCATCCTCCGACCCTCACGGGACGCCTTCAGGAGACTCGCTGCGTCCGCCGAGTTCGAGTGACGCGATCCTTTTTCCGCCCGTCGCGGCTCCTCGTGATGTCCCCCTGCCCTCTAGCGAGCAACTCGCGGCGGCTCTTTCCTCAAAAGAACGCAACAAGATCCAGTTGCGCGACCCCGCTCTACAAAATCTGTTGACCTCTCTCGAAGCCCCGATTGATGCGCTTCTTGATGAAGAAGAAGTCCCGACTTCTGTCATGGAGCCTTTGGCGATCCCGGCCTACTTGCGCGAAGAAAGCAGCCGCTTGCAAGATCATTCGTCGCCCGAAGATCCGCATCTCAAAGATCCGCAATACGCGAATGATCCGCAAGATCGGCATTCTTCGAGCGATGTGTTGTTGGCCCAAGTCGACCTCGAAGCCGATCCCCTCGCATGGCAGGAGGAACTTCGTAACGCATCCAAGCCCTTGCACGCTCCGATGGACACCGCCGAAAGATTGCGCGATCGAAAGGCCATTCCTGTTCGTTCGATCCATCCATCTTCCCCTTCGCTGGAGGATATCGCTGCAAACCCACATTACGCACAAACCACCCCGACAAAAGCAAGCGGGATATCTTGGGTCGGCGTCGTGGTGATCTTTCTGTCTGGAGTTGTGGCGACGGTGCTGTTGTTGCAGTTGTGGCTCGCTTATCAAGGAGAAAGCCTACTCGGTCGATTGGCGCGGTTGCGTGGTCGCCCTGCTTTGGATGTCGCAGCATCCGCCAAAAAAGATATTCCACCATCCAATCCGACCACCCGACAGGATGCGAAGACACCGCAGCCCCCGAACTCTTCTTTGTCCCCATTGGATGGGGGATCTCCGACCTCGCCTATCCACCCGCAAACTTCATCTGTTGCACCGAATGCTGTTGAATCTCCCCTTCCTTCGGCTTCCCCCGACGCAGGGGACGCGATCCCAGACGCACAACCTCTTTCTCCACCGTCTCGCATCAAAGAACCCTCAGCCTCGACTCCTCCGTCTGACAAAACCTCCGAAACCAAACAAGACGAAACAGAGGACGAAGAAGAAGAACCCGCAGCAAAAAAAACACGGCGCAGCCCCCCCAAATACCGCAAGATCCGCAAACGCTCTGTTCGATCCAAACGCAAAGGGCCGCAAACTTCCGCCCCTGCTGAACGATCCGAAGAAGAACCCGCAGCAAGACGCGAAGAACCCGCAGCAAGGCGCGAAGAACCCACAGCAAGGCGCGAACCTTCCCCTCAGCCTGTTCCTGTGGAGAGGCCCGTTGTTGCGCTCGCAACGATTCGGATCACCACACAGCCTGCGGGCGTCCGTGTCTTTGTTAACAAAAAGCCGCAAGGAAAGACGCCTTTGACGTTGCGCCTGCCACAAGGAAAACGGGTGACGATTCAGCTCAAGAAAAAAGGTTTTGTGATGCAGCAATTTTTCTGGGATGCGGCCCAAGACGCCACACACACCGCCAAGATGATCGAAGATCTCTTTTGAGCGTGAGATGATCGAAGGACTCTTTTGAGCGCGAGATGATCGAAGATCTCTTTTGAGCGTGAAGTGGGTCAATCACCAGTGGACGATACGGAAATCTTTGAGCAAGACGCCGTAGGGAGGGGGAGTTTGGTGGAGGAGCGGAGAGAAGATCGGATCGCAGAGTCGGGCAGCAGCATCTTCGATCGTGAGCGGCGAGTCGATGCCGAGGGCAAACCATTGCTCGCGGACGGAACGGCCATTTTCGATGGAGGCCCAGCCGGGATCGACGGCGGTACGAAAGATCCCGACCTTGGCATCGGTGTTTGCGCCTGAGAGGGTGAGCATATTGAGTGCGGCCTTGGTCATGTTGGTGTGTGGGTGGCGGGGGCCTTTTTGGGTGGTGCGCAGGGGGTCTTTGAGGCTGCTGAATTGGCCTTCGGTGGAGGTGACGTTGACGATAAAGCGCATGGGATCGGGTGTTTGAAGCATGAGAGGGCGCAGGTCGCGCATGAGCAAAAAGGGAGCCATCGCGTTGATGGTGTGAACCTCGAAAAGCTCGAAGGGATGGACTTGATCGATATCCATCTCCCAGCTCGTGAGATCGCGCATATCGGCGAGTTCGCCGTAGCGGTTGAATTGATCGGTTGGGAAGTCTTCGGAGCTTGCGAGAAGGTCTTCGGGGAGAAAGGGAACGCCTGAAAGAAACGAGGCGTGTTGCCGCCATGCAGGGGCGATATCGCCGAGAGAAGCGATGCCTGTGGGCGGAAGCCACGGTGTCATCGACGTTTCTGACGGTTGGAGATTGGGAGGTGTGTCGGTTCGTGCAGCGGGGGAAATGGCGGTGGTTGGCGGGGGTGCGAACGGTGGAGGAAGATGGCGGCAGAGGTCGTAGTGTTGGCGGGAGGACGGACTCAAGATCTCGGATAGATCGGGCGAGGAGAAGGGGGTGGTTTCGGCAGCGATCAGTGGATGGTAGTAGCGTGGGGGGCGTCGGATGGTCTGCGCAGCGTTGTTGATCAGGATATCGAGGCGATCAAAGAGATGGGGGACTTCTTGTGTAAAAGCGGCGATGGCCGGGAAAGATCGCAGATCAAGTCCGTGGACGATCAAGCGCTCGCGCCAGTGGGCAAAGTCGTGTTCTTTGGCAAAGCGTTCGACGGCATGTTTGGGAAAGCGCGTCGTGATCAGGACTTTTGCACCTGCGCGCAAGAGTTTGAGGCTGGTGGCGAAGCCGATCTTGCTGCGACCGCCTGTGACGATTGCGCATCTTCCCGATAGATCGGCGATTTGGTGGCGTTTGACCCAGTTGATCTCTCCGCATGGCACACAAAAGGCGTCGTATCGGGAATGACGATGGAGCATCGCTTGTTTGCAAGCGTAGCAGTGGCGGCGCTGTAAGATGCGAAATGTCGCCGTCAGGTTGGAGGAGGCTTCGGGGTGGAGCAAAGGATCGGAAGAAAGGGGGGCTTCGGATGGAAGGGCGGGATCGGAGGGCAGAGCACCTTTGGTTTGGAGGGAGTCTTCGGAGTGGATGGAAAGATCGGATGGACGCGATGATTCGGAAGAAGAGGCTGAGACGGACGCGGTGGGGCGGGGGTTTTGTTCGGCGCGTTCGACCGCAGACAACAAGTGCTTCGCGGCTTGTAAGACGGCGTGGTAGCGCGGATGTTGTTGGTGGGTGGAGAGGTCTTGCGCGAAGGATTGAAGGGTTTTGAGACAGCCGATGATCTCTCGTTCTTTGAGCGGCAGGGGGATGGAGAAGAGTTGGGCGATATCCGGCGGAGTTGGTGCGGTCATGTCGGGGGTGGCTGTCGCGGTGACAGCGAGGTCGTTGAGACGTTGGGCGATATCCGGCGGAGCCGATGCGGTCATGGGTAGAACTCCAGAGCGTGCTAAAGACCGATGCGTGCGATGCGTTGGAGGTGTTCTTGGGTTTCTTGGTGTCGGTTGGATTCGACATCGAGACGCCCACCGAGAGAGTCGGTAATGGACAGGTGCGAAAGTTCGGGGGGGAGGTGATGGATCTCGATAAGAGCGAGGGCAGGGGCGTGTTTGAGAGTGAGGTGTTGGAGTTGTGGAGCATCGAAGATCGAGAAATCTTGGAGTTTGTAGAGATGACTGAGATAAAGAGCGCGAAGCGTTGTGTGGTGGATGGTTTTTTGCTTGATGTTGGGGAGGGAACGGGCGGTGAGGCGTTGGAGTTGTGGGAGGTGTCGATCGATATCGAGTACGGAGAGCCGTTGTCCACCGCGAAGTTCAAGGGATTGGAGCTGTTGGAGACTGGCGAGGGGTTCAAGGCTGCGGATGAACTTGGTATCGCTGAGGAATAGCGAGCGGAGTTGGGTGAGGGCCGCGAGGGGAGCGAGATCGTGGATGGACTGGAAGCCGCCGAGGAAAAGATGTTGAAGATGCGGCAATAAAGAAAAAGGCTGAATGCTTTGGAGACTAGGGAGAGATTGGAGGTGAAGAGACCGCAGTTGGGGGAGATGAGCGAGAAAAGAGGCTTGTTGAAGAAGAAGCAAGCGTTGGCAGCGGAGGGATTGGATCTGGGCGATCGGTTCGATATCGTCGATCTGTTCGAGCTTCTCGCAACGGGAAAGGGAGAGGCGTTGAAGATGAGGGAGATCAGCGCCTTGGAAGGAGAGACGTGAGTGTTGTGCGCCGTGCGTGAGCGAGAGAGACTGAAGATGGCTCCATTTTTTCTTCATTGAGGCAGAGAGTTGATTCCAATAATCGATTCGAATACGTAAGCCTGTGAGGTGAGTAAGGGATTGAGCATCAAGGATCGATTCTTGGAAGGCGTAAGCGGCGTCGGTGGTATAGCTGATATCGAGCGTACGAGCGAGAGTCCAGAAGGGATCGGTGGGATCGATCTTGAAAGTGACGCGCAGATCGTTGTCCCATGTCTGGAGGTGGGTGCGTGTGTATTGGAGCCCGAGTTCTTTTTCGTCTCCAGCCGCCCAAAGTGCAAAGAGTCGGCGCAGGGAGCGCCATGTGTTTGGAGAGGGAGGTTGGCTAAGGATTTGGCGCAGCATCGGGAAAAAGTCTTGAGGCTGAATTGTATTCAAAGGCAAGCTCCTTGTGTTTTTGAGGAGGGCAGATCTCGTATCGTTCTTGTCCATCAAAGAAATCTGATCGAGAGGGTTAGTGGGGTACGTTGCGAAGGTAGGCAGGAATCATCTCTTTTTGTGGGATGTTTGGATAGAGAGATCGAGCTTTTTCAGCGAAAGAGTGTGCGAGTGGTCGGAGCTTGCGATCTTTGTGATGGATGTGGGCGAGCAAGAAAAGATTGCGCACGTGGTAGTGGTCGTTGATGTTGAAGCGTGCGAAGAGTTCTTCGGCGTGGAGGGCGGCTTGTTTGGCGGGTTCGTATTGGTGGGTAAAAAAGAGGCATTCGGCGAGTCCAGACAAGGCTTCGGCGAGTTGTGGGTGGCCTTGTTTGGGGAAGCGTTTTTTGTAGATATCGGTAGCGTGTTGGTAGGCAGGGAGAGCGCGTTTGTAGCGGCGTTGCGCGAGGTAAAAGTAGCCGATCTGATTGTAGCTTGCGGCGAGGCGAGGGTGTTCTTTGCTGTGGTGTTTTTGGATGAGTTGATGGGCGCGAAAGACCATGCGTTTGGCAGGTTTCCATCGTTTGAGATCGGTGTAGGTCATGCCCATGTTGCCGAGAAGATAGAGGAAGAGGGAGTGGCTTTCGGGGACGATGCCATCGATGCGTCGGAGGGCGTTTTTTTGGAGTTGAAGGGCTTTGTGGTGTTGTTGTTTTTGCATGTAGATGTTGGCGAGGTTGTTTTCGATGGTGGAGATGAAGGGGTGATCGGGGCCTTGGGCTTGGGTGGTGAGGTCGATGGCGCGTTGGTAAAAGTGGATGGCGCGTTCGGGCTGGTTGTTTTTGCGGTAGGCAGCACCGAGGGCGTTGAGGATGTGTCCGCGTTGGGGGTGCGTGGGATTGAGGTGGCGGTTGGCGGCTTTGTAGGCGCGCAAGAACATCTGTAGGGCTTGGGAGTATTGTCCGCGATAAAAGGCCATGACACCGCGAGTGCGGTCGAGGCGAAGTTGCATGAGGGCGGGTTCTTTGAGTAAGGGCAAGAGAGATTCGACGTACATTCCGAAGCGTTCGGCGTCTGGGTAGCGAGCGAGGTCTTGGGCGATGCTGTGGAGTTCGAGATAGAGGAGGACTTGGAGACGGATATCATTGAGTCGGAGGGCGAGCCAGAGGGCTTGTTGTGCGGTGTCAAAGGCGTCTTGATTTTTGCCTTGGAAGTGTAGGAGGGTGGCTTTTCGGTGCAGGATATCGGCTTGAAGGGGAGGATAAGAGATCGACTTGCTTTGCTGTATGACGGAGAGCAAAGTGTCGTAGGCTTCGTTGCTTTTGCCTGTATCGTGGAGGGCTTTGACGACAGAAAGTTCTTTGTGGAGGTGTTGGAGGATTTGTTGGCTTTTGGGGTCTTGGAGAGGGTGTTTGGTGCGTTTGAGGGCGAGGAGATCTTTGCATTCGTCGAGGGGATCGAGTTGGTAGATACTGCGGATGGCACCTTCGACGATCTTGGGGTCGGCTTTACGAAATAGACTGATGAGAGAGGAGAATTGTTGGAGCCGATCATGGAGGCATTGTGTACGGAGGGCGAGGGAGGCGAGGGGTTGTTCTTTGTGGAGATGTGTGGCTTGGCAGGCTTCGGTGTATTGGTTGCGCCAAGCGTCTTCGTAGGAGGAGAGGGCTTGTTGTGCGCGTTCCCATGTGGGGAGTGCGTAGTGTAGGCGTGTTTGGAGGAAGGCGTTGCGGATCTCTTGTTGGGTGGCGGGGTTCCAGAGTTTTTGCGTGTGGGAGTGGGCTTGTTGGCAAGGAGAAGAAGGGGAGAGGAAGGCGATCCAAGAGAGTCCGATGGCAAAGAGAAAGAGCCAGATCAAGGCGAGCCATCGCCAGCGGTTGTGTTCGCGTTGTCGTCGGAGGCCGGATTCGATCTCGTCAAGGAGGAGGCGCATGGTGGGGAAGCGGTCTTCGCGTTGGGGGGCGAGGCCGCGTTGGAGGAGAGAGCGCAGCCATTTGGGGACAGAGAATCCTTTGGGGCTGCGGATCTGTTGGACTTGGAGGTGGGCTTGGGTGCGAGCTTCGAGAGAATGCCCGAAGAAAGGGCGTTCGCCGTAGAGAGCTTCGTAGAGGGAGACGCAAAAGGCGAATTGATCGGTGCGTTCGTCGCTTTCTTGTCCGTTGAGTTGTTCGGGAGCCATGTAGGCGGGGGTTCCCATGATCTGCCCGGGTTCGGTGAGAGAGATATCGAGATCGAGGAGTTTGTAGTCGTCGGGGATCTCGTCGTAGTTTCCGCTGGGGGTGGTGGAGAAGTCGTTGTTGCTGGACTGTCGGAGGCTACCGCGTGCGAGGCCAAAGTCGACGACGCAAAAGGTGCCGTCTTCGCGTTGGAGGACATTTGCGGGTTTAAAGTCGCGGTGGATGAGGCCGGCTTCATGGGCGGCTTGGAGTCCGCGTCCGGCTTGAAGGAGGGCTTGAAGGATTTCTTGGAGGGGGTGGGATTGTTGCATCCATTGTTTGAGAGGTTTTCCCGAGACGAATTCCATCGCGATAAAGTGTTGAGTGCCAAAGCGGCCCGTGTCGTAGACTTGGACGACGTTGGGGTGAGAGAGGCGAGCCATGGAGCGGGCTTCTCGTTGGATGCGGACTTCGGCTTCGGCGGGGTCTTGGTAATGATGGAGGTCGACGCGCAAGAGCTTGACGGCGAGTTTGCGGTCAAGTTCGGGATCGTAGGCGGTGTAGACGGTGCCGACGGAGCCGCTTGATACGGGTTCGAGCAGGATGTATCGACCGACGGGGGTTCCGCGAGGGGGGTGGCGTTCTTGGGCGGGGAGGTGATGGTGTTCGGAGGATTCGTCGAGCGCTGGGTCGAGTTGGTCGATGGGAGCGTGTTGGAAGGTCGACTCCTCGTGCGGGCGCGGTGACGGGATAGGCTTATCAGAACGCATGGTTCGGCTCTTGGATGTTGTGAGACCCCTCAGAAAGAAAGCAAGGTTTCACTATATTGAAATGGTTCGTGCGGTCAACAAGAGAAAGCAAAGGAGGTTGGGATGTGGGATGCACATTGTCATGTGGACGATCGGAGGTTGGAGGAGACGCGGGAGGCGGTGTTGGAGCGTGCGTGGTTGGCGGGAGTGGAGGGGATGATCGTGGCGGGAGTCGAGCCGGAGGGATGGGCGCGTCAGCGGGTGCTGGCGTTGCGAGAGCGGGGGCGGATCGTTGTGGCGTATGGTGTGCATCCTTGGGTGGTTGCGCGGAGCGAGGAGCGTGCGTGGAGGCGGATGATCGGGCAGTTGGAAGGGGTATTGCGAGAGGGAAGGGAGGAGGGGATTGCGGTGGGGGTTGGAGAGATCGGGATGGATCGGTCGCGGCGAGTGGGGGAGGATTCGTGGGCGGCGCAAGAGTCGGCCTTTCGGGAGCAGTTGGCGATCGCACGAGCCTTGGATTGGCCTGTGGTGTTGCATGTGGTTCAAGCACACGCACAAGTCTTGTCGATCTTGCGCGGCGATGGGGTTCCTGCGTCGGGTGGGATGGTGCATGGTTTTTCGGGAAGCCTTGAGGTGGCGGAGTCTTATACGGCGTTGGGGTTGGCGATCTCCTTTGGGGGAGGGGTGATGCAACCGCAAGCGCGGAAGGTGCGGTATGCGGCTAAGATGCTTGACGCGGAATGGTTGTTGTGTGAAACGGATGCGCCCGATATGTTGCCTGCGCCGTTGGCGGGGCAGATGGTGTGGAATGAGCCAGCGAATCTGCGGTTTGTGCTTGCGGAGCTTGCCTTTTTGCGAAGTGTGGCGCTACAAGACCTAGAAGCGCAGACGGTGGAAAATACGAAGCGCTTGTTTTCGTTGTGTAAATCCAAGAGATAGGACAAGATCGATGTCAGTGATCATCAAAGAAGAGATGCCCGCATTGCCGAGCGACGGGCAAGAGATCGAGGATGAATATCGGCTTCATCGCCGTTTTGATCGCATGGGGCGGTTGGTGGGCGACGGCGGGATGCGCCGATTGCTCGATGCTTCGGTGATGGTGATCGGTTTGGGTGGGGTGGGTTCGTTTGCGGCGGAGTCGTTGGTGCGTAGCGGGATCGGTCGCGTGGTGATCGTGGACTTTGATCGCGTGTGTATCACCAACAGCAATCGGCAGTTGCAAGCGATGAAGGGGACGATCGGGGATTTCAAGGCGGCGGTCTTGGCGGAGCGCTTGCGGCTGATCAACCCACAAGCTGAGATCGTGCCGATCGAGCAGTTTTATTCGGCCACAAATGCCGATGAGCTGTTCGGCCATGCGGTCGATCTGGTGGTGGATGCGATCGACAACATCACCGCAAAGTGCCATCTGATCGCGCAGTGCGTACAACGAGGGGTTCCCTTGGTGTCTTCGACGGGGGCTTCGGGGCGGATGGATCCCACGCGGATCCAGATCGGCGATCTGGCCGATACACGGGTCGATCCGTTGGCTCAGTCTCTGCGCAAGATTCTTCGGCAAAAGTACGATTTCCCGCAAAAAGGCCCGTTTGGAGTGACAGCGGTGTTTTCTTCGGAAGCTGTACGCGAGCCGCAAGATCTGCATTATGACGGTGGGATGGGGTTCCGTTGTGTGTGTCCCGGGGGAAAAAATGACCATCATTCCTGCGAAAATCGTGCGATGATCTACGGGACCGCAAGCTTTGTGACGGGAGCCTTTGGTCTTGCGTGTGCAAGTGTCGCCGTTCGCCGATTATTGGGCGAGACGATCACGCCGACGGAAACCGCCGATTGATCGAGGTTGTGCTGTTTTGCTTCTGGACTTGTTGGTTGATTTTGTGGGGTTTCACCCCACGCCCCACAAGGGAGCGCGGCTCCCTTGACCCCGTATCGGCGGGGTGGATAGCGATGTTTAAACCAACAACGGCACTGCTTGAAGTTCCGCGAACACGGGGTTTTTTGTTCGCTGCGCCGCTGCTATGATCGTTTGATGGCTTCGTTTTGGGGTGGTGTTTTGTTTGGATGATCGTACAAGAGGGAGGAGTGTATGCAGAGCCGTTTGTTTTCTTCGCAACAAAAGCCCCTTGAGGTGGTGTGTATTGCGCCACCTCCTGAGGCACAACGTGCGAAGCGCGATGCAAGCTTTGCCGCCAAAGGTGAGCGGCGTTCGCGTTATTCGTTGCCTGAATCGCTGGACTCTGCGTCGCCTGTGGGCTATCGGACGCGGGTGTCGTTGAGCAAAGAAGAAGCGCAGGCAGCCTTGGCGTTGTTGGCGTTGGAGAGACCGACGCGCTTTGTGCGTGTGGGCGAAGTCACCGAACAAGAACTGTTTGAGGAGTCGGCGCTTGGGGTGTTGAGTGCGCGTCAATCCACAAACTTTCGCGGTCATCGCCAAGTGACCTTGGGGCCGAAAGAGTCGGCGCAATTGGCGGAGATGTTGGGCAAGTTGCAGCCGTTGGAAGCGCCTGTGTTGGAGCGGGCTTCGTACACACACATCGTGTTGACGCGCCCGTACCGAACGGCTTTTACGATGCTGTTGACGATCTTGGGTCACAAGCCGTTGCTGAACTTTTTGACGATCCCGATGCGTGCGTTGCGGAAAAAGCTACTGCATGTCGATGACATCCCATCTATCGGGTTTTTACAGCAACTTCATGTGGGCGTTTTGGCGGATGCGATGGAACGCGCAGCGGTGGTCGCTTCGGAGGGACGGCGAAAAGCGCAGATTTTGATGGCTCCCTTTTGCGAACCCAAGCAAAGCGAGGCGCAGATCCGCATCTTGCGGCAGATCAACGCGCTGTGTGGATTGAGTTTGCAAGACCGCGCCCAAGGTTGGCGGATCGCGTTGGTTGCACAAGTCGGCGAAGTCCCCACCGAAGAGCAAGTGGCGCTGCCTCGCCCGTTGTGCCGAAAGATCGGAGCGAATCTGCTGTCTTTTCGCAGCGAACGCATCCAGCCCGGTGTGAACCAAGAAAGCAAAGCTCCCGCCGCGTATCAAAGTCGCCAACAGATGGACGTTTCCGATGATTTTACGGTGATGGCGGGACGTGCGGCCTACAACGCTTTTGGTCATTGGGCAGGGGTGGATCGCGAGCGCAGCAAGTCGTTGCTGTTGCTCGAACGGATCGACGTGTTGACACCGGGCGGAAAAGAACGGATCCGTGAAGTCCGAAAGATGCTCGAAGAAGTGACAGAACACGCGATCCGCGATATCCCGATCTGGTTGGATCTACCCACAGGAAAGGCGCTGAGTCGCGCTGTAGCGCGTGGAAAAAAGGCATTCGCCCTTGCAGGACAACGCATCTATCTGGGTGGTTTGTCTCCGCGTGCGATCGCCGATGAAGGCATCGCATGGAATCTAGCCTTGCGTGCGGTGGGAGCGGCCTCTGCGCGTAGCGCCCTGTATTGTGAACTGATGGGAGTCACCGAACTGCCCGAAGATTGCGATCTGCTCGCGGGTATCTGCTTGATGGCGGGGTCCGTCAATCAAAACGACACAGGTAAGCAATTTTACGGACAATCCGACCTTCTGGTGAAGAACTACCCCGATCAAGATCCCGCCACCGTTTTGGTCTGGACGCTCAAAGCCAAAACCATTGCCGATCCGATCGGAAACGAAGAACAACTTCTCAACCCCAAGCAAAAAGGTGATCTTGTGGACCTGCGCCCCGGCCCTCACGAGGTGGTCTCGTTGCTCAAAGGCGGAAAGTTTCAGCCCATGCGCCAACGCGACGGCCAGATCAACCAAGAGCGTGGATTCTCGGATGTTGGGAACTTTGTGGTCTCGCCTGATGGGACGGAGATATCGAGAAATAAAGGCTCCGTATGGCCCGATAGTTGGGCAAAACAAGTGATCTGGTAGGCTTCTTTTTGGGGAGGGAAGACGATATCCGAGTGATATATACACAAAGGAGAGCACGTAGACGCTCGATAGTTGGGCAGCCCCCTGTGGCTGCCCCTACGTTTTGCGAACACACAATAGGTGGATATCGTGTAAGACGGATTCGGGATCTTGGATCAGCGGTATTTGGCGAGTCCGGGTTGGTATTCCCAGTGCCAGTGTTCGATGGGGATGCGTTTGAAGCCGAACTTGTGGGCGTTGTTAGCGAGCCAGTTGTAGACTTTGCCGGTGCCGTGGCTGCGACTGGAGCCTTGGGTGTTAAGGTCGAGTGCGACGCCGCTTTGGTGGTTGGAGTATCCCGGCTTTGCAGCGGGGTTGTAGCCGGGGAGGCGGCGTTGCCAACCATTCCAGAGGGCTTGTTGTTGTTCCATGGTGCGAAAGCCTGAGACGATGTTGAGGTTGACGCCATCTTTGGCGGCGGCGGCTTTCATGCGGAGGTAAGCTTTGGCGGTATCGGCTTCGACTTTTTTCCCGTCGACGGTGGCGACTTGGATATTGCGTGCGACGCCGTTGACGTAGCCTCGGGTGCTAGAGACGGGGCCAAGGCCCGGGACGTTGCCAGAGGGCGGAGTGACGGGGTGTTTCATCGCGTCTTTGCCTTTTTCAAGGGCGTCCCACGTCTTGGGACCGACGACGCCATCGGCGCTGAGTCCTGCGGCTTGTTGGAAAGAACGGACGGCGTTGGCGGTGCCGGGGCCAAAGTTGCCATCCACCCCACCGGGATTGATCCCGAGGTTTTTGAGGCGATTTTGGAGGGTCGTCACGTGTTGGCCTTTGGAGCCTTCGCGCAAAACGGCGTTGGGGGCTTTGAAGGAGGGTGGTGGGGGTTTGGGGATGGGTTTGGGGGCTGGTGCAGGGGAGGCGTGGTCTTTTTCGAGAGCGTCCCACGTCTTGGGTCCGACAACACCATCGGCGGCCAGTCCTGCTTTGTGCTGGAAGTCTTTGACGGCGGCCTCTGTTTTGGGGCCAAAGTCCCCGTCGGCAGCGCCCGGATTGAAGCCTAGGTATTTGAGGCGATTTTGGAGGGTCGCCACGTGTTGGCCTTTGGAGCCTTCGCGCAGCACGACGTTGGGAGCGGCGAAGCGGCTTGCGCCTGTCGAGGCTGCGCTTCGTGCGCGGGGTGCGCCTGTTGAGGGGGTTTGAGCGAAACCGCCTGTGACGGGTCCACCGCCGACGTCGCGTTGAAGGGATGCGCCAAGGGTCGTGTTGGCGACAGGAGCTGATGGGGCCGCAGGGATCGCACCACCAAAACTGTTTTGTGGTGGAGCGATCTGGGCGGGGGAGGGGGCGCTCAATTTTTGGGCGGGGATCTGGGGGGATGGGATGTTCGGTTTTTGTTCGGAACGGATCTTCATCGGCAAGGCCTCCGCGATGTTTTTGGTGGACGAATCAGACAATACACAAGTATCGTCAGGGGAATGTTGATTGTTTCCTGATTTTTCAAGGGGTTAGTAAAATGCTTTGAAACTCAAGGCCGAAGCATCCGAGTCTAGAACGCGTTCTAGTTTTTGGGCTTGTGATCGGGTGCAGAGGTCGTGGTGTGTGAGGAAGTCGGTGTATGAACGTGCTCGAAGTGATCCTTGTTGATTTGGTTGCGGTGTTGGTAATGACGGGACGGATGATCACGGGGATGGAGGTGGATGGCTCCGAGTATGGGGATGCTGCGGATGAATGTCGGAAAAATGTTGGGGCCGATGAGGGGAGGAGGGGAAGCGCTCGGACGAGTTGTTCGCTTTACGGTGGGTTGGGAGCTGTCTTTTGGTTATGCGGTGGTTTTTGCGCGTAGAGGATGATGTGGCGGCATCATTACGGCTTGGGGGTGGATGTTTTTTGCGGAGTTTTCGTATGTTTTTTGCGGTCGTTTGGGCAGGGCGGACAAATGGCGGCGTTCGCCCTGTATCGACAACGCTTTCGATCCCCTCCTTGGGGGAGTTTTATCGCAAAGTCGAGCATACACTCTCCGATTCTACCCCGACATCGCCATTCCCCGCAGAGTTGGCCCTCATGGAATCTCGCCGTCCACATCAACTCTCCCGTTGGCGTCCACTTTCGCCAAAGCCCGACAGGTCGATAATCGGGTTTTTGGCCGCCGTCGTAGAACACATTTCCGAAACCTTGATATGTACCGCTTATCTCTTTTTGACCGTTTACATACCAACTTTCGTAATTGCCATCCAATGCTCCACCATAGTAATTCTTGCGCTGTTGGATGTTCTCGTTTGAGTGATACTCGATCGTTGTTCCGTGTTTTTGGCCGTTTTTGTACTGTATCTCTGCCTTTTTTTTTCCGTTTTCGTGCCATGAGGAAAAGACTCCGTTTTCCGATCCACGGTTGTAATTTCCGATCTGCTTTCGTTGGCCATTTGGGTACCATTCTTCATAAGTACCCTGTTTTTTGTGATTGTTGCGGTGGATTCGTGTGTGCAATTGACCATTGTCGTACCACTCTGTTTCGCTGCCCTCAATCTCGCCGAGATTCCAAAATCTGGCTGATTTCCAACGCCCGTTGGGCCAGCATGTCCATTCGTCTCCTTGGAGTCCTGGGCCAAACCAAGGCTTTGAAGGCTGACGCTTTGTGCAGTGTTCAGGCTTCTTCGTTGGAGAGGAAGGCAAAGCAGCCAAAGCGAGACAGAGTAGAACGCCCAAGCCCACCGCCATCGTGAGCATGACCGCTCGCAGGCGACGGCGGGATCGTGCCTCGATGGCTTCTTCGGGGGAGATGGTTGCCGGAACGACTTCGTTTCCATCTTCCAAAAGCCAGCGTTCAAGCTCTGTATCTTCGGGGGAGATGGTTGCCGAAACAACTTTGTTTCTATCCTCCAAAAGCCAGCGTTCAAGCTCTGTAAATGCTGCGGATACGCGCTCTTTGGGAATGCGATCGAGAAAGAGATGCCTTTCTCCATTCGACAGATCGACGCGGATCCGAAAGGATACCATCGCTTCGTTTTCTGAATACCGTGCGATCGGATCCAAGGTCAGCGCCGTGATTTGATCGCGGGGAAAACTCTTCGAGTTGGCGGAAAACAAAGCAGGCAAAGGGCGAGCCGTGAATCGGACTTCTGAGGCGTCGACGTGGATGAGCGTATAATTGACGAAAAAGCGAAGAAAAATCCACCCAACTCCCAAAACGCTCAAAGGGAGCAACACGACAAGATACTTCTCAGGCGGTGCATCGGATAGTGAAACTTGGAAGACTAAACCAAGGAAGAACAAGAACAAGAACAACGATACAAACGTCATCTCGGTATAAGCGTTAGAGTGCCAAAACACGCGCAAACATTTGCCCGAAGAAGTCTCTTCTCGTTCGACTCCGTCTCGGACAAAGTAGATCGATCTTTTCATAGGTTTTTTCCTTTTTTGGCGAATGTTTGTTCGCTCATCCGTCACGCTTCTCAAGGATTTGCGAAGGTTTAGAGATCGAGGAGGCCGAAGGCAGCGCGGGCTTGGGAAGGAGAGACGCCGTCGATCTGGAGGGTCTTGCGTTTGCTGGAAGAACCCGAGGCTAGGTGGACGGCCTTTTTGGGGACTTGGAGGGAGAGTGCGAAAAAGGCGATCAGTGCTTCATTTGCGGCTCCATCGACGGGGGGGGCGGCGATCTGGACTTTGAGCATACCGTCGTGGATTCCGACCACTTGTGTTCGTGAGGCACGCGGAGCGGCGTACACATGAATGAGACAGCCGTTGTGGGTGGGTTCGATCGGATCTGCCATGAGAGAGCCTTTCTGTGTGGAGGGCGGTGATTGGTTGAAACATCAGGCACCGAGCGTCGGATCTCTCGGAGAGAGGGATCTTTTTCGGTCATTCGTTCGAGCGGCCAAGGTTATGAGCGGTCAAGGCCGGCGACGTTGTGCAGCAAGTCGACAAGCTGTCGAGCATAAGCACGCCAAGCATAGCGAGCGGCTTGTTGTTTCGATCGTGCGCGCCAGTCGGTGGTTGCGCCTTGTGAGGCGAGCGCATGAAGGATTTGTCGGGCGCAATCTTCGGGATCAAAGGTATCAAAATAAAGTACGGCATCGCCGCCGAGTTCTCGATGGACGGGGCGATCGGATGCGACGATCGGAAGTCCCGCTGCCATCGCTTCGATCAGCGGTTGTCCAAAGGATTCCGTGTAAGAGGGAAAGACAAACAAATCGGCGTGGCGATACAGCCAGATCAATTCTTCGTGGCGAAGATGTCCGCTGCTTTCGATGATCTCGCAGAGGCCCAAGGATTGGGCGCGTTGGAAAAAGGCGTCATATTGTGGTTTGTCGCCCGTTTTTTCGCGGGAGAGGGTGGTCAGCCATTTGATCTTGTGACCTGCGCGCAAGACCGCTGGAAGGGCTTCTAAGACGACTTCGATGTTTTTGTGCGTTGCGTAGGAAGAGACGTGCAAAAGCAACTTGTAGCCTTGGTCTTTCCAGCGTTGGATCTTGTCCGCGATGGCGGGTTGTGGGGGATCGTGTATGGAAAAGGCGGAGAGATCGACGCCATAATGGAGGACATGGGTGGGTTTTTGGGCGAGTGAGGTATGGAGCAGAACTTCGCGTCGGATGCTTTCGGAGGGAAAAAGGACGGTGTGCGCGGCTTGGATGGAGAGGGTGCTCAGGCAACGGCGGATATAGAGGTTGAGGTTGTTTTGCCCGAAGCGTCGGGCTTGTTCTTCGTAGATCGGGCAAAAATAGGCTGCGTTACGGACCAAGAGAACTTCGGGGCATGGGCTGTTCCAAGTGCCAAAGCCTGTGGAAGAAAACAGGATATCTGCACGGAATCTTCGAGCGACTTGGGGAATCCATTGCAGGCGAAGTCGGAGTTGGGCAAGCAGACCCGCTCCGTAAGCAGGGCAGGGGTAAAAGCACACCATCCCGGACGTTGCGGAGGTCTGTTGGATGGCTTGATGCAGGTCATCAAGCAGGATATCTTGGATGTCTTCGGGGATGATCAGCGCGAAATGATCGTGAGGCGCGACGTGTGGGAGTTCACGCAACAGGTGGCGCAGATAATTGCGAGCGCCGCCCATGTTGGCGGTCGAGGCATCGATGAGGATACGCATCGTCAGAAGGCTCAACAGTTTCGTGGATTGGGAAGGGCCGTCAAGACGACCATCGTCTTGGCTGAAGGGCGAGTGTTCTTTGTAGATCAAAATCAGTGTGACGGGGGAGAACTTTTTGTGTATAACCTGCGCGCAAGGTAACGCAATAGATTGGATTAGCCTGTGATGGCCGCAATGATCGATGCGTCGTCGAGTTGGTGTTGTGGCGGTGGCCTCCGTTGTGACGTGTGGGGTTTTTTTGTATGAAGCAGGTGTTGCAGCATTTACGGACGGGTGAGTTGGAAGTGGCTGAACTACCCGCGCCATCGTTGTCACGGGGGGCTGTGTTGATTCAGAGCCAATCCTCGTTGATCTCGGCAGGGACGGAGCGGATGTTGGTTGAGTTTGGCAAGGCCAATTTGCTCGACAAGGCCCGTTCGCAACCAGAGAAGGTCAAGCAAGTCCTCGAAAAAGTCCGGACGGATGGTCTCTTGAGTACGGTGGATGCGGTGCTGCGAAAGTTGGATCAGCCTCTTCCGTTGGGGTATTCAAACGCAGGTGTTGTGTTGGAAGTGGGCGCGGGGGTACAGGATATCCAACCCGGAGATCGGGTCGCAAGCAACGGCCATCATGCGGAACTCGTCGTGGTTCCGCGCAATTTGTGTGTCAAACTCCCCGACAATGTCAGCAGCGAACAAGGAGCCTTTACGACACTTGGAAGCATCGCTTTGCAGGGGATGCGACTGGCTGCACCGACGATGGGTGAGCGTTTTGCGGTCTTTGGCGTCGGGCTGTTGGGGCTGTTGAGCATCCAGTTGCTGCATGCGAATGGTTGCGAAGTCCTTGCGATCGACCTCAACGAAGAACGCTTGAATCTTGCTGCATCGTACGGTGCGGAAGTCGTACGTTTGGGGCGAGGAGAAGATCCGATCGCACACGCCGCTGCATGGACCCAAGGGCGCGGTGTAGACGGCGTTTTGGTGACGGCTTCTGCCAAGACCGACGAGATCATGCACCAAGCCGCCCAGATCAGTCGCCAGCGCGGGAGAATCGTCCTTGTCGGTGTGGTGGGCCTCAACCTTCGACGAAGTGATTTTTACGAAAAAGAGCTAACGTTTCAGGTGTCTTGTTCCTATGGACCCGGGCGTTACGATGCTGCGTACGAAAAGCAGGGCCACGATTATCCGTACGGTTTGGTGCGTTGGACCGAACAACGCAACTTTGAAGCCTTCGTGCAAGCGATGGCAAAAGGACGCGTCGAAGTCGATTCGATGATCTCTCGCCGCTTTGCGATCGCGCAAGCCACCCAAGCCTACGAGGTGATCCGCCATGATAGCGAAGCCTTGGGCGTCGTCTTAACTTATCCCCAACACACTCCGCTGCGCAGCGCACAAATGGTGCTCGATGTGGGGCGCATCGTGCCACGCGAGGCTGTATGCGTGAGCGTCGTTGGAGCGGGAAACTTTGCGGTTAGCACCTTGCTTCCCGCCCTTGCAAAGACCGCTGCGGTGATCGATTCGGTGGTGGATCACAAGCCTTTTGCAGCGCGTCATGCAGCGAAAAAGGCGGGAGCGCTGCGGGCGTTGACCTCTTACAAGGATGTCTTGGCCGATCCCCGCGTCGATGCCGTTTTTTTGGTGACGGGGCATCACGTCCACGCTCAACAAGTGTGCGATGCCTTGCAAGCAGGAAAGCACGTCTTTGTTGAAAAACCCCTTGCACTCAACGATCTCGAACTTTCCAAGGTGATCGCTTGCGCACGCAAAGCACCCGATAAATGCCTGATGGTCGGCTTTAATCGTCGATTTAGCCCGCACATCCAGCACATCAAGCAAGCTCTGCGTGGGCGCAGTGGACCCTTGTGTATGCAGATGACCGTCAACGCGGGCTACATTCCAAGCAACCATTGGACCCAAGATCCCGAACTCGGCGGCGGTCGGATCATCGGCGAAGGCTGTCACTTTCTGGATCTGTTGTCCTTCCTTGCAGGCAGCCCGATTACTGCGGTTTCTGCGATGATGGTGGGAGAAAAGGCGGATATCCGCGAAGACAAGATGTCGATCTTGTTGCAGATGGCGGATGGGTCGATCGCCACGTTGAATTATTTTTCCAACGGTAGCAAAAGTTTCCCCAAAGAAACGCTCGAGCTGTTCTTTGATCAACAAGTGATTCGGATGGATAACTTTCGCTCGACCGAGGGCTTTGGCTTCAAATCCTTCAGTAGCCTTCGCACCTTGCGTCAAGATAAAGGCCATCAGGCCGAGATGACGGCCTTTGTGGAGACCTTGCGCACAGGCGGCCTCCCGCCGATCCCTTTGGCCGAGATCATCAACGTCACCCGCGCTTCTTTTGCGGCGGTAGAAGCTGCGCGAGAAGCAAAGGTCGTCTTGATCCCACAAGGCTTTGAGAAGTCTGAACCAAATGGTTCTTTTGTTCATGAACACGCAAAGGCCGATAAATCCGAGCTTTTGGCACCTAACGAAACGATCTCTCAAGATCTTGCAGCCTTGTTGTTGTCATCCTTTGAGACGCACCTTCATTAATAGCGATGCTTTCCACGCGCAGAAGAGTGCGCTTGTTGATAAAAAAGCCGATAGCTTGGGGTTTTGTGGATGATTGAGATGATCCAGCGCTACTGGCACACGTTGTCTTCTTTGCGTGCGGAGCAGCTTGTTGGGCAGGTATGGACGCGGATGCGTCCGTTGCGTCGGTGGTATACTCGCCTCAAGCAACATCCGCCGTCACCATTCCCCGGAAGTACAGAGCTTTCGACTTCGGCATGGCTTGAACCGCCGAACGAGGCAGGACAGCATGAAGCGATCTTGGCGGGGCGATGGTGCTTTTTGCATGAACACAGGTCTCTCGGTTTCCCGCCGGATTGGTCGGCTTTGGGGGCCTCGAAGCTTTGGCTGTACAACCTGCATTACTTCGAGTGGTTGTGGTCGATGTCGTGGGATGAAGCTGTCGGGGTGGTCACAGACTGGCTGTCTTTTGTGGAAAAATCTCCCGATTCTACGGCGATGGAACCCTACCCAACGTCGTTGCGGCTGATGAATTGGTGCGGTTATTTTTTTGAACAACACCGCGAGAAAACGACCCGCGACCCGAGCTTTTGCGAGCGGCTTTGGCGAAGCCTACACGCGCAAGCCGAATCCTTGTGTGCGCGCCTTGAATACCATCTGCTTGGAAATCACTTGTTTGAAAATGCCGCTGCGTTGGCGCTGTTGGGTGCGCGGTTTTTGGGGGCGGATGCTGCGCGTTGGCGCGCCGTCGGCTTGTCTTTGCTCCAACGCGAACTGCCCGAACAGATCTTGCCTGACGGGATGCACTTTGAGCGTTCGCCGATGTACCACCTGCGGATGACGGCGGTGGTTCGGCTGCTTTCGACTCATGGAGATGAGCAGACGCGAGCCTTGGCTTCGCGCTATCTGCCCTCGATGTTAGGCGCTTTGCGTGTCCTCTGCCATCCTGACGGGCAGATCGCGTTGTTGAATGATAGCGCGTTTGGGATCGCTCACGAACCGTCCGTGTTGCTGGAGAATAGGGCGTTTGAGAGCACTCACAATACCTATGCGCGGTTGGCCCCCGATGCACCGATGTATGCGACAGGCAAGGTTTGGGCGCTTCGGGATGCGGGTTATTATGGCGCAATCAACGAGAGTGGGTCGTATGTGATCTGTGATGCCGGTCTGATCGGGCCCGATTATTTGCCGGGTCATGCACACGGCGATACTTTTTCGTTTGAGCTATCGTTGCGCGGACAGCGGATCCTCGTGGATAGCGGTGTCTGTGATTATCTCGATAGTCCGATGCGGCGTTATGTTCGATCCACCCATGCACACAACACCGTCGAGATCGAAGGCGTCGATCAGTCCGTGTTTTGGGGGGCGTTTCGTGTGGCCGAACGCGCTCTCCCTCATGATGTCTTGTGGAAGGCCGATGATGCAGGATTTTCGCTGCAAGCATGGCACGACGGCTATCTGCGACTCCCCCAAAAAGCCCGACACGAGAGGCGCTTTGATTGGTCACATACAGGGCGACTGGTGGTTTACGATCAGATCAAGGCCCAACAACCCGTGTCTGTGATCGCACGCTTGCATCTTCATCCGCGTTGTGTCATCACCCACCAAGACGAGCAAACAGCCGAATTGACTACACCTGTTGGCGTCGTGCGGATCCGCTTCTTTGGCGATGGCGCTCTCTTGCCAAAACAGACCGAGGAAAGCTGGTACTGTTCGCACTTTGGGATCGCTACACCCAACCCTGTCTTGTGCTTTCGTGCGGGTGGAACCGATGTTTCTTTTCGTATGGTGATCGAGTAGGTGCTTTTCTTCTTTGTTCCCTTTCTCGTTTTGGGTGAGTGAAGCCGTGCGTATCTTGTTTTTCTCTCATTATTTTCCCCCCGAAGTGAATGCTCCTGCAACCCGTACTTACGACAATTGCAAGCGGTGGGTCGAACTTGGCCACGAGGTCACGGTGATCACTTGCGCGCCCAATTGCCCGTCGGGTGTGGTCTTTGAGGGCTACCAAAATAAACTCTATCAGCGCGAAGAAGTCGATGGGATCGAGGTTGTGCGGGTGTGGACGTATATCGCTGCAAACGAAGGCACGATCAAGCGCATCGCCAACTATACTTCTTATCTGATGACTTCGGTGTTGGCGGCAGCGGGGTTGCAGAGACCCGATGTGATCGTGGCGACTTCTCCGCAGTTTTTTTGCGGATGGTCGGGCGTTCTCACGCACTTTTGGCGGGGCATCCCGTTTGTTCTGGAGATCCGCGATCTGTGGCCGGATTCGATCACGGCGGTGGGAGCGATGCAACAGCCTGCCTTGTTGCGTCTGCTCTATCAACTCGAAGATTGGATGTACAAAGCCGCCACACACATCGTGACGGTCGGCGACGGCTACAAAGAAGAACTCTTGCACAAAGGCGTAAACATCGAAAAGATCTCGGTGATCACCAACGGCGTGGATCCCGATCAATATCTCCCCCAATCCCCCGCGCTTGCCTACAAACAGGCTCTCGGCATCCAACAACCTTTTGTGTGCAGTTATATCGGAACCATCGGGATGGCGTGTGGACTCCAAGTGGTGTTGACCGCAGCCGAAAAACTCAAAGCGCTCGGACGCCAAGATATCGCCTTCCTGCTCGTGGGCGACGGAGCCTTGCGTGCAGAACTTCAACAAGCCGCCCAAGACAAACACTTGGATAACGTGATCTTTACGGGACTGCTTGAAAAACGCCGAATGCCCGATGTCTTGTCTTTTTCAGACGTCACCTTAGTGCATTTGAAAAAAACCGATCTGTTCAAAACTGTACTCCCCTCCAAGATCTTTGAGGCTGCTTCGATGGAGCGCCCGATCTTGCTTGGCGTGGAAGGCCATAGCGCCGAATTGATCCGCACTGCCCACGCAGGAATCTGTATGGAACCCGAAAATGCGGACGATCTGGTGGCCGCCGTCTGTCGTTTGGCCGATGATCCCGATCTCGGGGCAAAGCTCGGCAAAAATGGTCGCCGTTATATTCAAGAACACTTTCATCGCGGGAAGCTTGCCGAAAGATATCTTTCGTTGCTTGAAACGCTCGTCGCAAAGGGGAAGATCGCGTCGTGAAGATCCTGAATATCGTGGGCGCACGCCCAAACTTCGTCAAGATCGCTCCGTTGATGGAAGCCTACAAAGCATACCCTTCTATCCAAGCCTTGCTTGTCCACACAGGCCAGCACTACGACAAAAAGATGAGTGATTCTTTCTTTGAAACGCTCGATATCCCTGACCCCGACGTCCATCTTGGCGTAGGTTCAGGGAGCCATGCTGCCCAGACTGCCGCGATCATGGTCGCCTTTGAGCCTATCGTCCTCCAGCACAAGCCCGACGCGATCCTTGTGGTGGGCGATGTCAACAGCACTGTTGCGTGCAGTCTCGTTGCAACCAAGCTTCATGTCCCCGTGATCCACGTCGAAGCTGGCTTGCGCTCCAACGACCGCACCATGCCCGAAGAGATCAATCGTATCGTCACCGATGCCATCTCTTCTATGCTCTTTTGCACCGAAGTCTCTGGTGTCGAAAACTTGCATCGTGAAGGCGTCCCCGAAGATCGGGTGTTCTTGGTCGGAAACGTCATGATCGACACACTCGTCAAACAACAACCCAAACTCCAAGGACTCCGTACCCTCCAAGAACTCGGTGTTTCCGAAGGGGCCTATGGCTTGTTGACCCTGCACCGCCCCTCCAACGTTGACGATCCCGCCGTTTTTGAACGCATCCTTGATGCTCTCGAACAGATCCAACAAGACCTTCCCTTGTTGTTTCCCATGCACCCCCGCACCCGAAACAATCTTCAACATGGCCCTTTTGGTCAACGGCTCCAACGTATGACCCAACTTCGCTTGCTCGATCCCCTCGACTATCTGGGCTTTTTGCACCTGATGTCTCACGCCAAAGTCGTCTTCACCGATTCGGGCGGCATCCAAGAAGAAACTACCTTCCTCAAGATCCCTTGCATCACCATCCGCGAAAACACCGAACGACCCATCACTTGCGAGATCGGCAGCAATCAACTTGTCGGCACTCAAACCGACCGCATCTTGGCGGCTTATCAGTCGATCCTCCAAGGCTCTCTCCCCACCCCTTCGATCCCACCCCTCTGGGATGGCCACGCTGCCGAGCGGATCGTGGATGCCATCCATCGTTATCTCCCTCTTCTGTGAACCACTCCAAAAGGCGTGCTTGCGCCACTTCGACTTTTTTTGAAAAAACTTACCCAAAACGTACCACCTCTTTGATCCATACCCACACAGCATGCAAAAGGGCTTGCTTGTGGTTGTGAGGAGATCGTACCCTCTGCGCGCGTGGGGATGTGCCTTCCAACCGACAAATCAGAACAAAGATCATCGGATGGATGAAAAGGAGAAAAACGGATGAGACGGTGGATAGGCGCCTTGGCGCTTTGTTTGTTGGGAGTGACGGTATTTTCGGGCTTTACGTGTGGGCCTACGCTCAAGGATTGCGCGCAACAATCGGATTGCCCGATCGATCATCGCTGCCGTAGTTATCGTTGCCAACAGCTCGATCACTGCCAATCAGACAGCGATTGCAACGCTCCGCGCACTTGTCTTCGCAACCGCTGTGTGGACCCTGCGATCGAGGCTTGCCGTATCGATCAAGAATGCGCAACAGGCGAGAGCTGCGCGGCTGGCACCTGCAAGAGCAACCCCAAACCGACCTGTCAAGCCAAGAGCGATTGCAAAACGGGCCAGATCTGTCAAAACGGAGCTTGTGTCCCCGATCCCAACAAGCCTTGCGCACAAAATGCGGATTGCAAAACAGGTGAGATCTGCCAAAACGGAGCCTGTGTCCCCGATCCCAACAAGCCTTGCGCACAAAACGCAGATTGCAAAACAGGCGAGATCTGCCAAAGCGGAGCCTGTATCCCCGATCCCAACAAGCCTTGCGCACAAAATGCGGATTGCAAAACAGGCGAGACCTGCCAAAACGGAGCTTGTATCCCGACGCAAACAGGGATCTGTCGCTTACAAGTCTCGCCTTCTTCGCTCAGCTTCTACGAACTCAAACTGGGTGAATCCAAGACCCAAAGCCTGACACTCACCAACCAAGGCGATGGCCCTTGCCAGATCAGCCATGTTGCCCTGACCAACGCAAGCGCTTCGGTCGGAGTCTTTTCCTTACCCACAGCCTTTTCTGCACAAAGCCTTGCAGCATCGGCCAAGATCACACTCGATATCCGTTTTGAGGCCATCGCTGCGGGTAGCCACAAAGCCACCTTGGATATCTTTTCGAACCAAAACGTCCTTCGTTCGGTCGATTTGTATGCCTCCGTGAAAGGAGACACCTCACTTCCTACAAGCGGTTGGGCGACCGTTGCTTACGAGTCTTTTGGGGGTGGTGATTATATCGGAGGATGTTTTTGGGACAATCAAACCTTTGAAACCGCGACCATGCGGGCGTTTCGCGAAGGTGGGATCAATATGCAGTACGGAAATCTGCGCGTCACCAAAGACGGCGGCAGCACATGGACGTGTGCCAACTGCATCCAAGGCCAAGGTTTTCCGCGCACTGCACATTATGAGATCGTCGATCTCACGGTCTTTGGAATCGCTTGTTTGGGGGGACGCGGTTATGTCTTCGGCAGTTTTTGGGACGCCAACCCAAGCGACTTCCACCCTTCTCTGTTTAGCCGAACCTCGCAAACCAACTGGACGCCCAATCTCGACCGAAACAACATCCTCAACGGCTCCCTCTCTACAAACCGCAAGCTGCTCGTCGTGGATGGCCGCTGGTTCGTCACCATGGAAAATATGATCCTCTCTTTTGTTCCCGAATCCAACGGCGATTGGAAAACCCAAAAACTGGTCTACTTCAACGATCCCGCGAAGGCCAACGCACGTTTTCAAAGTCTTCATATCGCCCAACAGACGGCCCTTTTGGTTGGGTCGCGAGATAGTTTTGTCGGCGGAAATTTTCAAGTGATCCCTTTCGTCTCGTACAACACCACCAACGCCGAACTTCCCGCAGGAACGACGATGGCGGATATGCCCAAGTATTGGACAGATGCGACCATGCCATGCACTTCTTGCTCGCTGACGGTTGCGTATGTTCTCGGAGCGCAGAGCTTCTTGGTGATGGGACATCTTCTTGATGCTCAAAAACAGCCCGCAGGCATCGCCCTCTGGCGCTCAGATGATCGCGGGGCGCGTTGGCAAAAAGTCTTTGAACACAAGGCCACCACAAGCATGCCTCATGGTGATATCTTGTCGGTCGACGGAAATCGGATCTTTGCGGTTGCGGGCGGCTTGTTTGAAAATCAAGGCGGAACGCAAAGCGAAGGTCTCTTGCTTGAAAGCACAGATGGCGGAAAAACCTTTGCCTCGATCCCGATCACCCAACTCAAAGGCAAACACATCGACACAGGAAAGATCCCGTCGCTCTATGCTTTGCGCCTTTCTCCTGACCAAAAAACCTTGTTCGTTCTCGGCCAAGGTGTGATCCTGCGCTGGAAACCCTAATACAAACGACGGTATGTGATGTTCTTCGGTGTACTGGTTGCCTTGTTCACTCGTTGGCCGTTGCGCAAAGCAGCGGAACCCACCCACGATATCCAATCGCGTGTTCGTGTGTTGTATCAAACCTACGGGTACATCTTAAAAAGGCGATGTCGTCGGATACTTCGAGATCATGAGCGTGTGGAGGACGCGATGCAAGAGATCTTTTTGACCTTGTGCCGCAGTTTGGATCAATACCAAGGCGAGCCGCAACACATCCTTCCTTGGCTTTATCGCGTCACCACCACCCACTGCTTGCGTATCCTCGACAAAGACAAGCGCCATCTGCGCTACTTCTCGCTTCACGAAGAGGACGAGACCACCGACGCAGCCGAAGAACCCTCCGACTGGACACGCGAAGAGCAGATCGCGCTCGCACAATTTCTCGAACAACTCCCCGAGACACAACGTGCCGCTGTCTTGTATCGCTACGTCAGCGGCATGACCCAAGAAGAGATCGCCGAAGTCATGGAGGTTTCGCGCGATCAGATCCGCCGATGGTTGCAACATTTCCAGCAACGTGGCCGCATCGTCTTGCGAGAAAAAAATCCATGAGATGGGAACGCCTTTCTTCTTCCTGTTTGTCTGAGTATCGGATGGATCGCCACCTGCTCTGCCTTGAGCCAGAAGCCGAGCGCCGCGAATCCGAAGACCACATGGCGACTTGTCCACGCTGCCAACAAGAGATGGCTTGGTTGCGCCAAGAGCGCACCGACTTTCTCTCCCATCCAACCCCGCCGCTTGCCCTCGAACAAGCTCTCGCCGCTTCTTTTAAGCCGCAATCGACGGAGTCTCATGGCTTTGATCCAACGCCTTGCGGTTCAACGCGGGCCGCCGCTGCTTCCAAATCGCAACCAACGAAGTCCCCCAGACCTTGGGCGGGCTGGGCGATCTGGGCGAGTGTTGCGACCTGTTCTGTCGCCTTGTTTTTGTCGCTGTCTTTGAGATCGTTGTGGACGCCCCAACACACGATTTATCGCGGTGTGGATACGCCGGTTTTTCTTATCGGCTTAAAACGCGGCGCGGTGATCCGTCAGATGGCATCGGGTGAATCGGTCAAGGCTGGCGATCACATCCGCCTTGCGTACCAATGGCGTACACAAAAGCCCGCTTATCTGTATGTCCTCCACCGCGATCAAGAAGGCCGCCTCTCTGCGTTGTATCCAGCTTCCACCGAACAACCCAGCCTGCGGCTCGATTCGCCCAACGAAACCACGCTCCCCGGCAGCTTGGAATTCGATCAAGCCACCCACGGCCACGAAGAGATCTGGGCTTGCTTTTCCCGTCAACCCTTGCACTTCCGCGCCTTGAGCGCGCAGCTTCCTTCTCCCGATGCGTGGGCGCATCAAGAACCCAAGCCTCACGGCCCATGCGCCTACTTGTTCTTGTATCGCTTTCGGCGTTCGCCCCTATAGAAGGGATCTTTCGGATGGCTGCTTCTTGCTTCGCCTACTTTTTGCGCGCTTTTTTTTCCCGAATATCCGTTTGGAGAGCCTTGTTTTTTGGGGCCTGCACTTTTTTTTGTCCCGTTCCGTCTCTTGCTTCTTTGCCGCAACGCTCCATTTGTGCGGTGAGAGGGGGAGATTGCAACGAAGACAGCGAGGTGTTGCGTGTGGCCTTGATTATCGGCCACAACCAAGCGGGGGAGCGAGCTTTGCCCCTGCGTTTTGCAGAATTGGATGCGCGCAAAGTGCATGATCTCTTGGTGCAGTTGGCGGGGTACAAGGCGGGCGATATCTGGCTATTGACGGGGCAGTCCGCTCCTGCGGTCGAGCGAGCGATGCTTTCGATCCAGCAGCGCATCGCCGAACAACGCAAACGATGGGGGCCGAAAAAACGCATCATCTTGTTTGTGTATTACTCAGGCCATGCTCAAAAAGGACGGTTGTTGCTGGGTGAAAGCACGATCACTTTTACGCAGATCAAGCGGTTTGTTCGGAGGACGTTGGCTTCGCTGCGTCTGGTGGTCTTTGATGCTTGTGAAAGCGGCGAGATCTTGCAAGGCAAAGGCTTAAAGCGTCGCAAAGAAGGCTTTCGTTTTCCTTTTGTGCGGCTGGCTCCTTCGGCGACGGGGGAGGTGATGATTACGGCGACGGGACAGAAAGAGAGCGCCCACGAAGATCCCAGTTTGCGCGGTGGAATCTTCACACACTACTTGCTTTCTGGACTGCGCGGAGCTGCCGACCAAAACAACGATGGCCACGTCACGCTCGAAGAAGCCTACAACTATTCTTATAACCGCGCTTTGGCGCGCACGATCTTTTCGCAAAGAGGGCCACAGCGGGCGCGTTTTTCCAAGCGTTTGTCTGGTTATGGCTCGCTGATCTTGACGACGCTTTCCCAACAGCGGGCTTGGCTTTGGCTTCATCCACAACTTGCGGGGGAGTTTTTTGTTTGGACTTCCCAACGCGACTTGTTGCTTGCAGAGGTGGTGAAAAACAAAGGCCGCGAAGTCCAAGTCGCCCTTCCTCCCGGGCGTTATATCTTGCAATGGCGCAGAAAACACGGGATCTATCATCAGTCGATTCTGTTGGAAAAGGGCCAACGCTTTCGACTGCGCCATCTCGGACAACGCCTTGCGTACTGGATTCCCAAAGATCTGCGCGGTGGAACCAAGGCTTCCAACGGGGATTGGCGGAGTTTCGAGGGGCAGCTTTTGGGGCCGAGTCTGGGTGTGTCTTATACGGGCGGATGGAGCGGGGTGGATCAAGGGGTCTGGCATCACGGGCCAAGTCTGCATATCCGTTTGCCTTTGGATGGTGTTGGGACGGGGCGGATGTCTTTGCTTTTGCAGTTCGGTTCACAACACGGCAGCACCACACTCCCCAACACGCTTGGTTTTCACTTGCATACGCTTCAACTGGATATCGGTCTTCAATGGACGTTACTGGCGCGGCCTCATTGGTGGTTGGGGGCGGGTGTCCTTTTGCGCGGAGCTTTGTTGGCACAAACTCTCTGGCCCCGCGAACAAGCCTCTGAACAAACCCTCTGGTCGGGCAGTTTTGGACCCGCAGGGATCTTTAGCGTCCAATATGGCTTTGCGGTGCTTTGGTTCCTTCAATTCGATCTGCTCGCTGGTGCGCGCTTTTTGAACCTTGGTGGCGAATGGGCCGTCCGTTGGGATCTCAACGCCTCTCTTGGAGTGGGTGTTCGCTTCTGAACGGAGAGGCTTGCTTGTGTAGGAATTACGCAGTTCGAACGTTTTTGTGGGGTTCCACCCCACACCCCGCAAGGGACTGTCGCCCCTTGACCCCGTATCAGCGAAAAGATCACTGCTTTCCAAACCAACGATGCTCTCACTTGAATTGCCGCGAACACGGGTTTTTTTGTCAACTGCGTAAGTCCCATCATGGTCAAGTTTCTTTTTACCGAAAGCAGCGCGGTAGATAAAAACTCTCTTTTTTCCCCCTTGTTTCGTTCTGATCGTTTCTTTTTACCGAAAGCGGCGCGGTAGATAAAACCCCCCCGTGTTCGCGTCTCCTCACGCGGCAGTGCTGTTTGTTTGAAACACGGCTGCTCCTTCCGCCAAAACAGGGGTCAAGGGGCGTCAGTCTATGGCGGGGTATGGGGCAGCGCCCCCACCTAATAAAGCCAAGAAGAACCCAACAAAAAGCCCCACAACACGACCAACCCAACAAGGAACCGTACGCCATGCAGCTTATCGATATCGGGATCAATCTCACCCATCGTTCATTTGAAGCAGACCTCGAACAA
>CAUJFU010000045.1 GCA_963169055.1 Myxococcota bacterium
ATGAACTTGCAAGCCTGTCCACACTGCCAAGCCGAACAAGACGTCAGCCTACTCAAACAAGGTGAGCATACCCGCTGCGTCAAATGTCGCGCTTACTTTCGTGTCACCCTCTTGCGTGCGGTCCCAGCCGCCGAAGGCAACCTTGCCCTCGCTTACAACGACCCCACCGAAGTCGGCCTTCCAGAGATGGAATTGCTCCACGGACAAGCCCAAGAGGCCCAGCCCTCCCCAGAAGAACCCGCTCCTTTTGCACACGGTGTCCGTCATCGCCCTCTCCCCACGCCTCGCGATAATGCCCGAAAACCCAGCTTTTCCATCGATGGCTACGACATCCAAGATTGCCTCGGACGCGGTGGCATGGGCCAAGTCTATCGCGCAGTTCAAAAATCCCTCGGGCGGATCGTCGCGATCAAAACACTCGATACCCAATTGGCCCGAAACAACGCCTCGATCATGCGCTTCACCAAAGAAGCCGCTGCGATGGCCCAATTGCATCATCCCAACATCGTGTACGTCATCGACCGTGGAGCCAACCGCCACCGCCATTACTTTGTGATGGAGTTTATTGATGGGCCTTCTTTGCGCGAACTCATGCAAGATGGGGCATTTCCTGCTCAAGAAGCCGTTCGGATCATGTTGGATCTGACCAAGACCATGGCTTATGCCCATAGCAAGGGCGTGATCCACCGCGACTTGAAGCCCGAAAACTTGCTGTTTACGGCAGACGGCACGCTTAAAGTCGCAGACTTCGGTCTTGCGGGCGTCACCCACGAAACCACACACATCCGCAAACTCACCAAAAGTTTTGTCTCGATGGGAACCGAGTGTTATATGGCCCCCGAACAGCGGCGTGATGCAAAAAATGTCGATCACCGCGCTGATATCTACAGCATGGGCGTGATCCTGTTTGAACTGGTCACAGGACAGCTTCCCTTTCCCCGACTTCCCGGCCCCGACACCATCATCGTTCCCGAACACCCCAAAGTCGATCAGATCATCCGACGCTGCCTCGCCACGTCACCCCTCAAACGCTTTGATTCGACCGACCAATTGTGGAAAGCCCTCCAAGACGCCATCCCCTCCCAGTCGCCTGTCCCCGCCCCCCGCGATACGGTCGTCGATCACGCAGCCGCTCACGCTCTCACCGAAGCTCCCGAGCGCTCTCACGGCTCTTTGCGTCAACGTCTCACTCTTTGGCCAAGCCGCCTCAAAGCCTCTCTCAGCCGACGCAGCGAGGCCGATGCTCCTGACCTCTCCGAACTCCACGAAGATTGGGAGCCTCACAAACTCCGTCAATTGGTCGTCACCGGTATCGTTTTGTTGGCGCTCGCCCTCGCCGTCGGGTTGTTCTTTCTGTTTTCTCCCAAGCCTCCGCACCTTCGCGACATCAACGGCTCGCCTGTGATGATCCCTTGGGAAAAACAATACGCCCAAACCACACCCCTCCAAGATGGCCGACAACGCTTGTTTTTTGACCTTCGCTCACGACCCGCAACCGACGCATGGAGCGGCCATCCCCGCAGACAGTGGCACAACAAAGGCTTCTGGCAGCCCCTCGATCAAAACCTCCAACAAGACACCTACCACAAAGGCTTCAACCACAACGTCGATCTGCGTTGGGCTCTCTACAAAGGTCACCTCCTTCAAGCCGATGACATCGAAGTCCAAACCCGCGCCGCTTTCCTACCCGCGATCGTCAAAGAAGGCCAAAACCATACACCCCTCCAAAGTTATATGCGCAGCCTCCAGCGCGGACTCGGAAACACCAAAGCCGCCAACAAGCGCCAAACCACCGTGGGCCTCGGGCTTCGTGGACTTGACGGCAGCGAGATCAGTTTGCGGATGCGCCCCGCACACGGAACATGGAGCTACCAACTCCACTACCATCCCGCACGCAACGCATCCACCGCACCGATCGAACACACCGGCACATACAACGAAACCTTCCATACGCGCCAACACCTCCACCTCAAACTGATCGTCCAACGCGGCCTTGTTTCCGCCTTCGTCCAAGACAAAAGCATCCAACAGCTTCAGCTCCCCGCACAAGCCAACACAGAATTCAACGCGGGCGTTTTCTGCCGCAACGCGCACTGCGACTTCAAAGACTTTGAAATCAAGGGTTTCGCCAAACAACGTGCCAAGTGACCCTTTGATGACCCACAGATTTCATGGATTTTTCACCCTGCGCCTCTTGCTTTTTCCTCGATCTTCCGCCTATCTAGAGCGGTTTGCACACACACGGACGCCTTGATCTTGGCGGTACGCAAACCGCCCCGCCATCCCGCTTTTCCCGTCCAACCGCAAACGCTCAAAGAACTCTTGTCAAAGACACTTTGCGTTGAGGCGCTTTGCTACGAGGATCGTCGCGTGGTTATCTTATGGATCGCATTCTTTCTTTCGGGGATCGCTGGACTGGCCTACGAGATTACGTGGATGCGCTATCTCCACCAACTGCTCGGCGCTTCCACTCCTGCGGTCTCCGTGACGGTCTCCATCTTCTTCGCAGGGATGGCCCTTGGAGCCGTTTTGGGCGGGCGCTTGTTCGACCGACACCCCGATCCGCTCCGTCTCTATGCCCGCCTCGAACTCCTGATCGCCCTCAGCGCCTCCACCGTCCCCTTTCTCTTCCAAGCCGCTGACGCCCTTCTCACCTACTTACCGAGCCAACACGAACATACCGCCCTGCTTCTTGCTCTCAGCACCGCCATCCTTTGCCTTCCCGCCACCTTGATCGGGGCCGTCTTCCCAGCCATGGCCGCTGTGGTCCGCCACCTTCCCAACCCCACCCACGCAACGGGCTATTTCTATGGATTCAACACCCTCGGCGCAGTAATCGGCTGCTTTGTCGTTGCCTTTTGGTGGCTACCCTACGCTGGACAAGCCGCAACCACTTGGAGCATGGCTCTGCTGAACCTCGCGATCGCTCTCTGGTTGCGCACACTCCGACTCCCAACGCCTCACACACCCTCTATCGATCACGATATCGCCCATCCTTCCGAGACCATCACTCACCCACACACAAGCACCCATCCTTCGGACATCACCACACATACACACACAAACTCCCATCCTTCGGACAACACCACACATACACACACAAACTCC
>CAUJFU010000046.1 GCA_963169055.1 Myxococcota bacterium
CCGCATGGATGACCGTGAAAAATCCATTGCGTCGGATCATCCGTGTACGGCTTCGGAAGGCCCTTGGGGTATTTTTCAGCGGCAACTTGCGTCCAATACGCAAGATCAAACGGCACTTTGACCAGTGTCGCATTCGTCACATTCAACTTTTGATCAATGCGTCGCACCGCTTCGTTGTAGGCGGGCGAAGAACAAAAGCACCAAATGGCAGGAAGATGAGATTCATTTTTAGGGACGATGGTGGCGACGTTTGTATCGAATTTAGTTCCTATATAACGAGCAATCGGTAAGGCCCTCAGGCAACTGACCGCAATTCCTTGTTTGCCCCAAGCATTTCGGCCCTGACGATCACGTGCTCGGTCTCGATCTTGACTCGCAGATAATTTACGCATTTGTCCAAGACCATTTTCATACAAAAATATTTGATTTAATCCTCCAAAAAAACTTATCCCTTGCGTTGTTGTTTGAAAATATTCCCATTTGTTAGACCATGAAACTTGTTCCCAGATTTTTTGAATAAAAAGAAGATCGTCGTTTGTTGTTATACCTTTGTTCCCTGTTGAGATAGCAGCTAACATATCGATACTTTTCGAGTAATCCAATGTTATCCGAGCATCAGGGTTTTGTAGTTGGTTTGCTTGGACGACGCTTTGGATATCGGCGATCCGCAGGTGTGCGGCTTTTTCGGAGGCGGTGCGTTGTTCGGAGACATCGAGGCCACGGAGTAAGTGATGTGTTTCGGTGTCGCGAAAGAGTGCGCCCAAGTCTTTCGTTGCGCTGCCTCGACTGATGGTGAGCAATTGGACATTGAAGTCCCACATGGGGGTTTGAAACGCCTGTGGCCCCAAGCGGGCGATCAGATGCCATGTATGATCTTTTAAGAGAATTTCGCGGAATTTTTTATAGGAGGTCAGGAAGAGCCAATTTTGAGGGAGGACGATGCTGGAGGTGCCGCCTTCATCGCAGAGTTGGAGGCAACGAGCGAGGAAGACGGTGGCGAGGTCGTTCTTTGCGGCGGGATAGCGCCGTTCGGAAAAGTCGCGGAGTCGTTCGCTTTGTTTGCCGCGTGCGAGATAGGGTACGTTGGTGAAGATCCAATGATAACGCCCACTAAGCAAGGTGGACGCTTTGGCCAATCCTCGGGCAACAACGGCGGCTTCTTGTTGTTCTTCGGTGGGTTCTTGTTGTAAGGCTTGTTCTAAGACACGGGCGACTTCGTTCCAGCGGATGAATTGCTCGCTCATGCCTTCTTTTTTGGGATCGAGCAAACTGCCGAGAATCGGGGCATCTTGGAAAGCGTCGTGCAGCCATTCGAGGGCGATGGCGAGGTTTTTTTTATGGAGGCCGAGTTGTTTCCACTCTTCCTTGGCAACGCTGATCGAGAGGCCAGAGCAGGCGATGTGCAATTCTGGCAGCGTGCGATAGCCGCCAGCGTTGGGGAAATTCCACGCAGCGAGGGCGAGGGCAAAGGCGGCGAGTTCGACGCAACGCTGATCGAGTTCGAGGCCGTGAATGTTTTCCCGAAGCACCGCATCGACGGCCTGTTTGGCAGAGAGGCCATCGCAGGCCATACGGATCGGAACCAACATCAGAAAAGCCGCGACAAGAAAGTGTCCCGAACCACAGCAAGGATCGAGGGTTTTGAGTTCGGAAAGCTTTGTAGGCCAAGCATCGAAGGTTCCAGCGGCAGGTGTCCATGTGCCATCTTCTTGTTGCACAAAGCGCAAGAAGTCGAGCGGGACACCCGAGATCGAGGCTTTTTGGCGTAGTTCTTCTTCACTTTGGGCATTTTTGAGATCTTGTTGGGTCAGTCTTCGTGCAGCCCACCAAGCCCCAAGCGAGTTATCGAGCAAGAAGTTGACCATATAAGGTTCTGTAAAAAGCTGTGTGACGGCGGGTAATTCTCGTGCGCCAATCTTGACTTCGGAGGCATTGACTTCATCTTTTTTCTTGGCTTGCCAGTATTGATAGACCCAACCGAGACTATCGGAGGCGACAAAGACTTCGGAGGGCAGGTCGGCCACGAAGCGTTCTAGTTTTTGCTGGTGTTCTGGCGGCAAGGTGAGCAAGAAGACGGGCGAATCCAGCCGAAAGATCTGCGGCAACATACGAGCGGCAAAGCGAGCAGCCAGTTCCCAACCATTGGTCGCGCCTTCTTCGGGGGCGAGTTCTTCGCACTCTTCGAGCGTGACGGCCACAGGCCCGTCAGGGTCGGGATACATCAGCAGTCCGTTTTCAGCCAGAAAGCGGGCAAAGAGCATCCGATGCCAATGTTCGTAGGCGACTTCTTCGATCAAGCGGTCGATCTCTTGGGTGTCGTTTTTGGCGTGGCGCAGATCCCCCAGTTGTCGCCCGTGTATCCGCAGTTTACGGCGAAGATCTCTTTCTTTCTCGTTGAGATGGTCAAAGGGGGCGGCTTCTCCGACACCGATCTGTTCGAGCGCAGCGCGTGCGGCGGCTTCGGCGGTCTCACGTGCGCTCTTGACAGTACGTTCCAGTTGGCTTCTCAGGATCTTGTCTAATGGCTGCATCCGTCCGTTCCTTTGGGCTGCTTGGATCGCATGAGGGTGATTAGATTGCGATAGGCCCCTTCTGTAGGGCGGTTTTAAGCTGTTGTTTGGCTTCATCAAGCCAAGCGTCGATCTCCGCCTCGCTCTTTAAAGTACGACGTGGAAGCTGGACAAACTGCGTTTGGGGTTCACACATCTTCGCAGCATGTTGAAGAACTTTGTCGAAGCGATCAGAGATGGCTGCGATGCGGTCGGAAAAGATCGAAAGAGAGCAATGGTCGAGGGTGTGTAGAACATCTTCGGTCGATTGTACGGCCACTTTGGGACGTGCGGATGCTTGGAGGGACTGCGCGGAAAGCAGATGTTGTTGTTGTTCGGGTTGTAATTGCGACCAATGAGTGTCGCCCGCCAAGCGTTGGAGGCCCTGCGCGTAACGCTCGCCGTACTCGCCATCAAAGCGATTGAGTTGTTGGCGTAGCAATTGGGTGAGGTTGGCGACAAGCGGAGCGACGGGGTCGGGTTCATCAAGAAGCTGTCGTTGTTGTTGGATCGTGCGGGATTGGGCGATCAGTTCCGCTGCATCGGGGAGTGTGGAAGCGTGTTTCGCGAGATGTTGAAGGATGAGCCAGTGGGGCCAGCGTTTGTCGATGCGCTCGGCCAGATCGCGCCAGAGATCGAGAAGGTCGGTGAATTCATCACGCCGCTCGTACAGAGCGAAAAGCTGTTCGTTGCCCAAGGTACGGCGGAGGTCGATCAGGGACGAAGTATCGGGTTTCGGCGGCTTGGGAGCTTCACCGCCCGCTTGTTCAGCGAGTTCCAACATTTGCTGCAAAAAGATCTTGGCGCACGCGGACTCTTCTCCTGGCTTGACGGTGACACCGGCTTTTTGCAGCAGTTTGCGGACGTGGAGAAGTTCGCGGGTTGTGATCGTCACAGATTCTGTTTTGAACGTCGCTTTGCCGATACTCTTGCGATCAAGGTCTTTTGGGTCAGGGATTTGGCCGCGCTCTTCTTGTGCGCGGATCAACCCCGCGACAAGAAGCACTTGCAAGCCACCATCCACAGCGTCACGCGACCATCCGAAGGGCGGAGCTTCAAAGAAAGCGCGGATCTCTGCGCCTGTCTTGCCACCTGCGAGAGCGTCGAAAAGTGCCTTGCATACGGGGTTTTTGTCGGGTTCACCATCATCCCCCACAGCTTTGAGTGCATCGGGTGCGCCTTTGTGGGCTTTTTCATAGACTTTGGCCCAACCGCTGTGATCGGCGATATGAAATCGCGGATACAGCCGTTGCAAGGCGTTTTCAGAGGCTTCACGCAGAATTTCTTCTAGAGTCTTACCAGAGATCTCGTTGCCACCGCCTTGAAAGACTTTGGCGTTGGAGAAGGTTTCTTCGAGGAGTTCTTGGATCCTGTGGTCGGCTGTTTGCTGAATGGTTTGCATCGCTGACCGCGCATCGGTGATCTCTTGTGGGTCGGAGTGAGAAGAGGCGCTACGTTTTTCCAACGTAGCGGAGGCGGCTTTGTACTCGATCAGGTGGTGGCGAAGGTCGTCAGCCGAGCGTTTGGGGAGAAATACGAAAACAATGGGGGATGTATGTCCAGCCTGTCTTGCGTCTGCTTGGACGGATTTTTCATCTGCTCCCCATCCGTCACGAATCCAGAGATGGATCTCGTTTGTGTTGGGGGGTTTGGAGCCATAGAAAGGGGAGATTTTGCGGAGAACTTTGGAATCGCCTTGAAGGAGGGATATCTTGCGTAGAATCTCAGCGAATTTCTTTTTGATGCGTTCGTCGCGTTCGGCTTCAATGTGGTGGGTATCGTTGGACAACACAGAATACTGATGAAGAAAGTCGTCGTTCCAAGCAGTGCTTTCTTCGGTTTGGATGCGGTACTCATCTTTGACCTTGATTAACAGATCGCATTTGTCGAGGAGATTCGGTAATTTGCTGCGTAAGCTGCTGCTACCGCGAGCGAGATCTTCGACCAAGAGATCCGCAAGAGCATCCATGGTGGCTCGGATACCGAGTTCCTTGTTTTGATGGTTGACTTTGTTGATGAGGAAGACCAAGGCGCAGGCGCGTGCCATCAGTCGTTCTTCGTCTGTGCCCTGATACCAAGTGAGGGTTTTTTCGTACACTTTGCGCGGAAGAATATGTGATTGAACCAGCTTTTCAGCGGAGTCGAAGTAAAGATAATCGGTAGGAACAATATGACCCAACGGTTCGTTCAAGTTGGTTTGGATAGCCTTGTGAACCATACTGAGTTGATTGCGAAGTTGGCTATCCGTTCCGGTCCGATCAAGAGCGCGAAGGGTGTTTTCCCAAAAACGACGACGAACAGGAAGAAGAGGATAGTCTTGTGGGAAATGGAGTATATCTTTTTGATGATGTCCGATGGTTGTGTCTGCGAGGTGTCGAGAGATCTCGCCGAGATTTGTTTGTAAGAGCAGATCAATCGGTGCTTTTGCTTCTGGTTTTTTGGCCAGAATCACTTTACGAATCACAGCATCCACGTCGGCATCGGAGAGTTCGACACGGACAGTAAACCTGCCCATCAGGTGTTTGAGGTTTGCTGTTCCCGAGATCGCAGATTGGCCGGTTCCAATAAAAATCAATCGCCCCCCCAAACCCTTACAGCAGGCTTCGGTGGCTTCTCGAACAGCATCTGCCCGTTCAAAATTGTCTCCGATGAACTGTTGAATCTCGTCAAGGATCACCAAGGTCAAAGGAAATGAACCCATTTTTGTTAAAGCTTGACGTATGATTTTAAGCATTTCATCGCTAGAGATATCATGGACATAAGGGAAAAGATGAGTCATTGTTTCCGAACAAGATGCAGAAGAGGAAAACAGCGTTGGTTTGGCCTGCACGAGAGCATCGTGGAGTCTTTCGGCGACGTAGAAGTTGTCGAGTTCCTCTTCCCAAGAGATACCGTCTTGCTCGACAAAGCCGCGAACTTGCTCGTAAATGCCTTGTTCTTTGAGCCAGAGGACAAAGCGAGCAAGATGATATTGTTCGGGCAGATCAGCAGACTTCAGAATAATACCTACAAGAGCAAGTCGTACACTAGCACTCGAACCAGAACCCAACGTACCCGAGGCTGCGCGCAAGCCGCCGTATCGTTTGGCTCGTGTATTCAACTCTTTGAAATAGTCGCGTATGGTTTGGGGTAGGTTGGCGATACCGCGAGCGGTGGCTCCATCCTCAAAAGCCGTATCAAGCCAAAGCGCACGGAGCATCTTGACGAGGTGTGATTTGCCCGATCCGTAAAAGCCACTAACCCAAACTCCGGGCTGTTGGGATTGATCGATATTTTTCAAGTAGGTGTCGAGGATGTGCGCCATCCCTTTTTCGTACTGCCCATCGCACACGAAGGTTTCAAGCTCATAGCGAAGCACATAGAGGGCTTGGTTTGTCTTTTCGTCGTTGACGGTTGCGACGCCTTCGTTCACCAATTTTCGAGTAGTCGGGTCTTTTTGGTAAACATCTCGATTCTTCATGTTCATCTCGCCCCCTTGTTAAGCATCGCTGTCTGCGGAGATCGGTACAGCGAGGTAATTCCACCCGTCGTAGCCGTCTAAAAGTCGATAGTTATTGTTTTCATAACTCCCCGGGAAAAAGACCACCAACCGTCCTTTGACCATCGGGGCGAATTGGTCGACGACCTCTTTTACTTTCAACAAGCCAAAAAGGGATCCGACACCTTTGAGGGCCACGACGGAGTTTGTGTCGGGTTCTTTTTCTTGAAGAAATGTAGAGAAGTCTTGTGTAAGAAAGGAGAGGTATTTTGGTAAGAGTGTGGACAGTAGATGAGGTTTTTGGAAATAGCTTTTTGCGTACCGCTGCGCGGCCATCCATGAAGCAAAGGTATCGGTGAGGTCATAAACAATCCAGCCGTGTTTTGCTTGTTGTGTGGTCAGTTCGAACTCGTCGATGTTGGCTCGCAACGCTCGTTCATCATTTTCGTTGTAGATACAGAAGATCACCCGTTGGGCGGATGCGATATCATCGCGCCAAGGCACAGCAATCAATTGACCGTAAGAGCGCAATAATCGTTTAATTTTGCTCACGAAGCCACTCCATTTCTTCTTGGGTGATCAAATTTGGGAAGAGGACTTCGACAACATCGCCAAGGTGTTTGAGAACGAGCCAGCCTTTGGCTGCGGCTTGTTGTGCGAGTTCGAGAGCTTGATGGGGTTCGCAATCAAGCAGCTTCATGTATTCTGTTTGGAAAAGGGTTTGTCCACGTGCGCCTGTTAAGTAGCCGATCAGTAAAGCGTAAGCAACGCTCGCAGACGTTGGATGGACACGCGTTCGAACTTTTTTGGTTTTTCCGCAGAGATGACCGGATTTTGTCCATGTTGCGGCGATATTCCGAGCTGTGGATTGGAGGGTGACTTTGCTGAATCGACCGGGTTTTTGTTTGTCAACGAATTCTTCGAAGGATTCGGATGTAACGATGGTTCCTTCGGGGATGGCTAACAGAGGCGGTGCGGTGGAACGAAACAAGGGATCTC
>CAUJFU010000047.1 GCA_963169055.1 Myxococcota bacterium
CCCACAACGGCTCCGCTTGGAGGGGCGCGAGTACGTCTTTTTTGGCGAGCAGGAAGGCTCGTTTTTCGGATAGCCTTTCGCTAACGATAAATTGACAAAAATCTCTTATAAATCAAACCAAACATCTTTGGTTGCGCAAAACAACGACAAATTTTGGCTCGATGTTTTTTTTTGTTGATAGCCTATTTCTTTCTGTGGTAGCCTTCTCGATTAGAAGAAATCTGAGATCCTTTGTACTTTGAACATGCTTTTTCGCACAAGGCGCATACCGCGCCTGACCAAGCCATACCGGCTGTATGGCAAAGAAGCTTTGCTCTCTAGAGAGAGTTAATTTCTTATTTCGATGGAGGCTGCGATGAAATGGACACGGTGGTTGGGTTACGCAGGCGCATTCTCGTTTTTGACGTTGGCGATGGGCGTTGTCATGCCAGGTTGCGGAACCTCTTGTACCTTGTTGAACAATGCGGATGGCTCGGCAACATTGACTTGCGGCGACAAAACCTATGTGATCAAGCCGGGCGCAAAGGGTGAAGCAGGCGCAACTGGTCCAGCGGGCGCAAAGGGTGAAGCAGGTGCGGCAGGTGCGGCAGGCGCAGCGGGCGCAACAGGTCCAGCGGGCGCAACTGGCGCAGCGGGACAAGACGCGAAGTGTACTGTGACGACGGCAGCGGATGGTTTGACGGCGGAAGTGACATGTGGTGGAGTCACTTTTAAGGTTCGCACAGCAGATGATATCGTCGGTGGTACGGGGTGTACCACCAAGAAATTTGAATGCAACCTTGTGGAAGTGACTTGCGGTACACAAACCATTCGAGTCGGCGAAAACTCTTGTAAAGAACTCTACTTTGAAGAACTCGATGCTACGAACAACCCTGTAAAGAAGCTGAAAAACGGCGATGCGACGACTGCTGGCGACAAGCTCGAAGTGAACAAGAATTATCGCATTACTATCTTTCACAAACATCTCGGTACTGCCACTGCTCAACCCGATATGCGCTCTTTCTCCGATGTCCAATGTTCGGATGAAACCGAGTGTCGGCCAGAGTACTGCACTGTGATGAAAAACCGAGGCGACTTCAATCTCGCTTGTACAGCCGATGCAGATTGTAATACCGGCGGTGTCACCGATCGCATCTGTCGTGGAACGACTACCAAGTTCTGCCACGCGCCCACCACCGTCACCACATGCACACAAGACAGCGACTGCACAGCCGGTGGCGGCAAGATTTGCGATGGCGGAAAATGCTACGCGATCGCGATCGATCAAAACAAGTTCAGAGAGTGCGAAGTCATTCGTGGGTATTTCGGGACAAGCAGCCTTTGTATGTTCTATCCCTATCACAACAACACCCCGCTGAAACCCGCTCGTTGTACGTCTGTTCGCTACTCTGGCAATTTTAAACCCGATCCCCAAGATCCGAGCAAATTGGTGCGAACCTTCCCGGTCGGTAGCACTTGCAATTGGATGAAGTATGCCCGGAGCGTGCAACACGCAAGCAACCCGCTTTTGGCTCAACTGTTCTGGAAGGATGGAGCGTATCAACATGGTGCGGGTAATTACGAATTTGTTGGATTCATCCGATTTGCCGACAATACCGTGAAATTCTTCCGCTACGCTTGGTACACCGAAGCTGAATCGACCGCTTGCGTTTGCCCACCCAACACCACGTTCAATACCACCACCAGCCAGTGCCAATAACAACCCACCCAAAAAGATCGCACGCCCCAAAACACTTCGTCGCACTTCCTTTGATGTGACGGATATTCGGCGCTCTTCTCCTTGACAGACAAAGGCCGCTTGATATCTATAGGACTCGCGCAGTCAACGACCCGCTTGAAGAAGCCGACACATAAGCCCTAGAGGTAAAAAAGAAGATGTTGCTTTGGTGGAAACAACAGCAAAAGAATCCGATGCCTGAGATGCCCTTGCATCCGAAGTGGTTATGGGCGTTTGTGGTTGTGTTGATCGGTTTGACGGGGCTGGGGATGTGGATCGAAGCGAACCTTCCGTTGGATCCGCAGCGACGGGCGATGCTTGCAGACCCGACATCTGCGTACGAAAGAAACCTTGGCATCGCTTTGATGATCGGCCTAAGCGCGTCTTTGTTAGTGCGTTGGCGTTCGCAGTACGGATATCTGATCCGTTATGGTGTGTATTGGCTCGTCGGGGCGGGCGGTTTGATGATCGGCTATGCTGCTTGGTACGGGCTTTTGTGGTAGAGACCGAATCAATAGGGCGGAAACAGTCGCCGTAGGCCGTGCAACAAAACAACACAAAAGAAAAAAGCGTTGCGCAAGGGCAAAAGCGGCCAAGCCAACTTGACGGGTGGGAGGGCGTGGGCGAGAGCGTGGGCAAGCTGTTTCATCCACGCGAGAGATCGGGGGATGTCGCGTAATTCGGATCTCCATGAAGTCGGCATCTGTTCAGGAGGGGTGTTTGCACCTGCGATGCCCCCAACGATTGCTCCCACCGTATCAGTATCTCCACCAAGGCGGATCGCGGCTTCTACCGCTGTGCGAAGATCTCCGAGGTGTCGCAACCAACAAAAGATCGCGATCGGAACGGTGTGGTTGATGTAGCCCGTCACCCCGCGCTGTAGGCCAAGTGCGGTGGAAACCTCGGCTGCGTCGGCGTCTTGTGAAAGGTACTTGCGAACGGTCAGCAAAGCATCGCGCAAGGCGTCTCCTTCTGCGTAAGGCATAAGCTGATCGAGTCGCTCGCAGGGAGCGCGGTTTGGAGCGGATGGAGAGAGTAGGCCGGCATGGAGGCGAGCAGCACAAGCGATCAAGAATGCGCCTGCTTCGGCTTGAGGGTCTGTGTGGGTGAGTCGTGTGCTGATCTTGACGAATCGACGGAGTTGATCGAGGTCGTGGCAAACAAGGCCGAGGATCGGGGCGCGCATGGCGGGCCCGTTTCCTGCGGAGAATACGCCGCTTTGGTGCGGTGGGAAGCCTACCCAAAGCTTGAGGATGGCGCGCAACGTCGCAAAGCCCACCCCTGCGGGCAAACCAAGCAACCATCCCCGCAATCGCCACGCGAGCGAGCGTCCGAAGCGTTGCGGATCGCCTTGGGCCGCAAGCCAAGCTTGGGCGGTCATGCAGTGGTGTTCGGTGTCGTCGCTGATCATGCCGTAGCGACCGACAAAAGCATGTTCGATCGGGGCTGCTCCAAACAGCCGAAACGCACGTCGCGAAGGGATGCCTTCGCGTGGAAGCCCCACCGCATCACCGAGTGCAAGGCCCCATAAACATCCGAGGATCTGGGCCTCGGTGGCTTGAGGGGGTCGAAAGACCATCTCCGAGGTGTCTTGGGCCGTGGCATGGGCTGTTTGAAGAGGAGACGTAGGCATGGGTGGTATGAGCCTTTCTTGATGGAAGTTCCGCGTAATGGATGGTTTTTGTGGGGCGCTGCCCCACGCCCCGCAGGGAGCGCGGCTCCCTTGACCCCGTGAGGGGCGAAGAGAGCAGATGTTTTTCAAACAGACGACTCTCTTGCTTGACATCGTGCGAACACGGGGATTTTCTCTGCTGTGCCAGTCCCGTGTTGAACTTTTGAGTGGATGGGGCCGTCCACGCGATGCGTGCTGTTCGGCAGAAGCAGCGCGATCCTCGCCCCTCCAAGCGACAAAGTGGTTGGGGTAAAAAGATCACCGCTTTTTATCCCTCACAGGGTCAAGGGGCGATAGTCTATGGTGGGGTGTGAGGTGAAACCCCACAACATCATTCAACTGCGTAAGTCTTGTATTGATAGGAGTTACGCAGTTGGCCCAAAAAAAGCCGTGTTCGCGAACGCTCAAGCGGCTGCGCTGTTGGTTTGAAACACCATCGATCACCCCGCCAACACGAGGTCAAGGGGCGACAGTCCCTTGCGGGGTTTGGGGTGGAACCCCACAAAAACCACCCAACTGCGTAAGTTCTATCTTGATAGGAGTTACGTAGTTGAAAAGGAAAATCCTGAGATGTCAGCACATTGTAGGGGCGGTTCGCGAACCGCCCGCGCCCGAACATTGGCCTTTTTCGTATCGAACTGCGTAAGTCTCGTATTGATTAAGAAAAAAGGAAAAAGAAAAGATGTTTACCGAAGACATAGAGATCCAAGAAGGTTTATCGATACCCTCCTCGGAGGTGTCGTTTCGTTATGCACGCAGCGGTGGTCCGGGAGGACAGCATGTGAACAAAGTCGAGAGCAAGGTGATCTTGTTTTTCGATATCGCGGGTTCGCCTTCGTTAAGCGAGGAACAGCGGGCATTGTTGCTTGAGCGTTTGCAGAGTCGCTTGGACAAGGGCGGGGTATTGCAGTTGACAGCGCAGCGTTTTCGTAGTCAATACCGAAATCGTGAAGACGCGATCGAGCGATTTCAGCTGTTGTTGGCAGAGGCTTTGACCGAAGAAGCCGAGCGCAAGCCCACCCGCACCCCGTATTTTGTGGAGCGCCGCCGCATTGAAAACAAGCGCCTGCGCGCCCAACGCAAGCAAGACCGCAACTGGCGTTGGGACGACTAAGGCAGAGGCTTGAGCTTTGTCGATGGCTCGAACACCAGAGTTGTTTTCGTCGATGGGACGGGATGGATAGCGCTTGGTTGTAGAGGAGGCATCGGTGGGCGTTGTGCTGTTGTACCTTGCGATCCCTGTGACAAGCGCGTTGGTGGGGTGGGGGACCAATGTTCTTGCGATCAAGATGATGTTTTTTCCGTTGGAGGCTGTGGGCAAGCCGCCTTTTTTGGGATGGCAAGGGATCATCCCTGCAAAGGTGCGCAAGATGGCGACGATCTGCGTGGAGATGATCTTGGGTCGCTTGATCAGCGTGCGAGAGATGTTTGATCGCCTCGATCCGCTGCGGGTGGCCGAAGAGCTGAGGCCGTTGTTGGAGCAGACGACCGAACGGGTGGTGGCGGGCGTGATCTCCGAGCAGTATCCGCGCCTTTGGGAAGGGCTTCCTGCGATAGTCAAAGAGCGCACCTACAAACGCTTGCACAAAGAACTGCCTGTGGTGGTCGAAGAGATCATGCAAGAACTGCAACTGCATATCGAGGAGATCTGCGACGTGCGGCAGATGGTGATCGAGGCGTTTGTGCGCGACAAAGCCTTGCTCAATGCGCTGTTTTTGCGCTGCGGTAGCAAAGAGTTTGAATTCATCGGTCGTTCGGGGCTGTACTTTGGGTTTTTGTTTGGCCTTGTGCAGATGGGGATCTGGATCGTGGTGAAGCCGTGGTGGTTGTTGCCGTTGGCCGGGCTTTTGGTGGGGTATGCGACCAATTGGCTTGCGTTGAAGATGGTGTTTGAACCGCGTGAACCAATGAAGTTCGGCCCATTTGCGTGGCAAGGATTGTTTTTGAAGCGACAACGCGAAGTCTCCCAAGAATACGCTGCGATCTTTGCACGCGAAGTTTTGAATGGAAAAAATCTGATCGAAGCGATCTTGCGTGGGCCTGCGGCAGATCGGCTGTTTGCGGTGATCGAGCATCACTTGAAGCGAGCGATCGACGAATCTTCGGGCTATTCGAAACCGCTGATTCAGGTGGTGGCTGGAACGGCCCAATACATCGCGATGAAGGAGCGGATTGCCAAGCGCGTGATCGAGGAGATGCCGATGGCGCTCGGTCGGCTACACCAATACACGGATGAGGCTCTTGGGATCGAAGAGACTTTGCGCAACAAGATGAACGAGCTTCCTCCCGCAGATTTTGAAGGGATCTTGCGCCCGATATTTCAGGAGGATGAGTGGATTTTGATCGCAGTGGGGGCGTTGTTGGGGCTGTTGGTGGGGTTTGCGCAATTGGGATTTCTGTTTTAAGGGTCGTTTTGGATGTTGTTCGCAGAGGTGCAGATGCGCCAAGGAGAGGGTCCCCAAGCGGTTGGAGTTTGGGAGGATCGGACGAGCGAGGAAGAAGTGGAGAAGGCGATGCAAGAGGGTGTGTTAAGAGAGCCGATGTCACCCGTCGATGCGGCTTGGTTGAGCATGGAAGAACCGACCAATTTGATGATGATCTCGGGGGTGATGCAATTTGCCCAACCGATCGAGAAAGAAGCGTTGTGCCGTGTGTTGATGGAGCGGCTGGTTGGGCCGTACCGACGTTTTCGACAGCGGGTGGTGGAGCCTGCGGTGGGGATCGGCGCGCCGTATTGGGAGGAAGTGGAGTCTTTTTCTTTGGAGAAGCATCTTGTGGAGATGGATATCGCCGCTCCCTACGATCGCTTGACGTACCAAAGCCAAGTGAGTGCGTTGTTAAGCGAGCCGTTGCAGCGGGACAAGCCGCTTTGGTGTATGCACTTGTTGCGAGAGAACGGGGAGATCCGAGCGATCTTTGTACGAGTACATCATTGTATTGCCGATGGGATCGCGCTTGTGGTGGTTCTGTTGTCGATGGCCGATCCTGCCGAAGCTTCGGCGAATTCTACGTTCTCAGAATCTGAAGCTGTGCAAGGTGGGGCTGGAGGCCGGGATGTCGGGGTGGAGTCGGACACGTTGTTTGATCGGCTGCGTGGTTTGGGCGATCTTGCGCGGACGGCGATGGATAGCGGCGTGTTTCAAGCGGCGAAACAAGCGAGCGAACAAGTGATGGAGCAGTTGTCGACGCGAGCGAGCGGCGTGTTTCAGCAAGTGCGCGAGCTTTCGTCGAAGTTGATCGAGGGGGGGCGAGATCTATTGCAACGCCCCGATCATTGGGCCGATCAAGCGCGCATTAGCGCGCAAGGTTTGTTGGCTCCTGTGCGCTTGCTATTAGAACGCGATGAGCCCGCAACACGTTTTCGTGGCCCCCTTGGGACGGCCAAAAAGGTGGCTTGGTCTCCACCGATTCCGCTGGCGGATATCAAAGCCCTTCGCACGACGACGCACGCAACCGTCAACGATATCTTGATGGCCGCGATGACAGGCGCTTTGCGGCGGTATTTGTTGCAACATGGCGAATCGCTCGATGGGATCGAGCTTCGTGCGGCGATCCCTGTGAATCTGCGACCGATCGAAGAAGCCAAGCGCCTTGGAAATGCGTTTGGTTTGGTGTTTGTGCAGCTTCCTGTGGGCGAAGAAAGCCGAGAGATCCGCACGTTGCAGATCAAAACGCAGATGGACGAACTCAAGCGATCTCCCGAGGCGTTGGTGACGCTAGGGATCTTGCGTGCTGTGGGTTTTACACCCTCCGAGATCAAGCGATGGTTTGTGGAGATCTTTGGTCGTCGGCTGACTTGCGTGATGACGAACGTTCCGGGGCCACAGCAGCCGTTGCGGATGGCGGGTCAACCGTTGGAAACCTTGATGTTTTGGGTTCCGCAGACAGGGCGTTTGGGGCTTGGTGTGAGTCTTTTGAGTTATGCGGGGAGTGTGCGTTTGGGTGTTGCGGTGGATGCCGGATTGATCGACGATCCCGATGCCATCGTACAAGCATTTCAAGAAGAGATCGCAGCGATGATGCGCGATCGATCGTGAGGAGAGTTGGATGTTGCGTGATCTGTCGGAGCGGATGGGGTGGATGCGAGAGCCTTCTGCGGAGGATCTTGGACGGCGGGCGCGGCGTATCGAGCGCTTTTTATGGCCTTGGCAACAGTTGTTCAAACCATCCGTCACGGGGTGGGAGAATATCCCTGAGCAGCGTCCGCTGTTGTTTGTGGGCAACCATACGCTGTTTGGGGTGTTGGATGCGCCGTTGCTGTGGTTGGCCTTGTATCGGGAAAAAGGCATCTTGTTGCGCGGTTTGGGAGATCGTCTGCATTTTCAAATCCCGGGCTGGCGGGAGTTATTGACGCGCTATGGGGTGGTGTTGGCAGATCCCGAAGTCTGCGGTCAATTGATGCAACAAGGCGAGGCGATCTTGGTCTTTCCGGGTGGAGCGCGTGAAGTGACCAAACGCAAGGGGGAACGCTACAAGTTGATCTGGAAGGATCGACGGGGCTTTGCGCGGCTTGCTGCTCAACACCAATGCACGATCATCCCGTTTGCTTCGGTGGGGATCGAAGATATGTTCGATGTGGTGTTGGATGGAGACGAGCTTGCGGCCTCTCCTTTGGGGGCTTTGTTGGAGCGGCTGCGTATCCGCAAGGATGTGTTGATGCCGTTGGCGGTGGGCAAAGGCCCGCTCGGTCTTCCGCGCTTGCAGCGGTTGTATTTCCATTTTGGAGCGCCGATCGTGAGCGAGGACATCGATCCCGAAGACGATGCTGCGGTGTGGGATCTGCGCGAAGCCACGCGCCACTCGATCGAAGAAAGCATCGCCATGCTTCGTCAAGCGCAACGTCATGATCCCAAACGCTTTTTATTTTTCCCCTAGCCACTGAGATCGGTTTCGTGTTTGGTTCCCGACTTTAGGGAGCGGCCAGTTCGGCATAACGGAAGCGGGGGAATCCAGAGTTTCCTTTGTCGTCGTAGTATTTGAGCATTTGGATCTTATAGTATTTCTTTTCTGCGGTGCGTACGACATAAAGGAATTCAGAGCGGGGGGCGAGGATGTGTTTGAGAAGGTCATAGTAGTACCACTCTCCTTCTCGGCCAAAAGCAGAACGTGGCTCGTTCAGATTATTTCCTGTTTCATCGGCAAGATAGCCCTCGGTGGGAGCTTTTTCGAGAGCGTCAAAGTCTTTGTCGCGCAAGAGCGCAACAGTGGTGTCACCTTCGCCGCTGACGCCGCTGTTGGTCTTGATGAAGTAGCGCCGGAAAGCGAGACTCCAGCTTTTGTCTTTGTTCGATGGTTGGGTGGGTTTGACCTCGGTGCTTTGGCCGAAGGCAAAGTATACCCATTGATCGGGATTGGATGCGTTGATCTGGGCTTCCCATACACCGGGGCGTTGTTCTTTGAGCGAGACAGGCGGGCCGGGTAGCGTCTTGACTTTGATATCATTGGGCTTTTGGTTGGGGTCGCGCAAAGAAGGCGCGCAGCCCGCAAGCCACAAAAGAGCTACGGCAAAACGTAGGGGCATCCCCCTGTGGCTGCCCAAGAACAGGGCGGATCTAGCGATTCGCGCTATCTTTCGAGCGCGCATCTCTCGGATATCGCACAAGCGGTGATCGATCTGTGTGATGGGGTGGGTTGGGGTGGGGTGGTTGTTGTGCATGGTGGCTCCGTTGATGGGAGGGGGCCTTGGTTTTTTGCAGGAGATCTTCGCGATAGATGATCAATACTGTCCGCGCACACCAAGGAAAAAGGTTCGAGGTCGGATGGGAAGCCATTGATGGTTTCCCGATCCAAGGATATTTTGCGCTGCGGCAAACACTTCGAGTCGGCGGTCAAAAAAGGAACGGCTGAGGCGTGCGTGTAAAAGAACGTAGGGATCGATGCGCAGGGTGTCGTCTTTTTGATCGCCGTTGGTGTCGAGGAAAGCAAAACGCTCGCCTTCAAAGATCCCGCGCACGGTCAGTTTGAGGTGAATCCAAGGATCTTGGAGGGTGATCTGGGTATGTGCGCGATGAAGGGCACGCAGCGCAAGAGGCCGATTGTTCGGATGATCGATTGTGTCTGTCAGATTGTAGCCGACCTCGAAAGAAAACAGGCGGTGGGGAGTGAGGCGAACAACCGCTTCGAGGCCGCGTGTGGTCGCCGAAGCGATGTTGGCGTATTGAACGCGGAAAGTACCGGGCTTGGCGGGGTCAGTAATCACTTGTTCGATGATCAAGTTGTCGATCAAGTTATAGAAGCCTTGGAGAGAGAACCACAGCCACGGGACAGCTTGCCACTCTGCACCGAGCTGGAAGCCGTTGGCGAATTCGGGTGCAAGGGCTGGGTTGCCCTCGACGACATAACCGACGCTGTTATTTTCAAAGGTGAGGAAGAGTTCTTTGAAGGAAGGGGCGCGAAAAGCGCGGCCATAGCTTGCGCGTAGGATCAGGCCGGGCAGCGGGTCGAAACGCACGGCGAGTTTGGGGTTGATGGCGTAGCCAAATTGGGAGTCCAATTCAAAGCGAACACCCGGGACGACGCTCAGGCGAGGAGCGTCAACCAGCGGTAGCCACTCGTATTGTGCATAGACCGCGCCCCGACCGCGATGTGCAAAACTGTCCTTGATGCGGTCGGCACGCAAGTTTTCATAAAGTCCCTCCAGCCCGAGCGTCAGGATGTGTTGTGTCCCAAAGGCCCGATCCATCTGAAGGTTGGCTTGGAGCAACCAGTCGAACGTTTCTTCATAGAGATCGAAGGCATCGGAGCCTTGTTGATCGTAGAGAAATTGATCGCGAAAAAAAGCGAAATGCAGTGAAGATTTGATACGTGTTGGCCCAGAAAGAAGAGAATCTGTACTGAGGGTAAGCGTGGCTGTTTCTGTCCGATTTTTTCGATCAAAGATCGCACCAGAGGCGGAAGCATCGATTCCTGCGCGATCTTGGTAGAGGTAATTTCCGCGTAAACTGATCCCGAAGGCTCGGGAAGCACGGTAAGAGGCTCGACCTTCGACTTGGAGGATCTCGTTGGAACTTCCCGAGGTGGAAGCGAGGGGGTCGCGGTCGGGGAGTTGGTATGCGTCATAACGGTGCCAACCAAGGGAGAGTTGAATATCCCATGCTTTTTGCTTCATGCCAAAGTAGCCCGTCAGATCGAGCAGATGGCCGCCACCGTTGCCATAACGAAGAAATCCCCCTGCTTCGATGGGTTTTTGACTGCGCCGTGTGATGATATTGATCACACCGCCGATGGCATCGGAGCCATAGAGCGCGGAGGACGGGCCTTTGACGATCTCCACACGTTCGATGCGCTCAAGCGGAAAGCGTTGAAGATCGATGACTCCGCGTACACGGCCAGAAACGCGCTCTCCGTCGATCAAGATCAGAACATACTTGGCATCGAGTCCTTGGAGGCGGACGCCCACCCCTCCGCCTTGATCGAAACTTAATTGAATTCCGCTGTGGGTTTGAAGGATATCCGAAAGGGTGGCGGCGGAGGTTTTTTCTAATTGGCTTCGGGTGATCACTTCGACGCTATGGACGGTGTCTTTGAGGCGTTGTTGCGTGCGTGCGCCTGTGACCACGATCGTGTCTTCCGAGGTATTCGATGAGGCCGATGTTGGGGGCTTTGTGGATGTTGCATTGGAAGGTCTCGATGCAGCGGGCTTTGTGGAGGCGGTTGCCTGCGAGGGGATGGGTTTTGAGGTGGGTTTTGAGGTGGGTGTGGGTTGCGAAGAAGGAGGCATAGCAGAGGCAACAGAGGCGAAGAATAGGCAAAAAAAAGCAAGAATCGACCACGCGACGTAGCGTGTTCTTGGTTGTGTTGCGCGGAGTGTCGGGAAATTTCGCTTGATGTGGAAATTCAGGGGATGGGTAGGGCGAGAAGGCCACGAAAGGGCGGTGTACAGAGGGTTGGGGGGGGTAGGTGTGTGGGTGGCCGTTTGCATCCGAGGAAGTTCTTTCTTGTGGGGGCGCGGTGGTGTCGCGCTATCTTGGTTTCGGGGGTTGGTATGCTGTTTTTGCAGTGGGTTGTCAATCATTAAAGGAAGCCGCATGGTGGGCGTTTCAAGTTTATTTGGATCGCGCACCGATAGGGGGTTGCGAAAAGCTGTGGCTGTGGGCGCGCATCTTTTGTGCTAAAGGAGCGCGGTGTGTTTTGGATGCGGCGCTTGGGCGAGAGGATTGATCGAAGAAAGCGTCCGAGTTTCCGAAGGTGCAGAAACTGTGTGTGCATCCGTCAATAGAACGGATCGAAGAAGGTGTTTGGGAGGAACCGATGGGAAAGCGTGTGTGGGGTGAGCCGTTGTGTTTGTGGGAGGAAGAGGGATTGTGGGTGTTTGCGAAGCCTTCGGGGATGTGTACGCATCCTGCGCATGGGGAAGAGGGAGAGGATCTATTGTCGTGGGCGCGTCGTGTGTGCGGTGCGTCGGGTGCGTTAGCGCCCGTGCATCGGCTAGATCGGGAAACAAGCGGTCTGGTGGTGTGCAGCGAGGATCCACAGATGCGCGGTGGGATGGGGATCTGGTTTCGTGACGGAGCGATCCGCAAGGTGTATCTTGCGTTGGTGTATGGTTGTACCCGAAGCAAGGGAGTGATCGAAAAGCCACTCTCGGATGCGCGACGAGAAAAACCGTTGGAGGCGATCACGCGGTATCGGTGCTTGGAGGTGTTTTTGGAGCGTGCTTCGTTGGTGGAGGTGGAACCCGAGACGGGGCGAAAACATCAGATCCGACGGCATTTTCAAGGGATCGGTCATAGCGTAGTGGGGGACAAACGTTATCCGCCGCCCCGCTGGCGTGCGCTGCCGGGGTTTCCCGGGCGTTTGTGGCTGCACGCGGCAAAGATGATCTTGCCGAATGGACAGTCTTTTGAAGCTCCCTTATCCGAAGAGTTAGAGCAACACCTGCGGATCTTGCGTGAGGCTAACGAACAAAACGTCGAGCCTTCGAGCACCTCGAATCGTGAACCTTAAAAAAGATTTGAACATCTGTTATGTATGCAGCAGGTATCTTGATCGGAGACGATGTTTTGGGTGAACGAGGGTAAATCGATGAGTCAACAACAACGCCGTTCTTTTTTTCCAGCAAATCGATGGAACCTTTTTTTCGTGAAGCCGTGGCTTTTCTTTGCGTTTGTGAGCTTTGCCTTTTTATGCTTTGTGCGTTGCGAGCCTGTTCCCAGCCAAACAGAGTTCGCTCAAGAAAATATCTTGACAGAGGTCCATACAATGGAAACAAAAGAGCAAGAAAAGTCTTCTTTTGAATCCGTGATCGAGTCCGCCCAAGAAACCGTACAAGAGCCTGTTTCAGAGCCATCCGTGCCGGAGCGATTGGAGGAGCCGACACTTCCCGAGGATGCCTCTGAGCCTTCAGAGCAGCCACCAACGCCCGATGTGTTCGCCGATCATCCGCCACAGATCGGCTGTAAGACACCAGCCGCGAATCTGTGGAAGCCTCTACAAGCAGCCACACACAGCGTTGGAGGGTTTTTGATCGAAGTCGCGAGCAACAACGTCTTACAAATTTTCCATCAGGACGCTCCCAAAAAACTGTTGTTTCAATTCTCTCGCGTGAGCCCTGTTGTTGCAGCACAAGTCGATCTCAAAGTCGAAGAACATCAAGGCTCTTTTTCGACAGAAGAGAAATTAAAACTCGAATGCAAACAATCGCAGATCGATGAGGTTGCTGTTGATGGAGCGAATTTCTCGCTTCGAGGTCGTTTTCTTGATGCGGCTGCGGATTGTAAAAGTTTGTCTTTTGTTTGGGATTTTTGCGAAGCAAGTCGTGGGCATTTACGCTTTATCTTACGCAACTCAAATCCCACTTTTCAAAGTATATCGGTACAGTTGGCCTCTACGTCAAGCGAGCGATTGTATGGAATGGGTGTTCAATTTCCTCACGACCAATTGAATTTAAAAGGGAAAAAGATTCCTGTTTTAGTCCAAGAAGGCGGCGTAGGCCGAGGGCATCAGCCGATCAGTACGTCTGTTAACGCGGCTTCAAAGGGGTCGGCTGGGAGTGAGGTCTCGACTTATTATACGATGCCCTATTTTATGACCGATCGTTGGGGCGGTTTTTTGCTTGAGAACAGCGAGATGTCATGTTTCGATTTTACAGCGAGCGATTCCATCCAGATCCGTTTGTTTTCCAACGAGATGCAAGGTCGTATCCTTTCTGCGGCGTCTCCGCTTGAGACCCTTGAACGCTTGACAGAATACACAGGTCGGATGCCGCCGTTGCCTGATTGGGTGAATGAAGGTGCGATCGTCGCGCTTGCGCGGAGTTTGAAGGACAGCGAGAGCCATGTGGCGGCTTTGCTTGCGAAGGGGGCGAAGATCGCTGGAGTCTGGAATCAGACTTGGCCGGGGAAGATCAGAACATTTATCGGCGAGCAGGTGCTGTGGAACTGGGCCTACAATCCGCATTATCACCCTGATTGGAGCGCGTTTGTCCAAGGACTCCAACAAAAAAACATCCGTGTGCTTTGCTACATCAACCCGATGTTTCACGACGTGCCACAAGAGGCAGGCAAAGTCACGCGCAATCTCTTCCAAGAAGGCAAAGCCGACGGCTATTTTGTGAAAAATGCGGCAGGTGCTTTGTATATGGTGAAAGTGACAGCGTTTGAGGTGGCTTTGCTCGATCTGACGAATCCAGCGGCGCGCACGTGGATGAAGGCTGTGATCAAGGATGAGATGTTGAACAAAGCGGGTTGCAGTGGTTGGATGGCGGACTTTGCGGAGGCGCTTCCTTTTGATGCGGTGCTTTATTCGAAGATTTCTGCGAGTGAGTATCACAACCTTTATCCTGTAGAATGGATCAAGTTGCATCGTGAAGCATTGCAAGAGAGCGGGAATTTAGGGAAAGTTCTGGTCTTTAATCGCTCGGGGTTTACACAAACATCGGCGCATAGTCTGCTGTTGTGGCAGGGAGATCAATTGACAACGTGGGATAAATATGATGGTCTTGTGAGCGCGCTTCATGGTCTGATTAACGGAGGTTTATCGGGTGTGAGCTTGAACCACTCGGATACAGGCGGCTATACTTCGTTGAGCTACCTTGGCCTTGGTTATGATCGCGAAGCCGAATTGTTGAAGCGATGGGCTGAGATGAATGCTTTTACGTCGGTTCTTCGCACCCATGAAGGCAACCAACCCGAACTCAATGCCCAAGTGTACTCCAATGCCGATGCGATCGAGCATTTTGCTCGGATGACCAAGATCTATCAGGCGCTGGCCTTTTATCGAAAACAACTGTTCCAAGAGGCTCAAAGCAAAGGGTGGCCCGTGGTGCGCCATCTGATGCTGCATTACCCCGACGATGTAGCTTCGCGTGCTGTGGACGATCAATTTTTGTTGGGGTCGCAGATCCTCGTTTCACCCGTCAAGAACAAATGTTGGACTTGGCCGGCTTGTCCTTATGAAAAGGAGGTGTACTTGCCCCCGGGGCGTTGGACACATCTTTGGACAGGCACAACCTACGGATCAAGCAATCAAGGGAGTCATATAAAAGTGACAGCGCCTTTGGGCAAGCCAGCGGTGTTTTATTTGGAGGGCTCTGTTGTCGGAAAAACATTTGTCCAAAACCTCAAAAATGCTGGATTTTCAGACGTTCCTTGAGTCGTCGGAGGTTCCTTGAGGCCGGGTTTCTTTGAGAGCAGGAGGCAGCGTTGAAGGCGTTGTCTTACGAAATCCGCCCGTTGCGTTATCGTAAAGAGGTAGGGGCAGCAAGCACAGCAGCCACAGCGAGCGAAAATTCATCGATTGTGTCGGTCTTTCCGAATATTTCAAACTTATCATCAAAAGTCTCTGAATATTAAGCAGCTACAAAAATCTTGCTGAAACCTCTTGATTTTTGTTGTGCGTCTTGTAAAGTTTATGCCTCAACTTTTGCCACCCTGACCGTGAGGCTTGTTATACGTTGATATTGTCAAAACAAATTTCTCTATTTGAGCAACCAGCAGAACAAGTTTCTGTGAAAGACTTTTCACAACCGTCTTCTAAAAAGTTTCCAAAAACGCGGTACCAAGGAAGCAAATACAAACTGTTGCCGTGGTTAAACGAAAATTTGGAACGAGTTGATTTTTCAACAGTTTTGGATGCATTTGGAGGAACAGGTTCCGTTTCATTCCTCTTCAAACAGATGGGAAAAACAGTTTACTACAACGATATACTGCAATTTAATTTTCTTACTGGAAAAGCTCTCATCGAAAACAACATTGAAACGCTGAACACAAACGACATTTCTCTTTTGGTATCGAAAGATGATAATTTCTCTTACTTAAACTTTATAGAGTCGACATTTGCGGACATTTACTACACAAACGAAGAGAATCAATGGCTTGATATTGTATTGCAAAATATTTCAAAATTAAAAAATGAATACAAACAAGCTCTTGCTTTTTGGGCATTATTTCAATCATGTATTATCAAACGACCTTACAACCTCTTTCATCGAAAAAATTTGTATGTTCGAACCTCTGATGTAAAAAGATCTTTTGGAAACAAAAAAACTTGGGATACTCCTTTTGAGCAGCATTTTTTCAAGTTTATAAAAGAAGCGAATCAAGCAATATTTGATAACAAAAAACTAAACAAAGCCTACAACCAAGACGCCCAACAATTAAACCTTTCCCCTGATTTAGTATATATTGATCCTCCTTATATTCCAGCAAAAGGCACGTTAACTTTCTATCGAGACTTCTATCATTTTTTGGAAGGGATGGCTGACTATCAGAATTGGCCGAAATACATTGATTTTGAATCGAAACATAAAAAACTTTTTTCGATTTCTTCACCTTGGGAAAATAAAGAGAACATCACTTTCACACTCAAGGAACTTCTGGAAAAATATAAAGATTCTATCCTCGCAATTTCTTATCGAATTGACGGGATTCCTAGTATCGAAGAAATAAAAAAAGCATTATCCTATCTAAACAAAAAGGTGATGGTACAAGAAATCGACTACAAATACGTTCTGTCTACAAAAAGCGACAGCAAAGAAGTACTCATCATCGCGGAGTAAAGAGATGACAACAATTTTTGAAACTCAATTTCAAAGCTATTTACCAAAAATCATTAACGTACAAAGTACAAACAAGCGTTGGAAGATTAAGGGATTTATAGACTCCCAAGTACACATTTACGAGATTAGACGATATCCGCGAGATGTGTGATCGCATCATGTAGGGGCGGTTCGCGAACCGCCCGGTGTTTGGGCAGCCACGGGGGGAAAGAAAACAATTTACAACAAACATACCATAATCTGGAAGAATATTTAAATAATACAAAATTTAAATATTATGTACGCCTCTTTCTTTTGCCTGCGCATGTTGTGAACCCACCTTCCGCACTGAACGTTTGAATCCAAAGAAATAACACGGACTCAAAGAGCATAACACCGCTGCACCTCCTCTCCAAAACAGCGAAGTATCCGATGATGGAGATCTGTGAGGTTGAGTATCATACGTTTCAGCACG
>CAUJFU010000048.1 GCA_963169055.1 Myxococcota bacterium
TGCCCAAGTTGATCGGGTTGGTCGGGGGATTGTCTCGCTGTGTGGTGTCGCCGTAGCCGAGCTGGCCGTACCCGTTCCACCCCCAACATTTGACGGTGTTGTCATCCAAAAGCGCGCATGTGTGTTTTTCGCCCATCGCAAAAGACTTTGCGCTGCGCCCTGCACCCAAGTTGATCGGGCTGGTTTGGGCGGTGAAGCGGGAGGTGACATCGCCGTTGCCGAGTTGCCCATTGTCGTTGACTCCCCAACATCTCAATCCATCCGCAAACAGAACGCAAGAGTACGAGAACCCCGCAGCCACCTGTAGAGGTTTGGGGGCGCAGCGGCCTACAGCACAAACTTGGGTGGTTTGGCAGGTGGTTTGGCAGGTTCCACAACGGCTGGTCTCCAAGGCGCTGACGCAGTTGTTTGTGCAGCGGATCTGCCCCATCGTGAGAGGATAAGAAGCGGGTAGTGGACGTGTTGGGGGGCTGCTGTACTCGGATTGAAATTTGCCGTTGTTCCCCCAACATCGGAGTGTTCCATCGTCGAGAAACGCGCACGTAAATGTCTCTCCAGCAACAACGAACCTCGCGCTGCGGCCTGTACCCAAGCTGATCGGATTCGCGTCGGGAACCTTGCGATCTGCATTGTCGCCGTAGCCGAGTTGGTATTTTTCGTCACTGCCCCAGCACTTGATGGAGCCGTCGTCCAAGATCGCACAAGTGTGGTTTTTGCCCGCTGTGACGGACTTTGCACTGCGGCCTGCTCCCAAGTTGATCGAGGTGGGCGGGGGGGTCGTTCGCTGCGTGACGCTGTTGTCACCGAGTTGGCCGTAGGTGTTGATTCCCCAGCACTTGAGGGTGTTGTTGTCCAAGATCGCGCAGGTGTGGTTCAATCCCGCAGCGATGGACTTTACACTGCGTCCTGTTCCTAAGTTCTGGACGGTCGGAACGTAGCCGAAGCCAGTTCCCCAACAAGTGAGGTTGCCATCATCCAACAGCGCACAGGTGTAGCTTGCTCCCGCAGCGACGGACGTTGCACTGCGTCCTGTTCCCAAGTTGATCGGGTTGGCACTCGGTGCGTTGCGACTGTAGCTGCCGCTGTCGCCGAGTTGGTATCCGTCGCCTGCCCCCCAACACTTGACGCTGCCGTCGTCCAAGATCGCGCAAGTATGAAAACTGCCTGTCGCGACAAACTTTGCGGTGCGGCCCGTTCCCAAGCTGATCGCTGCTGCATCGGGGGTGTTGCGGCTTGCGGTGTCGCCATAGCCAAGTTGGCCGTTGCTGTTGATTCCCCAGCAACGAAGGCTGCCGTCGGAAAATACCGCGCAGGTATGGCTGTCACCCGCAGCGACTTGAACGACATCCAGCCCCGAAGGGAGCGGGACGGCAGTGGGAGCGCAACTTGGGCATGACATCGCGATCCCGAGTTGGCCTTTGTCGTTTGCTCCCCAACAAGTCAAGGTGTTGCAATCTGTCACAGCGCAAGCGTGGTTGCTGCCCGCTGCGAGGATCGTGGGCATTTTGCATTGGCCTGCGTGGCAAACCGTCCAGCCCGTACAGGCATTTCCACAACCGCCGCAGTGAGCCATCGAGATCTGCGTGTCGGTGCAAACTCCGTTACAATCGATTTTTCCGACGGGGCAGGCGCATTGTTTGTTTTGGCAGGTTTTTCCGCCACTACAGGCATTGTTGCAGGCTCCGCAGTGCGCATCCGAAGTCAGTTCGATACATCCGTTTCCGCAATCGTCTTGGCCTGTTGGGCAAACACACCGACCTGACGCACAGGTTTTGGTGCCAGCACAGGCATTTCCGCAACTTCCGCAATGTTGGTTGGAGGACGATGCGTCGACGCAGTCTCCATTACAAAAAGATAGCGTTCCGGAGCAAGCGCAACTCCCCCCAGTGCATGAACGCGGCGAAGTGCAGGGGCTGCTGCATGCACCGCAATGGGCGGCGGATGTTTGTGTATCGACGCAGCTATTCGTGCAAAAAGCCGTTCCTTGGGGGCATTGACATGTACCGCCGTTGCAAATCTTCCCGTCTGTGCAGGCATTTCCGCAACTTCCGCAGTGGGTCACCGAGACCTGTGTATCGGTGCAAATTCCGCTACAATCGGTTTTTCCGACGGGGCAGGCGCATTGTTTGTTTTGGCAGGTTTTTCCGCCACTACAGGCATTGTTGCAGGCTCCGCAGTGCGCATCCGAAGTCAGTTCGATACATCCGTTTCCGCAATCGCCTTGGTCTGTTGGGCAAACACACTGACCCGACGCACAGATTTTGGTGCCAGCGCAGATTTGGCCGCATCCTCCGCAATGATCTTTGTTGCTGGTGGTGTTCACGCAGCTATTCGCGCAAAAGGTCTCTCCTTGGGGGCATTGACATGTGCTGTTGCTGCAGATCTTTCCGCCTGTGCAGGCTTGCCCGCATCCTCCGCAATGATCTTTGTTTTCTTTGGTGTTGACGCAGCCGCCTTCACAAACCACCTGCTCGCTCGGGCAATTGAGCGCACACTTACCGTTGGAGCAGACTTCTTGAGCAGCGCAAGCCTTGTCACATCCGCCACAATGCGTTCCGCTCGATAACGTGTCTACACAAGTCCCGCCACACTCGGTTTTTTCGCTGGTGCATTTGCAAGCCCCTTCTTGGCAGGTCTTTTCGCCCGCACAGGCGTTGCCACAAGCCCCGCAATGGGCCTTGGAAGTCAACGCGATGCAACCGCTGCCACAATCATCCTGCCCGCTGGTGCATTTGCAAGCTCCTTCTTGGCAGGTTTTTCCGCCCGCACAGGCATTTTCGCAGCTTCCGCAGTGGGCGTCGCTGGTTTTGGTGTCCACGCAACTGCCCGAGCAACGGGTTTGTCCGCTAGGGCAATCGCTTTTGCGACAAAAGCCATCCACACAAAACAAATCTTTCGGACAATCCGCGTCTTTTGCACAAGCACAGCGGTCATCTGGGGCTCCGTTGCAATCGTTGTCCAAGCCGTCGCATCGCTCGAAGTTGGGGGCCTTTGCGCCGTCACAGATTCCCCATTTGCGATCGACGCACTTTTGTTTTCCGAGCGGACACTCGCCCACCGGTTTCTTTTCAGCGCCGAGAGAACATTCCTGTTCTTTGCCATCTTCGCAAAGGCAGCCTTCGTCCACGGAGCCGTTGCAGTTGTTGTCGATCCCATCGCAAGATTCAGAGGTCGCAGGGATCGTCATACCATCACAAGCACCCCACACGCCTTTTTGGCAGGTTTGAAATCCTGCTCGACAGATCCCTTGGCAGCGAAAGCGGACAATGCCTTGGGCATCCGTTTCGGCGGAACATCCGACAGGATCGCTATAACAAGCCCGCTGTTGACCGTCTTGGCATGGCTGCGCAGGGCAATTCGGCACGTTGTCGTCGATCAATCCGTTGCAATCGTCGTCTTCGTTGTTGCAGATCTCCTTTTTGGGGATGTTTTCCCCGACACACGGGCCCCACGTGCTATCGTCTTGGCAGGTCTTGAGGCCGGAGCGACAAGGCCCAAGATTCACGGTCTTGGTTTCAGCGGTGTAGCAAGGTGAGATCTGTTTGGGTGTGCAGAACGTGCTGCATTTGGTATCGCCAAAGTCCGCTAGCCCGTCGCAGTCATTGTCGAGACCGTCGAGGCAACGGGCTTTTGTGTTTTCTGCGAAATTGGGGCCGACTTCTTCGGCCTTGCAATCGCCCCAGACAAGCTCTTTGAGCGGGTCAGGCTGTGCTCTTTGTTGGCCCCATTCGCAAGCTCCGACTTTTTGCAACAGTTTGCAGGGGCGGATATCGCCCTTGCGTTGGGCAGGACTGCGCGTGGTCGAGATGCAAGTGCCGCTGATGCAATAGCCTTCGTATTTGAGGTTGCTGCAATCGCAGGGTTGGGTACACTTGAGGCCGCTGGTGTTGTACTCGCTGACTTGGATATCGTTGGTACATTCAGCGCTTCCACCACCACACGCCATCTGTAGCCAAAGCAATAAGCTACACAAACCCACAAGATATCGAAGCCCCTTGAGCTGTCGTTCACGCATGTTGTTTCTCCGATTCTTCGAGATGTTTTTCTCTGATAAAGCGATAAAGACTTTCATAACTCAGAATAGATTTTCAATCAACCCTTAATAATTAAACTTATCGGATCAGAGACAACAGACTTTGGAAGGTACGGGTGGGGGGGTTGCGTAGAGCGGATGAGTTGTTTAGAAAGCAACGGCGCAGCGGTCGCTGTGGTGAGATGTTCGAACGATGCCAAATCGCGGGCTTTCCTGTGGGGAATGGGCTGTGGCGGATAGGATGGTGAGGCCCAAAACGCTCGATGTTCGGACGGGTTTGGGCATGGGTTTGAAAAAAAGGTGTGGGCTACGAAAGTAGCATAGAATTTGGAAAGCAGCGTGATATCGGGAGGTTTGTGGTGGGTAAGTTGTCGGTGACGGTGTTGTCGGGATTTTTGGGGGCAGGGAAAACGAGTGTATTGAATCACGTCTTGCGCGAGCGCGGTGAGATGCGTGTTGCGGTGATCGTGAACAAGCGCAGCGCTGCGGGTGTTCACGAGGTGTTGGCGCAGCGGGTAGAGGCTTCTCGTTCACCATCGGCGGAAGCGTGGGTGGAATTTTCGGACGGTTGTATTTGTTGCACACTTTGGGAAGATCTGCGCAAAGAGATCGAACGATTGGCGCGAGAGCAGCGCGTGGACCACCTGCTAATCGAGGCGATGGGCAGTGCAAGCCCGATCTCGATCGCGGAGATGTTTATGGAAGATATGGAGGGGCCGTCGCTTTCATCGGTGGCAAGGCTTGATGCGATGGTGACGGTCGTGGATGCGCAGAACTTCCTGCGAGAGTACGAAGAAGCGGCATCGCTCGAAGAGCGCGGACTGATCGAGGACGAAGATGAAGAGGACGAAGGGACGGTGACGGATCTGCTGATCGAACAGGTCGAATTTGCGGACGTGTTGATCGTCAATCAGATCGATCGAGTCGAATCCATCAAGGCGCAACGACTGATGGCGATCTTGCGTGCATTGAATCCAAGGGCGGATCTGTTGTCAGCGGTGCATGGGGCTGTTCCGTTGGAGCGGGTGCTGGGGACGGGGCGGTTCGATGCGGTTGAAACAAGCCAATCTGCGGGGTGGATCAAAGCTTTGCAACACAACCATTCCCCAAGCAGCGAAACTACCGAATCGGCGGGCTTTGTGTACAGACGAAGCGTTCCTTTCGATGCGCAGCGGCTTTGGGGGCTGATCCACGACGAGAGCTTTTGGGAGGGCATCTTGCGCTCGAAAGGCGTGTTTTGGCTCGCCGCTGCACCTGACTTGATCTACGAATGGGATCAAGCGGGAGGCTCCTGTCAACTCTTTCCCACAACGACATGGAGTGGAGAACACACCCACCACCACGATCACGAACACACCCACCATTCGGGATGTTCACACGACCACCACCACGAACACGCCCATCATTCGGGATGTTCACACGAACACGAACACGCCCATCATTCGGGATGTTCGCACCACCACGAACATACCCATCATTCGGGACGTTCACACGATCACGAACATACCCATGAACACGCCCATGAACACGGATGCGCGGGGTGTTCGTGTGAAGGCGCAGGAGGGTGTGAAGATGGAGAAGAGGAGGGGGCGATGGCGAAGGAGCGAGGCCAAGAACTCGTGTTTCTGGGGGTGGATTTGGATCGCGTGAGGATCGCGCAGCAGTTAGACGCTTGCTTGTTGTCTCAATCCGTGCAAGAGGCCGGAGAATCGGCTTGGTTGGATCTTCCGAATCCATTTCCTGTTCCCGAAGTATGAGCATGGGTGGGCTAGGAGAGAGCGGACAGGAATTCGCGGAAAGAGGGGAATCGGTCTTCTTTGGCTTTGGCGGTGGCTTTTTCGACGAGAGCAACGAGGTCAGGGGGGATAGAGGGATCGTAGGCGTACAGAGAAGGGAGGGGAGTCGTGACGTGTTGTTGGAAGATGCGTTCAATACTGCCTTGGAAAGGGAGGACGCCGGTGAGCATTTTGAAGGCGGTGATGCCGAGGGCGTAGATATCAGCGCGGTGATCGACGGGTTGCCACATGATCTGTTCGGGAGCCATATAAGAGGGCGAACCTTCGGGCTTTTGCGTGCTTTGTTCTTCTTTGTCTTTGGAGGGTTGGACGGCGAGACCAAAGTCGCTGACTTTGATGTGGCCTTGGTGGTTCATCAGCAGGTTGGCGGGTTTGACATCGCGGTGGACGATGCCGTTTTCGTGGGCGTGATGGAGAGCGGAAGCGGTTTGATAGAGAATACGTCGTACGGCGTCACAAGAAAATCGTGTATGTTTTTCAAGGAGAGAGTCGAGATCGCTACCCTCGACCATCTCCATGATCAAGAAGACGGTGGCGTAGGCTTCTTCGATGTCGTAGAGTCGGACGATATGGGGGTGTTGGAGTTGGGAGAGGATCAGAGCTTCGCCGAGGAAACGCTTGCGGAAGGCTTGGTCGTACGCGAGTTCGTGGGAGAGCATTTTGAGAGCGACGGGCTGTCGGGTGTCTTGGTATTGTGCGGCGTAGACAAAGGCGGTGGTTCCTGCACCGATCTCGCGGAGGATGTGGATCTTTCCGACGTTGGTAATGGCCTTGCTGCTGCGGAGACGTTGCCCGAGGATCGCGGTTAAGAAGCGTGCCATCGGGGGGTGCTGTGCGCAAAGCGCCTCGACATCGCGTTTTTGGAGTTCTAGGCAGACGCTTTTGCTGATCGACACAACATCGGCGCTGCGGGGGTTTCCTGTGAGGAGTCCCATCTCGCCGAAGACATCGCCGACATGAAGCGGGATGATCCGCATCGCCTCTGCCGCTCCGCTGCGCAAGAGAACTTGTACGTCTCCTTGGGCGAGGATGAACATACTTTCGCCTTCTTGGCCGCGTCGCATGATTACTTCGTTGGCATCGAACTTTTGGACGCTGACTTTTTGAGATAAGCGCATCAGACTGGTGCGCCCCATGCCTGAAAAGAACGCGAGATTTCGCAAAAATTCGCCGATCTTTCCGACACCAAAGAGCTTTGCAAGATACCCGCCTACTGTGGACATACCAAAAAGCGAACCTGTGTCTTCGTAGTCGTCTTCTTCCTCTTCTTGTGCGTGTTGAGTAAAAAGAGCATTGGGTTCGGCATATGGGGATAATGGAATCTCCGAATTTTGTAGTGGTGAGGGCGAGGAATGGAGAACGGGTAGCGGGTGAGGCGAGGTGGGAGTAAGAAAAGGCATCAAGCTTGGATCGGTTGTCATTCGAATAAGGCCGGCGGATGGGGGATTTGAAGCGTGAACGTTGTCGTGTGGGTCGGAAGTTTGTGGAGTGTGGGCATGGCTGTGTGGGTCGGGAGTTTGCGAAATATAAGCGTTGTTGTCTGGATCGGGCTGCGAAGTATAAGCGTTGTGAGCATCGTAAGAAGGATATGAAGCGTAAGTGTTGTTGTCTTGGTCGTTGTAGGTGGTGTGTTGGAGATCTGTTTCGTGATGGGAAGGAGGATGGGGGTGGGCTACTTGGTGGGG
>CAUJFU010000049.1 GCA_963169055.1 Myxococcota bacterium
CGTGCGATTCGATTGACGGCAAGAAACCGCAGTGACTCACGATCGAAGATGTTCAGCTCATGCAAAAGATCTTCAAACAACTGAGCCAGATCAAACGGCAAAGTGACATCGAGGAATTCACCAGACGACGCGTAAAAGGGATGATTTGGCATGGCATGACCTACTCGCAGGTGTTTCGGGCGCTTGCCGTCAAGTATTAGCGCGAGATCAAAAAATCCTCAATCCCCGTACAAAGTAAGCCTTTTACAGGTCAATGAAAGACGGGAAGATCGATACGGTTGTTTGTTTCGCTGCGGCAAAGATCAGCGAGAGGCTCGATAGGTTGTGTGCGTGCTGCTTGTTGAACAGCAGGGGAGACTTCGGGGTGGCGGCTGAGGTAGCGAAAGGCTTGGTACAAAAAACAGCGGGAATATCCGGGTTGTCGGAGCTGCTCTTTTAAGAGAGGGACCAGAGATGGCGGCATGTACGCAAGAAGCCGAAGTGTATCGCGCTGAAGGTCCGCGTTTCCGTAACGAAATAGGCAGGCAAGGATGGGGAGTTCTTGGAGAGAAGGTTGAAGGGCGAGCATACTCCAAAGCAAGCGTTGGAGCCAACGGGTGCTCACGCGATGACAAGCACTTTGAAGGGCATAACGCTGGGCGAGAGGGTCTTTGAGCACCCAAGCATCTGCGATCATGGCCGCGATCCGCACCGTGTGATGGCGCTCTTGGATACGTGCTTCGTTGATCCATGCGTATTGATCGAGGCCATCGATGAAGGCCAGCCCGATCAAGGCAGCACCGCGCAAACGCTCGATGCGATCGAGCAAAAGGCGTTTGAGGGTGGGCAAAGAACGTTTCTGTTTGGCCTCGAGGATCAGTAAAGCGGCTTGCCAACGATAACGAAGCGGCTGGCGCGCATCAAGAACGACGTGGTGCCATGTATCGAGGTGTTGGTTTGTGAGAGCGCGTGCGTGTTGGCGCAGTTCGGAGGGTTGAGGGCTATGGCGGATCTCTTGGAGATGGTGCATCAGGCCGAATAGCGGGGCGGGATGACCTTGCAAAGATCGCTGGAGGTCAGAGAGCAACTGCGCGGACGGGACTTTTTGATGGTTGCCGACACGCAAAAGCAACGTCTGCCAAGGCGCGTGTTCTTGCGTAGGAAAGGGGGGAGTGGAGAGCAGGGTATAAGCCTCTTTCCAACGTTGTGCGCGGGTGTGAAGGCGAGCGATCCCGAGGCGGCTCAAGGTATCATTGGGTTCGCGCTGCAAGACTTCCAAAAAAGCTTGTTGAGCGAGCGGCCATTGTTTTTGCGCAAGGGCTTGTTTTCCAAGCCATCGCCAGAGCTTGATTTGATCGGGTTGTTGTTGGGTGAGGCTTTGGAGAAGCGGAAGGATGCGGTGTTGTTGGCGGTGGGTTTCGGCGAGATGAAGCAGATCGGGGAGGTAGCGCATCTGATGGGAGGGATCAAGCTCGATCAGGCGGAAAAAATGAGGGAGGGCAGAGGCGGTGTGGCCGTAGATCAAGAGAGCGGTGCGATGAAGTTCGATATCGTCAGGCGAAAACAACAGCGCTTCTTGGAGTTGGCGGGTGGCGAGGGCGCGATCTTGGCTTTCCAAAGCATAAGCGATATACAATTTCTTTTGAAAAAGCGACAATGGTTCGAGAGTCGAACGAGAAGAAAAGAAAAACCAAGCGCCCTCTTTTCCGTAATGAAGGAACGCAGTTTGGATAACACCTTTTCGGGCTTGTTCACGCAAAGAAGCCAGTGGGCTTTCGCGCAAGACGCGGCGAAACAGTGCGTCAGCCTGTTTTTTGGGGTCGCCCGCTTTCAGAAGTTCTTGGGCAAGATGCAAGCGAGCACGCATGTGTTTGGGGGCCAGAGCCAACACGCGCTCAAGGATCGGGATGCTGTCTGTGCCGCGTTCATGTTGAAGGAGCAAGAGCGCCAACGAAAACAAATCTCGCGCAGAAGGCGGCTGCAAGGACTCGATGCGCCGCCATGTCGCATAGGCTTCGGCGCGTCGGTGCAAAGTCCACAAGAGTTTGCCCCACCGAGAAAAGCAAGACGCCCGCAACGGAGGGATCGCGCAGAGCCGCTCGTAAAATGGAAGATGTTGTGTGGGTTCGATCTTCCAAGCCGTCGCACGCTGAAGCAAGGATTCAAGGAAACGAGGTTGTTGTCCAAGGGGGGAGCGCAAAAAGGCTTGGAGCGTGCTTGAAGACTCGTTGGTGTCGAGAGCGTAGAGAAATTCAAGCGTCTGGATCGCGATCGTGTCGTCTTGTGGTACGCGCTGTTGGCGTTGGAGCATCAACGCGATCGCCTCCTTTGTTCGGCCTTGTTGAACCAGCAGCCCCGCAAGTTTCGGATAATGCGGGCTGCTCAGATCAGAGGACACGATCTGCTGGTACATCCCGATAGCTTTTTGGGGTTGTGCGGTCTCTTCGTAGAGTTGCGCGAGCAAAGGCTGGATACGTTGGGGATCTGTAGCGACGGCCTGTTCGTAGTGTTGGATCAGCGCAGGCAAAGAGGCTTGGAGCCGATGCGTACGGATGGCGAGAGGATCCAACTCGCGGTGTAGCCAGTGCTGAGCGTCGAGCGAGCGGCGAGCTTGTGTGATGGCTTGAAGGGCGGTGTCCAGTTCACCCGCACGCAACGCATCTTCGGCGATCTGTTTCCAAAGCATCGGACGTTGGGGCTTGGGCGCTTTTTGGATCGCATCGCGCAAGATCGAACTGGCCTCGCGATAACGTCGAAGCTGTCGAAGGATTTGCGCCATCGCGATCTTTTGGCGTGGATCATTCGGGAGAAGTCGGACGAGGTGTTGGAGTGCTTGAAGGGCTTGTAGGGGCTGTTGGTGCGAAGTGGAAAGCGCAACGATATCCTTCAAGATCTTGAGGTGAAGGGGCTTTGGGGGAGAGGCTTGTAGGGCGTGTTGAAGAAAGACAAGGGCTTCGGGGAAGCGAGCCTGCGCTTGAAGAGATCGGCTGTTCCAAAGAGCGATCTGTGCGGGGTGTAGCCACGGTTGTAGGCGCTGCCGTTTTTCCCACAAAAGGGTCCACAACACAAACGCCCGTTGATGGGCGGATTTGCGATGATAAAGCTGTGCCAGCGCAAGTGTTTTTCGGTCGGCGTCTTTGGAGCCAACAGGCGTTTGATGGATCTCTTGGAACAATCGTTCGGTGGTTCCGCGTTTTGCATAATGCAGCCAAAGCTGCTGTGCAACATCGTCACGTCGTGGATCTTGGAGAAAAAGTTGCCGCCATCGAAGAGCGACTTTCTCCCAACGATCTTTGCGGCGGATCTGCCAGTCTTCCGCCTCCACACGAGACACGCCCAGCACCATCCCCACGCAAAAACCGGCCAAAAAGAAGCAAAGCCACCCTCGCAAAAGAACAGAGCGAACAAACCCAAACTCCCCTCCCATCGGACAAGGCGACAGCATCGTTGGTTTGAAAAGCATCTGTGCAGCCCGCTGATACGGGGTCAAGGAAGCCGCAACCCATAACGAGGTGTAGGAAATCACCTCATCCAATCGATTCGAGGGTTTCGGTCCAATTCGCACACACATCACAACCCACCTTTCGATCTCAATTCAGCGGCAAGCCAAAGTGCAAGCGCAGATACACCATCGCACGCGGAAGAAAGTGGTTGCGCGGAGAGGCTCGAAGCGGCTGGCTATCGGGATCTTCGTAGCTGCGAAAGCCTTGGGCCACGAAGTCAAGATGAAGCCCCGTTTCGACTCCCCAATAACGCTCAAAGGGCAAGTAAGCCTTGACAAAGATACGGATTAGCTGCTGGGGGATTTTTACGGGTGTTGCGGAAGCTTGGACGGGCGCTTGCAGCGCATCGACTTCTAAGAAATGCAGCGACATCCCAAAAACCGCTGTAAACTGCGTCCACGGCAAAAGCGCCAGTTGGGGTGGGGGCGCCCCAAAAGAGATCTGCGCAAGAAAAGAATGTTCCAACACAGCCGAAGCATCGAAGCGCAACGCAGGGTAGATCTTGCGTTCAAAAGCCAACAACCAGTGCAACGGATAACGACTGACACTTGGGGGACTTTGGAGACGGATCGCAAAGATCGGCGTGTAGATCGGTTGTGTCATAGCGGAAGGCCACGTTGGGATGGGCGTTTGGGAGATCGGCCAATAAGCCCCCAAACCACCGCTCAATTGGAAGCTGAGATCGCGGCGCGGATCGCCCGCTTGGAAACGCAAAAGGAGATCCCATTGGTTGGCGGAAAGATTGCGCGATTCAAAAGCATGAGACCACACCAAACGCTGCCAAAGCGAGACTCCAAAGATCCCATGTTGGAGACGAAACGAAGCGCGCCCTTGGAGGCGACTACGCATCCCTGCGCTCAGTGCGGGGCCTTCGGGTTCTTGGATTGGGGCTTGTAGCTCGTGATCGATCCGTAGCTTCAAAGCTAGGGTGTTTCCGCGCAGACGAGACCATCGGCCCGCAATCCCCCACGCAGCACGGGTCGTCACGCGCTCACCGACGTACATCTCGGGCCACCCGGTATCTTCGGGCGGCGCTTGACTGTAGGCCCCTTGTAGCTGGAAAAAGGTCAACTCTTCGGAGGAGGCGGTGCGTTTGCCATGCAAAAGCTGAAGATCCAGCGCGCCCCCAAAAGAGCCTAACTGCGGCAAAAGAAAATAATACCGGCCCTCGGCTTGTGCGTTGACGCGCACGAGCCATCCACTCGGCCAAGCGCGTTGGTACAACAAACGAGCGGAAAGCCCCGTCCCAAGGGTCCACATCCGCTTTTGAAGTCGACTTTCGGGTTCGTAGGCTGCGTGAAAGTCATCGCGCAATTGATCCACAAAGCTATCGTAGAGAAACACACCCGATGCCTCAAACCGACGCAACGACGGATGATCGTAATGGAGAGGGAACTCCTCAAACCAGATGGCCCTTGAGAGCATACGATGGTGCTGCGCAAACTGCGCATGCAGCGCCATATAGCAACGTTGCGCTCGTGCATAATACACCCGCAACGCTGTATTGCGCGCAAACAAAAAGCGCGAGTAATGCTTGTCGAGCAGAGCCATCTCGTTTTTTTCGAGCGCATCAAGGATATCGGGCTGGATGCGAGAGAGCTTTTCTTCTTGTTTTTCGATCTGCCTCTGTTCTTCTTGTAAGCAAAGCACCTCTTTGTTTTGGAGATCTTGGTATACCGCAAGCCACCGTTCAACCGTGAGCGATGCGCGACGCAATCGTTGGCGTTCGATGCGCATACGCTCGCGCAGATTTCCCCCCGGAACCAACGTACCACGCCGAAAGAAGCGGCTACGGCGCATCCACGCACGATGCTGCTTGCTGTCAAGGATCGCGGCCTCCGCTTGTGAGCGCAAAGCTGCGGGTGCTTGGGGAGATAGGGAGACAGCCCGCGCAAAGGCAAGCCGCACCCGAAGATCCGCGTCTTGCAGACAAGGCACGAGCATCGGCGCAAGCGGAGAAGGGGTTTGCAGAAACAAAGAACACCACGCCATCCGAATCATCGGAGAAGGATCGCGTTGAAGCCCGATAATCTCGGCACGTTGCGTCTGGCTTCCGTGGACAAAGGTTCGATCGAGCGCCAACAGACGGACTCTTTCATCGCGATCTTTGAGCGCTTCGATCCATCGTTTGCGGATAGTCGGGCTTTTGTGTTGGCGTAAGGCCGCCAAAGCCCACCAACGCATCGTCGGATCGCGGTGGTGGCTCCACGAAAGAAGTTGTTGGGTGGCCCAAGGATCGCGCAAGATCGCAAGCCATCGAAAGGCTTTGTAGCGCTCCGCAAGATCGGCACTTTGCAAAGCTCGAAGGATCTGGGCTTGACGAACGGGATCAGCAGGTTGAGACAACGCAGCATCCGCAGAAGTCAAGCTCGGCGCAGGAAGGAAAAAGGCAGGCAAGGACGCCGCAGGAGAGCGTCTCGGCGATGGAGAAAGAGTGGATGGACGCGAGGTGGGGGGCGATTGTGCCCATAGATACGAAGAAGTCGCAAACAAAACCCCTCCCCCACCCACCCATCCAAACGCCCCGCAGACGCGCAACATCCTTTCCACCCAGAGACCCCTCGCCTGTTTGTTTCTCCAAACATCCACGAGACCCCACAGGCGAAGAAAACGAGCAGTATAAGCCCAAGAAAACATCAGATTTGCTTATCGAGATCGATGCGATAGAGGAGTTGCTTTCTCGGAGAAAAGATCAACACGTAGCGAACGCGTTGTTGTTTTAGCTTATCGCGAAGGCTAAAGACACGCTCCTCCAGATTGCGCCCAAGCGGCCCCTTGTGCCACCCCGAAGGCAACACAAAACTGAGTGTGTTTTCCTCTTGAAAGAGGGATTCGATAGGAAGATAGGCTTGATAAAGGGATCTGGATAGACTTTTTCCGACAATAGGCGTGTGATGTTGCAAGCGCATCCAAACAAAAAGACCGATGGCGACGCCAAGAAACAAAAGCAACAAAGCACGCAAAAACCACAGGCCTTTTTGTGACTTGGAGGGAGGGGGAAGAGGCCGAGGGACGCGCATGGTGACTTCGGGCTCGTTGATGGTGTGGTCATCTTCGTCTTGGAGCGGGGCAGGACGAACGCCCGTCAAAGGATTGAAAGAGATCGCTGGAAGCGAAGCCGAAAGAGATATCAGGTCGCCGACGGAAAGATTAGAAGGTGCGGGGCGAAGGTTGGGGCCTGTTTTGTGTCCTTGCGCAACAGGCGGTTGATGCGAAGCAGAAAAGGCACTTGCCGAAGGTTGCGCCCCCCCATGCATCGGCGAAGCAATAGGCGAAGCGAGCGCCGCCGAAGGCTGGGCGGCATGGTTGTTGGTAAAGAGCGGATCACCGCCGGGAAAGCGCGGACTGGCCGAAGGAGCGGGAGGCGCAGCAGGTTCGTCAGCCATCCAGTCAATGTTGGGTTTGAAAAAGCCCGGGTGTCGAGCGGTGGTTTGGCTTGGATCATCCCAAGCCGAAAGCACATCATCCAACGCTCTAGCGGCGGCGATATCTTGGTGGGCATTGACTTGCATCGTCGAGCGCTTGACCCCGAGTGAGTCGGTTTGAAAGACAGGACTCAAGAAATCAGGCGCTGCCATCGGTGCAGGGTTTGCTTGGGGAGCGGATGTGGAGAGCGGTTGAAAAGAGCCTGTAGAGTGACCGAGCGGGGGAAATGCACCCGTTCGATGAGGCGCAGGTGGTTGAGTATACGGGGCAAAAGAACCCGTGGCATGGGCAGGAAGCGGGGCAAAAGAACCCGTGGCGTGGGCAGGAAGCGGCGCAAACGAACCTGTGGCATGAGCGGGCATTCGCGGAGCAGGAGTGCTTGGGTGAGGAGTGCCAAGGGAGGGATGCTTTGGTGAATAAGACGGAGCAGCCGAAGGATTTGACGCGTGTGCGGCGTATGGAGACGGTGCGCCCATCTGTGGCGCGGGATGAACCCCGCTGCGATGAGAAGGAGGAAGCCCGCCCACGGACGGTGCTGGGTGAACCCCGCTGCGGTGCTGAGAGGGCAACGGGCCGCCAAAAGAAGCCGCAGAGAAATGACCGCTCGGTGAAGCAGGTTGCGAAGTATAACGCAGCCCGGGCGCGTAAGGATCTGGTGCAGCAGGATAAGGCTCAAAGCTGCCCGTCAGGGGAGCGCGGGATGCCTGCGGAGGATACGATACCTGCGATGCCTGCGGAGGATACGCTGTCTGCGGAGAATACGATGCCTGCGGAGGATACGCTGCCTGCGGAGGATACGATGCCTGCGATGCCTGCGGAGGATACGATGCCTGCGGAGGATATGATGTCTGCGCAGCCTGCGGAGGATACGATGCCTGCGGATGTTGAGGGTATCCAAGAGCAGCCGCAGGTCGTTGGGGTACTTGCGGGAGGTCGCCGCGTGAGCCTGACGACATGGGCGGTCGTTGCGGCACTTGGGAGAGGTCGCCACGCGAACTGGACGATATCGACGGTCGTTGCGGCACTTGTGAAAGGTCACCACGCGAACCTGACGATATCGTCGGTCTTTGCGGCACTTGCCGACGGGGGTCGAAGGCATGGGAAGTTGCGGGAGGTGCATGCGTCGAAAGATTAGAGAGGTCACCACGCGAGCCTGACGACATAGGCGGTCGCTGCGGCACTTGGGAGAGGTCGCCACGTGAGCCTGACGACATAGGCGGTCGTTGGGGTACTTGCGAGAGATCACCACGCGAGCCTGACGACATAGGCGGTCGTTGCGGAACTTGCGGAAGGTCACCACGCGAGCCTGTAAGAGAGGCGTCACGAAAGACCATCGGAGCGCGGTTTTCATTGACACGCTCTTCTTGAGCGGGGGGAGGCGCGGCAGGTTGGGGGGGGTGGTGTGGAGGAAAGATATCATCAAAAAGGCCCGATTTATCGAGAAGTGCGGCCAGTTCAGGATCGTCTTGGGGGGTTCCTTGAAGGTGTATGGGGGGGGCCGTGTTTGCGCGTCGAAGCCCGGGAGGCAAGCGAAAGACCCAAAAAAGGCTGTCGGTCCGAGCGACTTGTCGGAGGTAATCGTCGACGTCTTCGGGGAGTGCCTTGGGGGTTTTCAAGAGCGTTTCGCGGATGGGTTCGAGATCAACCTGCGTGTTCTGGATGTATTTTTTAATCCGCTTTCGCAAAAAGATTTCGAATTTGTGCGGATCGACAAAGCGAGAAAGCCTTGTCAAGGAGAGTTCGTTGATGAGAAGTTGAAGCAATTGCTCGATCTGATCGGGGACAGGGGATGCTTCATGTTGATCCCAGCTTCCGCTTGGAAAATAGCCCGCAGCAGCGGACTGCTCCACAGACAAAGGCTTGTTGGCCCCCGAAGCAGGGACGATATCTGAAAAAGAAGCGTAACGCGAAGATTGGAGAGAGGATTCTTGGGGGGGTGGCTTGTTCGCCTCACGAGGCGCGGGGCGAGAAGAGGCCGCAGAGAGGTTTGCGCGGGAAGGACTGGGCGCAGAGGCTGAGAGATCCGAACGAGAAGGACTGGGCGCAGAGGCCGCAGAGAGGTTTGCGCGGGAAGGACTGGGAGAAGAGGCCGAGAGGCCCGAGCGAGAGGGACTGGGAGAAGAGGCCGAGTGAGGCGCAGCGGTACGAGGTTCTTTTTTCGGAGGGGTATCCAGATCAGCACGAACGGGCGAAGGAGCCGATTGTTTGGGAGTAACGCGCAAAGCCGCGTTGGAAGGAGAAGCTGGCTGTTTTGGGGTGACTTGAAGAGAAGCATCGGAGGCGGAGTAGCGGGGGGATTGGGGGACGGTGCTAGCGCTGCCTTGTGAAAGGCTGCGTGCGAGCGGTCGAACCGTTAAGCCCTGTGGTGGAGCGGAAGGCTGTGCGGTCTGGTCTGCCGAAGCGGACGAAGACAAAGGGGACGATAGGTCGAGGATCTTGAGCGGGATGGGCCAAGACTGTGCGGCAAGTTGTGCGATAAAACGCTCGATTTGGGCGGGGTCATGGTTGTTCGTTTTATAGAGAGTTTTTCGGACAGGGTTAAGATCCAGTTCTCCATCTGCGATGTACTGAGGCATACGTTTTCGCAGGTATTTTTCAAACTTACCGGGGTCAACCCATTTTGCGATGGGAGAAGCATACAAAACGGCGGACATCTTGGAGGCGATCGCGTCTGCAAGTTCGGTCATTGCGGAGTCTGGCTCAGACCACTGATCCCAACTTCCGCTTGGGAAACTTTGCGAAGGCATCGAGCCTTGAGAAGCATGGATCGAGACTTTGTTTGGCTCTTTTGTAGGAGGCTGTGCAGAGCGAGATGTGGGCGGGATGGAGGCGTTTTTAGGGCGGCGGGGATCACCTCCGTCGCTTGGGAGAGAAGCCACAACTTGGTTCGATGCGATCCCTTGAAAAGAAAGTGACAGCTCCTGCATTTCCCCATCGGTCCGAGGACTTCGGTGGGAACTCACAGAAGAGGCGGCTTTTGCGGGCTGCAAAGAGCCTGAAGAGATCGCCCCCGAAGAGATCGCCCCTGAAGAGATCGCCCCTGAAGAGATCGCCCCGTTGTATTCGGACGAGGGGGGATGCACGGGATGAGAGAGAGCCGAAAGTTGCCCAGAAGAATCCCCTCGACGACTTTGAGGGTGAAGCGGAAGTTCGCGGTCAAAGGAAAGGATCGCGGGATTGGGTGGAGTGTATTCTTGGGATGCCGAAGCGAAGTGTTCTTGAGGAAGAGAGGCCCGCCCTTGTTGTCCAAAACGCGGAGGTTCGGGGCGGGAAGGATGGGTGGATCGAAGGGGGGCGGGTTGAAGCAAGGGGAAGAGTTCGCGCCACAAAAGAAACCATGGGCCTTGGAGTTGGAGGTGATGGCTTTCTTGGGTGAGCCATTCGCGGATTTGGGATTGGGCGTTTGCGCGAGAGAGGGCTTGGTTGGCGTGTTGCACGACAGAGAGAAGGCGGTTGGAAAGATCGGAGTCTCGCCACAGACGAAGCAACGAAGGATCGTTGTTTGGTTGACGGATCTGCGCATCAAGACGCTGAAGGATTTCTTTAGGCTTCCAGAAAGACATCTGCGTCTCTCTGCCTCCGTAGTGAAAGGAAAGCGCACCCAACAAACCACCGCGTAGTGCAGTGTGCGGGACATCATAACGCACCCCATCGCTTCAAGCAATAAGTTCTCTTGTTTCCTAGACCTTTGCGCATCGAGCAGAACGTCGAGCGTGGCGGGGATGGCGCTTGACAGGTGGGGCCAATTCTTCTAGCGTCGCCTGTGTTTGTCGGTGGCCTATTCTATCCAACGCCCCAACGCAAGGGGCTTTGCAAAAGCCGCAAACAAGCACTTCGTGTGAAGCAAGCAACGTCGGGCAAAGATCGAGGAAAGCATGTTGAAGGCAAGAGAAAGACGGATGATGGGCGTTTGTGGATGGTTATTGTGTTTCGGGTGGTTGGTGGGTTGTGTCGATCCAATCAAACCACAGCCCACACCCAAGGGGGAATGCAAGACTGAGATGGATTGCATCAAGAAAAGTTGCCCACAAACGGACGCCAACGAATACAAGCGTTGTGTCGATGCGCTTCATACGTTCGACAGCAGCGGCCCCAACTATGTGATGTGTTCGATCCAACCCGAAGAAAAAGATAACAAATGTGGAAAGTCGAGCACAGGCCTTTCCGAAGGGCAATTTGTGGTGAAGTTTCCCGACAACCTAAGCAAACAGATGGAAGAAGCGATCACCACGTCACTGCGGTTGTTTGTGTTCCCCAAGACCGATCTCAACGGGAAAGCCATCGATTGTGCGCGACTCAAAACGCTCAACGACACCAAACCCCAAGATCTGCTCGCGCTGGAATTAGGGCGTTACTACCCCAACCGCGTAAGCGCGACTCCTTTTGATACTCCGATCAAACCACCGTTTGCGAGTTCTCTTCCGCTGCTCTATGATCATATCCCTGTCGGCAAGCATATCGTGGTGGTTGCGGGCTTTTGCCGCAAAGACAAGCCGATCGATGCGACCACTCCGGGCGATTACTTTGCTTGCAAAGAGATCGACTTTGTCGCCGCTCCGACCAAACCAGCATTTACCATCGAAGCCAACGTCGAAGACAATCTTTGTTTTAAGTGATCTGTGCGGTGTCAAGGAGCGCGAGCAACGCTTGTCGTTGGCGTTCGGCTTCTTGTTCGCGTGCAAGAGAGGATGGTTCGGGAAGAACGAGAGCAGCCGCCGCAGCTTGTGCCCATGCAAGCGCACGCAGAGCATATTCTTCTTGATCAGCAGCATCTGCCGCAGCATTCGTGGCTTCGGCACCTGTTTGAAGGACGGCATGTTCGTGTGCGGTTCGGCGGGCAGCGTCAACAATTTGCCGAAGTGCTTGTTCGAGAGGCATCCCCGCCTCCAAACCCAACGGCGAAAAGGTATCGTTTTCAAGAAGAGGCGCTGCGGGGTGGGGGAGGTGTTGAGCCGCCAACCATCGGCGGCGGATCTCAATGGCCGCAAAACAAGCGGGGGCTGTTTGCGCGAGGGGATGGGGAGATTGGTGGAGTGCGTAAAGGGCAGTGTCACAGGCCAACCGCGCCAAGATCCCAGAGGGGATCTCCCCTGCGTCACGCAAGCGCTTTAGCTGCAAAAGAAAATTGCCTTGTTCTTGAAGGGATTGGCGCAACGTCTGGTGATCCATGATCTCGCGTCGCTCCTTTGCGATGAGAATATCAAGATTTGGGGGGTCGGGACTTTCGTAGGTTGGTGACCAAGACTTCTTCGACACCTTCGCGAAGATTGGCACGGCGCCCGAAAGAAAACAACAGATCGCTCAGGCGGTTGAGGTACTGGATCAAGACATCGCGAAGCGGTTCTGTGGCTGCAAGGCGAACCACCGCACGTTCGGCGCGGCGGCAGACGGTTCTTGCGACGTGCAATCGGGCTGAAGTCTTTGATCCACCGGGCAAGATGAAAGATTTGAGAGTTGGCAACTCTTCGTCGCAAGCATCGATCCAATCTTCCAATCGCTTGACGGCGTCTTCCTCGATCACCTCGCCAAAAGGCTTTCGATCAGCAGGTGTTGCCAATTCGCTATTGACAAAAAAAAGCTCCGATTGTATCTCTGCGATCTGTGCGATCAGTTCGGAATCTTCCGCTTCCGCACGCAAAAGCCCCAACCAACTCACCAATTCATCTACGCATCCGTATGCTTCGACGCGTTCGCTTCCCTTGCTCACGCGAACGTTGCCAAGCAATCCTGTTTCTCCACGATCTCCCCCTCGGGTGTAAATTTTCATCGCCAAACCTTTCCGATATAGCCTTCTCGATCATAGAGAAGGAATCTTTTTCTTGTTAAAGAGATATTCTTATTGTTATCCACAATGGAGCGCTGAAATTGTGGATAACTTTTTTGGAGAAAACCCTTTGTGCAGGTAAAGTATACGCCAACATATGGTTTTTATGGGCTTTTTTCACGACCGAAGTTTTTTTCAAAAAACAGCGAGCCGTGTGGATTTCTCGGCGCAAAGAAGAGAAGGAGCGAGAAAAACAAGGGGGGACAAAGAGATCGAAAAAAGTCAAGTGCGGGAGGGCGGAGCGAGGCGCGGAGAAAACCGATGAAAGGTTGTCGTGTTAGCTTGCGGAGGCGGAGGCACCCACGCCGTTGCTCTCGTCGTCTTGGGGAAGAGCGCCGGGATCGAATTCGGGGGCGTCTTCGTCGCGGGTGGGTTGGATTTCAGCGGCAGCTTTTTCGGCGTCAGCTTTGGCTTTGGCGAGAACTTCGTCGATGATGGCGCGCATGGGTTCGGTGCCGAAGCGTTCTTCGGCGCGTTGTGTGATGGCAAGGATCTGTTCGCGTTCTTGTTGGAGCAGCTTTTGGAGTTCGCGGTTATCACGAAAAGCGCGATCGAGTTGGTTTTGGGTGACGCGATAGGCGTAATCGTTGTTGTCTGCGCGAGCGCGAAGGCGGCGAAGATCGGATTTTTCAGAACCGATGCGCTTTTTCTCTTTTTCGAGCTGTTGTTCGACCTTGCGTTGGGTGCGCTCAAGAGATTGTTTTTCTTCGGTGATCTTTTTGAGTTCATCTTGGAGAGATTTCTTTTCCGCGTTGGTTTTGTTGCGGATCTCGTCGATCTTCTTTTGGGTTTCTGCGTCGAGTTGCTCGCGTTCTTTTTGGAGGTTGGCGAGATCGATCTGAAGGGACTGAAAGCGCTCACGGAGGGCGACCAGTTCGGTTTCAGCTTCGGGAGATTCCGCGTGGAGTTGTTTGAGGCGTGTTTTGAGTTCGTCGTTTTCAACGCGCACGTCGCGGAGTTTGTTGCGCAAGTCCTTTTGTTGGCCTTTGCCTTCGGACTGGTTTTTTTGGAAATCCTTGAGTTGGTTGTTTTTTTGCTCCATCTCGCGTTCGACAGCTTCGGTTCTTTCGCGGCTACGAGCAAGAAGTTCTTTGGTTTGTTCGAGTTGCTTTCCAAGGACGCCGAGTTGGTAGAAGAGGCCGACTGCGATCAATCCAAGAACGCCAAGAAATACCCAGGCCATGGTCATGAAAATAAGTCTCCGAGTTAGCGGCTGCGGGCTTCTGCGTATGACAAGAAAGCCAAGCCAGAACGTTGAAGAGAGAGCGGAGGGCGATTGGCCTACGGTGATCCTGCGATCTTTCGTTTGACCGCCCCATCGCATCGTGGTTTTTGAACGCAGAGAAAAGGTTGAGCACTGCGCCCCAAAACGCAGGCGGGTAATAATAGCCTGACAAAGCCGCTTGTCAACCACAGATGCACGAGATCACAGTTCGTCAGAGGGTTCATTGGGGGAGGGGGTTTTTTGGTGCTCGTGTTGAACAGACGTCGCCATCCAAGCACGACTCAGATCAACCCCTGCACGCAGCATCGAGGCCCCTGCGATCAGGGCGAAGGCAGCGGCAACATAATCAACTCGGCGCAAAAAAGAGATGCAGCAGTACAGGAAATAAGGCCCTGAGAAGACCAACAGCAAACCAACCACAGGGTAGATATCACGAAGCCGTTCGAGCCAAGAGCGCATGATCACGATCCCTCCAAAAAGACACCAAGAAGCCGAGGATACCAAGCGGATAGAAGGGCATTTAAAGCCAACCAGCCCGAAACATCCAAACAAAGCCGAGTCCCAGACAGCCAAACACCGCCCCAACCCACAAAAAAGCCAGCCACCACGGGCGCAGCGTCACGTGCTGTAGTTCGCGCAAGTGAACCTGTTGCAGAGGTCGGACAAAGCTGGCCATCTGATAAAAGAAGAAGAAAAAAACGATCAAGAACTGCATAAAAGCAAGGCTGAGGTAGCTCATTTTGTGGAAGGTTTTTTCTCCGTGTGCAGCCCAAAGCGCGGCGACAAGGCAGCCCACCGCGTACATCGCACAAGCAAAGGTCCAACCAAATCGTCGGACCACCTGCTGCGGGGTGGGAGAAGAAGACGCGGCAGCAAGGGGGATGGGTCGGATAGCGCGTGCGGAAAGCGCGGGTGGAAGGGAAGGAGGAGAGGAAAGGTTTGTCATATCGAGTCCGTATCGAGGGGGAAAGTTTTAGAACCGCCCGCTTTGTCGGAGACGTTGCAAGCGTTCGCTTAACAAGAGCGGGGCTTCTTTGGGATCGACCGAGAGGATAGGAAAGCCAAGACGCCCGATCATGCGCTGAAGTCGCCCCCGCCATGTCCATTGTTCAAGCGTCAAAAGTTCTTGAATGATCGCAATGGTCGGATCGCGTTCGGGTTGGGGGATCGCAAACCATGGAGAAAACGGGCTTAAAAAGATGACGTGGTGTCGATGTTGTCGAGCCAGACGAAGGGATTGCATCACGCGATCCCAATGAAGAACATCGCCGAGATCGCTCAACACAACGATCAGTTGGCCGCCGTGCATGGAGCGCACAGCTTCTTCGAGCGCGATCGCAAGCCCTGCCGCCTTTTGTGTGGCCCACTGATGATACCGATAAGGGAGTTCAAGGCCGATATGTTCGGCCACGGTGCGCAAGACCTTCATCACAAGTTCTTCGTCCGTCTTCCATGACTCGGGGAATTCGAGATGGGGATGGTTGCGGATGATCTCCCACAGGTAATGTAGCATCGGACGCACCGCACAAGGAGCCCGCCCCGATGGAGACGCAAGAAAGCCTTCGCGATAGAGAAAACCAGCCGTCAACGAAAACATCTCAGGCAGCGTCAAGTCGGAAAAACGCGGATCAGTCAAGCTGTGCAAAGATTGAAGGTGCTTGATCGCTCGATGCAGCTGCTTTTTCCCACGATCAGGACGGAGATGTTCGAGGATTTCACCATCAAACGTGATCAAGCCGACGCGATCTTGTTGGGCGAGGGCTGTTTTGGAAAAAGCGATGGCTACGCTTGTTGTGTGATCGATCTTGCGCTGTCCGAGCGTACCTTCGCGCATTGATTGGCCGATATCCAACAGCAGATGCACCGTCATCGGGGTTTCGCTTTCAAAATCTCGGCAAAGCATCTTGCGCAAGCGAAGCGAATGTTTCCACACAATCGAACGGCGCGAATCTCCCGGTCGATACTCGCGGATATCGTGGAGTTCAGCCCCCGAACCCGGCCTACGTTGGGGGATTCCGTTCGCCACAGCACGCACAGGGCGCGTTTGACTGCCTTTTCTTTGGAGATTTGCCATCGGTAGCTGCGGCATTACCCGCAAGGTCGCAGGAAGTCGCAGGTAGCGTTGATGTTCAAACAAACGAAAGCGATCCGCCAAGAGGATCTCCACCCCATAAAGAGGAAAGTCCCCAAGGATCGGGCTGCGCAGTAGGCTCACGATCCGATGTGTTTTCTGCGCTCCAAGCGCCCACGTCTTCGGGGCTTGGGGAGGGAAAAAACTGTGCAGGTACACAGAATGACGAAAGGTCACACGGCGCAAAAACAGCGGCGCAAGCGATGGCGTCAATTCGATCGAAAGGGTCGCCTCGTGGCCCGCCCGATAGGGCTGATCCGCAAAGCGCCACCGAAGTTGGAGGTGGCGAGGGTGCAAGTTGTTTTCCAGATCGAGGCGAAATTGCAGCCACACAAGGAAAAGCCCCGTCCATCCGAACAATCCCGCCCCCATCCACCACCAAGACTGCTGTAAACTGCCAAGAAAAGCCAACACCACAAAAAGTATCAACACCCCCAACCCACGAGCTGTAAAGCGAAGTGCTGAAGTCAGCGGAACGCCCGCACCTTCGGGGATCCTAAGCGAAAGATGATCGAGGTAAGGTGGTTGGTGGCTCATCGGTTTGCTTTCGTTGATTTGGAGACAAGGGGCCTTTTATGCGGGGGATTCGCGACGCAAGACAACGATCCGTTGGAGAGCTTCTTGGATGATCTGTTCGCCACGCAAGCCCTCCATCTCGGCTTCGGGTTGGATGATCAAACGATGCGCCATCACAGGCACAGCCATCGCTCGGATATCGTCGGGGACGACGTAGTCGCGGCCACGCACAAAAGCAAGCGCCCGCGCAGCGCGCAACAACCCCAACGTACCGCGTGGCGACACACCAAGCAAGATCGAGCGGTGGTTGCGCGTGTAGGCCACCAGATCCAAAAGGTACTCTTCCAACTCTTCGGTGACATGGACACTTTCGACATCGTGCTGCCAACTCAAAATCGTTTGTATATCGACCACAGGATCGGGAGATTCGGGGGTTTTGCGATACGTTCGCAACATCGCACGTTCGATCTCACGCGGCGGAAAGCCAAGTTGAAACTTCATCAAAAATCGGTCCAACTGGGCCTCAGGAAGAGGATAGACACCCTCCTGCTCGATCGGGTTTTGCGTCGCGAGAACCATAAACGGCGGAGGCAACGGGTGGCGTTCTCCCTCGATCGTCACTTGCTGTTCGGCCATCGCTTCGAGCATCGCGCTTTGGGTTTTGGCAGGGGCGCGGTTGATCTCGTCTGCAAGAACAATGTTCGCAAACAGCGGTCCCTTGCGAAGATCAAACGCTTGATCGCGCATATTAAATAGATACGACCCCGTGATATCCGCAGGAAGCAGATCGGGCGTGAATTGAATTCGCTGAAAGTGGATGCTCAAACTCGCCGCAAAAGCCTTGACCAACGTGGTCTTTGCAACCCCCGGGACCCCTTCAAGCAAGATATGCCCCTGCGCGATCAAAGACGCGAGCATGTACTCCACGAGCGTTGTGCGCCCAAGATAGGCTTTACTGATCTCGGTGCTGACGTCTTTGAATTGCCGCATGCGTTCTGGTGTACTCAATCGCTGTTGTCCTTTCCAAATATCCCGAGAGATGGCCCAAAACCTACACAGAACGCGCACAAACGGCCTATTTTGCGCGCCCAAAGGGCAGCCAACCAAACAACCATACAAACCACCGAACCAAAAGTGAGCGAGGCGTAGACACGTCGTGAATCTTTTCGGATGCAAAGTTCGGTGACGTGGGGCGTTTGAGATAAGGTTGGCGGAATTTTTGATCCAAGCCGGCCTGCTGCAAACAAAGCAGCACATCTCGATAAGCGAGGCGAAGTTCATGCGCGTTGACGTTGCAATGGAGCCACTCGTTCCACTGGTGTCGACTCGGCAAACGCACCAACAGCGTTCGCAAACGCGGTAGCACAGCGCCCAGCGGAGGGTCAAGCCTCCCAAGCCGCTCGTCTTCTTCCAACAAGTCCAACACCAGCCCCACCGCCTCACGGGCATCGCGCTGTCCGAGCCTTTCGTTGAGGTGGTATTGCTCTACAAGAAACAAGATCACTTCTTCGCGCAGGATGATCATCGGCCACAAATAACTCAAAGCCCCTTCGCGATAAATCCCCAACTGCTCCGAAAAACGCTCGGGGATCAAGCGAAGGACTTCTTCTCTCTCGCGATCGTATTCTTGGTTCGGCAACGTTCCCGCTGCAAAACGCGACCACCCCCACCACATTACCCCACACACCAAAGCCAACAAGATACACCACCATCCCAGCTGTGGTGAGGACGACCATGCTTTCATCGTTGGGCGATCCCGAACGGTCATCCGAAGCGACGCAGGCGAACTTGACGGATACGCCGCATGAAGCGAGGCTTCTGAGGCAAAGACTTTGTTGGCTTCTGCACAAACATCCCAAAACATCTGCAAAAATCCCCAGACCTGCTGTGCAGACGACAACGGCGGTTCACCCGCCCACGAAAAGTCTCCCGCCAACAACACCAGTTTCCCGCTGCGCGCTGGGGCATTGAGGTAATGCGCGACGTTTCGCGCAAAACGCAAGTTGTCGCCGTAGCCGATCATCTCGTTGATCAGAGCGCTTGGGTCACTAAACACGACCAACTGCCCATAGCCAAACGGTATGCGAAACAACACAAGGCCGGGGCGAAAACCATCCGGGACATTCGTGTAATGCGGATGAGAAGACAACAAAGCCTCGTGAGGACGCAGAAACGTCGGGTTCATCCATTGGGGATGGTTGAGAAAAAGCACAGAAGATTGGCGCAACAACAGATCGGCTTGTTGCGTCTGCAAGGGCTGTGTGACGTGGATATCGATGTATCTTTTTTGTTGCCATACCCACGCATTGTACGCACCGCGCTGCTGTTCGAGACCAAAAAAAGACATCCAAGGGCGGCTCGTTCCAAAATCATCGGCAAGAAATACCCGCCCCCCCGCAGCAAGAAAGATCAATAAAGGCCGTATCTCTAAGCCTTCCCGCTGTGGAGCCAGAATCAAGATCGGATCTTGGAGCCGCGCCTTACTCCAATCCCACTTGCGCGGTTGCTCCACAATCGTCCCTTGCTCTCGCAATACCCGCGCAAAACGTGCGATGCCATTCCATTCCCAAGACTTCGGTGAAAAATCCTCCGCTGCGCTTTCTTTCGCCAGCACCCAAAACACCCCAACCACCCCAACCAAAGCCCAACCCAACCCAACCAAACGCCCCCTCATTTCCCTCTCCCCTCGTGGTTCGATCCTTGGGATGGATCCGTCGTGTTCTCTTCTTTCAAAAGCCCCTGTTGCCCGAATGAATCGACGCTTTCCTCTTCAATCGAGCGCACGCTTTCCTCTTCGAGCGAAAGCGCGCTCTCTGGAGATGTCGCAAGCAAAGCTGCAAAAAAAGCATCGCGCTCTGCGGGTGACAATTGAAGCGTATGATACTCACGATCCCGCCGTTGAAGCTCTTCAAATGCCGCAGCAGCCGCACGTACCGACGCAACCTCTTCTTCCAAAAAATCCATCGTGTGCGAAGATACCGGTTTGTCTAATGAGGGTGGAGCGTTTCTCTCTATCTCTTCCGGGGATGGGGATGGGGATGGGGATGGATCGAGCTTCGTCGGATCTTCCGAAGAGATCGAAAAAGCCGATGGATACGGTAGTTCGTGGACTTGTACTGTAGGCAACGCAGAGGGGGATAGATGCGGTGATTCGGGGACTTGTACCGTAGACAACGCCGAGGGGGATGGCTCGACAGGATGGGGGCTTTGCCCCCAAACCCCCACAAGGGAGCGCGGCTCCCTTGACCCTGCGACGAGGGGATTTTCCACAAGAGAGACAGGTGGATTTTCCACAAGAGAGGCAGGTGGATTTTCCACAAGAGAGATAGACGGAGAGGGAGCAGAGCGCGAAGAGGAAGAAAGCGTATGCGTCTGCAACGAGGGGGGCAAGGGAGGTGATGCAGGCGATGCAGGAGGAGGAAGCGGTTTGAGCGGGATGACGTCTGTTTGGGCGGCGAGTCGTTCGTGTTCTGCGTGATTGGGAAAGAGCGAAAGCGCGGGAAGAAGGGAAGAATCCTGTTGAAGCAATCCTTTGAGTGCCGTTGCAACGTGTTGGTAGAGTTCTTTGGAGGGGTGATCGGGAGCGTAGTAAGCGTGTTCAAAGCCGATGGCAAGGGGGCGCAAAAGATGAGCCGTGTGTTGCGGAAGCAGCGCGATGATCTCTCGTGCAGTCTGTTTTCGTGGATTGAAGGGTCGCTTCAACGACTCGACACCTTGGCGGAAGGCTTCAAGGCAGAGGTATCGGTAAGAATACAGACCGATCTGGAGACGACGCGCTTCGCCATAGTGCGGACAAGGCGCATGGATCGACTTTTCACGAAAAGCAGGGTGACGTATCCACAAAACAATAGGGCCAACAAGATCGTCGGGGGCTTGCCAATGAAAAGAGCCATCAGGCCGAGAGTGCGCGACTTCCGTTTCGTTGTCGTCTTGTTGTAAAAAGAGTTTGGCGTTGGAGACAGGCTTTTGTTCGTAAAGATCGATCAGGCGGCCCGCAAAGACGCGATCTTGGGGAGGACGGATGCCGCGTTGAGCGATGATCTGCTCGTTGTCATGGGAGCGTAAGAGTTCTTCTGTTGCCAAGGGTCGGGCTTGGGGTGGAGCGGAGTCTTTGAACTTGCGCCGCAAAAACACAACGGCTCCAAAGGCCAATGCAAGGGCAGAGAACACACTCACCCACAGCCACGGTGTTTGGGGAGGTTTGGGAGGGGGGGCTAAGATCTGCAAATGATGACGGCGATCTTGCGGAAGGAAATAACGATCACCTTGGAACATCAGGCACAGCGGGATCTTTGCGGGGCCTTCCAAGGGAGAACCCTGCCAGACAAAACGCAGGTGGCCTTTGGCGTCGGTTTTCAGCGTCATGACCGGAACACCGAGGTCTTTGCATGTTCGCGGCGGAGTCTCTTTGGGGAGAAGCACAGGGATCTCGGGGGAGAGCGGCTTTTCTTTTTCAAGACGCCCGAGGAAAAGCTGCAAGGGGTAATCAGGCAAAGGAGTGTCTTGATACCGCAACGTTGCGAGGATCACAAAGCGCTTTGTTCCTGTCGGGAGTTCTGGAGGGAACACCGCCGAAAAGGTTGCATCGACGCGGCCAAGGTCCAGATCACGGCGGGTCTGACTTTGCCGAAAGCCCGATCGTCCTAGAAAACGCAATGCAAAAACACCCTTGTGCGGAAAGTCCTTGACCTCTTTGCGAAACCGCCCTTGTTCGTTGGTTTGCAGAGGGATCTCGCGTTTGTCGGGGAGTTGAAGAACAAGGGGAGCGCGGGGAATGCCTTTGCCTTGGTCATCGAGCAATTGCCCTGTGATCTCGGGGCGGCCCGCAGGGTTGCGCTGAACCTGCATCTCGACACGTGTAGCGGCTTGGATCTGGATGGCGATGGATTGTTTGGAAAGCTCGATCCATCCGCGATCGCGGTTTGGCTTGGAGGGTTGTGCTTGGCCCTCCCCTGCTCCAAAGCACAGCAAAAGCAAAAGCAGGTGGAGAGGTGGCCAAATCGTCCGATCTATCGCACACAAAAGCATTCGCATCCTTGGCATGACGGCTCGCAAGAAAGGGTGACCTAGCGTTGAAGAAGTTGTTGAAGCCTTCGCTGCAACGGGCTATTGGAGTTCGTTCGGTTGGAAAGCGGCGAATGGTGGATGATCTTGCGTCGAAGGGGTGTCGTAGGCGGTTTAGACAAAGCCGATAGACGCCGTCGCAAGGCATCTTTTGGATCTCGCAAGATGCGTTTTCCACCGATCCCAAGATGGCGGGGATCGGGTTGTTGGGGCCGCGTATCGATCGGTGGCGTTGCAGCTTGTTGCCGCTGTTCTTCGCGGGTTTCATTTTCGGGGACTTGGGGCGTTGGGAACGGATCTTCGGGGTGTTGAAAGGGTTGTCCGTTCCATTTGCCGAGCCAGCTGGAGACATCTCCCCCACCGAGATCGATCAAACGCCAGCGGCCATCGGGATAACCGACTTCTGCAAAAGCATGCGCTCCGTTGGCCACAAAACGCGCAGGATAGCCGATCGAGAGCATCGTGGTCACAAACAACATCGCACGATGACGACACACCCCGACACGCCGACGCATCAACATCAGATAAGAATCATCGAGGTGTTCTTCTGGACGCAGTGTCCGAGCCGAAAAGCTCCGTAGATACGGAACAAACACCATCAAGATCTGATCCAGCGTCATCTCGGGTGAAAGCCCCCATTCGTGAAGATGCGCAAGGATATGATCACGCTTTTGCGATCGCGGAGAAGGCCGCAAAGACGTCGGATATTGCGACGGTTTGATCCCCTTGGGGATCGGACCACCAAAGTACAGCGGATCAGCCTCCAGAGCAAAGTGCAGCTCGACCACCTGTGGTTTTCTTGTGTAAGCGCGGAGATGAAGCGCATCGGCGCTGTCTTTTGCAAAACGCAAACCTCGGATATGCGGGACAGTTCTTGCCCAAAGAACTTTTGCTTGCGGAGAAACGCTCGGGATCGGCGTCCATTTTCCCGGCCACAATAACACGCGCAGATGTCCGACAAATGTTTTGTAGCCCAATCGACTCGGATTCTGCGCAGGAACGGTGCGCTTTCGTTCGGAGCGCAAGGTCAAACGATAGCCTTCATTCCACTGATCCAACACGGTAATTCTCTGATGATGCGGCAGATACGGCTTGAACACCTGACGCAAAAACACCTGTATTGCCGCTGTGTCGGTGTCCATCTTGTTTTGGTTACTGCGACTCAATAACTGCCCACGCTGCGAGGATTGATGTCCCTCGTCTTGTGGTGCGCCGCGCTTGGGACGGGCGCGCATCGGCCCGCGAGACTCGGGTGGCGATGAAAACTTTGATTGAAGGCGAGGCAACATCAACGGAGGTAAGTGATCGTCCGAAGGCTCCGAAGGACGAGGGCTTTGAGGCGTGCCGTCCCCCAATCCACGGCTTCCTTCTCGTGAACTTCCGTCGGACATTTGTGGCTTGCTTCCGCCACTTCCGCCACTTCCGCCACTTCCGCCATTTCCGCCACTTCCGCCGCTTCCGCCGCTTCCGCCACTTCCGCCGCTTCCGCCGCTTCCGCCGCTTCCGCCGCTTCCGCCAGAGTCGTCTGGTTGGTTTCCTTGTTGCCCGAATCCTCTGAATCGACCGGGATCTTGGGGTTCTCCGTACGGTGATTGTTCACGACGCACTTGTTCTCGCAAGCGTTCACGAAGTTGTTCGAGGCGACGGCGCATCTGCTCCACTTGCATCGCACGTTCTTGTTGTTCTTTTCGCCAGTCGTAGGGCTGTCCCTTCTTCTTTCGTTCCTCTTGTTTTTTCAACCAGTTAGCGGCTCGGGATTTCCAATCCTCTTTGGTTCGAGGAGAGGTATTTTGTGGAGGAGCCGTCTCTTTCGGAACGGAAGGCGAGGTCTCCTGCGGGGAAGACGGAAGCGGAGAAGTCTCTTGTGACGGAGGGTTCGGATGGTCTTGTGGGCGGTATTCCTGCGGATGGTGTTGTTGTGATGGAGAACGGTGTTGCTGTGATGGCGATGGCATCGGCTCTTTCGATGATGGCGAATCCATCGGATCTTTCGGTAATGGCGAATCCATCGGATTTTTCGGTAATGACGATGGAGTTCGAGAAGCACCGGGAATCGAAGATATCTTGGGCAGACGAAAACCTTGGGGGGAACGAGAGGGTTCTTGTGACGGTTCCTCTGCTCCTTCGATCTCAGGCCGCCAACCTTTCTTTAGACGCTCCCAAACAGCCTGCTTTCGGGCTTGTTCGCGTTGAGTTTGTTCGCGCTGGGCTTGTTCGCGTTGAGTTTGTTCGCGTTGAGCGGCGGGATCTTGGGCGGCATTCGGTGTGCTTTTTCGTAAAGAGGAAGGAGCGTTTTGGTTCGGTGTTCCCGACGACTGTGCGCTTGGTTTGTCTGACTGTGCGTTTGGCTTGCCTGACTGTGCGCTTGGTTTGTCTGACTGTACGCTTGGTTTGTCTGACTGTGCGCTTGGTTTGTCTGACTGTGCGGTTGGTTTATCTGACTGTGCGCTTGGTTTATCTGACTGTGCGCTTGGTTTATCCGACTGTGCGCTTGGTTTATCCGACTGTGCGCTTGGTTTATCCGACGAACCATCCGAGGGGCGGGGGTTTTCATCGCCATTGTTTCGTTCTCGGTTCGATGGAGTACCCCCTCGGTTCGACGGAGTACCCCCTCGGTTCGACGGAGTGCCCTCTCGGTTCGATGGAGCGGTGTCTTTGTTCGGTGCGTTGTTGGTGTCTTTCGGCTCTGCACTATCGGTTCGTTGCTTCGGCTCTGCACTATCGGGTCGCTGTTTCGGCTTTGTACTATCAGGTCGTTGATTCGGAGGTTTCAGCGTTTTTTTTGTGTGTGGAGGCGTATTGCGGGGAGTTTGTTTGCGTTGTGGGAGTGGAGAGGGAGGTGGGTTTTGTTTGCGGCGTTGTGGGGGGCTAGAACGTGTGGGGGGTTGTGAGGGCGATGGCGGAGGGACCTGTAGGCTGACGAGCATCTGAAGGGTTTGTGTGGGGAGATCTTTGGGGATCTCGATCCAAAGGGAGAAGTCGCCTTGGGAGTTGGTGTGTGCTTCGCCAAGATCGCGGATGCCTGTGTTGTGTTGGAGTCGAAAGACAACGGAGGCGTTGGGTCGTGCGAGGCGCGCAAGGTCGACACGTCCAGCGATACGAACGCGCTCTCCGCGTGTGAGTTGCGTGGGGAGTTGTGTCCACCGGATCTGGGCGTATACGCGGTTTTCAAGAAAAAAGCAAAGGCTCAGCCCAAAAAGAAAAGCGAGCGGAAAAGAGGTCGAAAGACAACGGACCCAAACAGATCCTTGAGAAAGGGCGAGCGAAAAAAGGGAAGGTGGTTCTTGATCCTGTGTATGGCGAGGCACACAATGGGGGGCGCGAAGGCGGGTAGGATGATTGGGCATACGACGTTCTCCCGTTGTTTGAAACATCCCATAGTTAAGAAGGCTGCCATCTCCCTGTCAAGGCCAAGTCTTCGTTTTCAACAGATTTGTGGGGCTGTGTTTGTGTCTTCTCAACAAGTCTCCAACACAACGACCACCTGCTCAACACAGGCTTCTCAACGCACCAAGAAAGCACAGGAACACACACCAAGATGCCGAGATACATCAGGATCGTATGCGTCGGATTGTTTCTTTCGATGGGAAGGGCTTCTCTGGCGCAGAGTCCTTCGCCTTATCACCGATACATCGAACAGATCGAAAAGAAACTGAAAGCATCTCCCAACGATCCGCGTTTGTTGACGATCTTGGGTCGGCTTTACGAAAAAGCGGGAGAGGCCAAGCAAGCCAAGCAGCTTTTCCAGCGGGCTTTGCGTGCAAACAAGCGGTACAGCCACGCGAAGTTGGGATTGGCGCGGCTTGCCCTTAGCCAACAACGGATCTTGGAAGCGGAGCGTTTGTTGCGAGGGGTGTTGCGGCGAGATCCGCGCCATGCGCCTGCTTGGTCGCTGTATGCGGAGTCTCTACGTTTGCAAGCCCGCGTGGTTCCGCCTTCTCAGCAAAAGCGCCTTCTCGAACGAAGTCTTCAAGCCCATCAAAAAGCGATACGCCTTGCGCCTCAAAAAGCACCGATGGCATACCGTTATGCAGTGTTGTTGCTAGGCATGAACAAGATCCCCGATGCTCATGTTGCGTTCTTACGAACGGTAGCACTCGATCCACAGCACCCTTGTTACCAGCTTGGACTTGCGACGGTTGAGCGCATGATGACACCTCACACAAAACAGCTTTACCAGCGCCTGTCGCGGTGGTATCCTCTCTGCCCACATCCCTTGTTGCGCCAAGCAGCTCAACCTGTTCTTGAAACGAGCGTCTTTGAACAAGCGCAGATCTTGCGAAAGAAAAAGCGCAACAAACGGGGTGAGCAAATTCTTCGAGAACTGATCCGCCTTGAACCCAAAACCATCCGTGGCTATATGTTCCTCGCCATGACGCTGTTTCAAGATCAGCAGTGTACACAAGCGCAGGCCGTACTTCGGGCGCTTCTTCAACACCATCCAAACCATGCTCCTGCACAGAAGCTGCTGAAACGCCCAAAGACACACCCTTGCCTCTAAAGATCAAGAAACGATACACAAGAGATCGAGAGACGACGCTGACGCGACGTCACGAAAGAGACAACCCCACAAAAAGACACCGCTCCACCCCACGGAAACGACGGATTGTGGGCAGAGGATAGAATCGATGAATCACAGATTTCCTTTTCAGTTCGGCCCCTACTCTTTGCTTGAGAAGATCGGGCAAGGCGGCATGGCCGAGATCTTTCGTGCGCAGACTTCGGGTCCGAACAACTTTACCAAAGAAGTCGCGATCAAACGCATCCTCTCGCATCTGTCGTCCAACGAAGATTTTGTTACGCAGTTTCTCGACGAAGCGCGTATTGCAGGCTCGCTCAACCATCCAAATATCGTGCAGATCTACGATGTTGCGCAGGTGGGCAACGACTACTACATCGCGATGGAGTTTGTGGACGGAAAACACCTCGGCCAAGTGATTCGTCGCGTAGCAGAAAAAAACTCTTTTTTCCCGATTCCAGCGGCGGTTTGCATTATCAACGACGTCGCAAAAGCCCTTGCCTTCGCACATTCCGCACGCGACTCCATGGGCCAACCTCTTCAGATCATCCACCGCGATGTTTCACCACAAAACATCCTGATCTCTTATCACGGCGCTGTAAAGCTTACAGACTTCGGCATCGCCAAAGCTGCCAACAAGCTCTATCAAACGACCGCAGGCGTGATCAAAGGAAAGTTTTCGTACCTTGCGCCTGAACAATTAACGGGTGCGCCGGCCTCTCCATCGAGCGATATCTTTGCGTTGGGGATCACGTTGTGGGAGATGTTATGCAACCGACGGTTGTTCCAAGGCAAAACGGATATCGAGACGATCCAGTTGGTACAAGGCTGCGTGGTTCCGCCCTTGAGCCAATACCGAACAGATGGCGACCCCGCCATCGAAGAGATCTTGCAGCGCATGGTGCATCGCGATCCAAACGTGCGTTACAACCACACGCACCATGTTGTACACGACCTTTCGCATTACCTCGCAAACCGCAGCGTTTCCGAAGACATGACGGTGGTCGGGAATTTTATGGGCGTTCTGTACCAAGAGTCGGTACAAGTGGGCGGCCAACCTGCGACAGAGATCGCATTGAAGGCCATGTCCGAAGAACAACTCAAAGCTTTCGCTCCCAAAACAGCCCAAAGCACCGCGACTGGGGAAGAAAGCACACGCATGATCCAGTCTCCGCAGCTTACAGACTTTGAAACCACGGACCTTCAAGAGTCCGACATCTCCGAAGAATCGGCTGCGTTGCTTTCACCTTATGCCCCGCCTAACACGCCCGAAACGGTCGATGATTCGATCTTGCGCCCTTCTGCGCCTTCTTCGATCAACAGCGCAGCCACGCAGTTTGGCGTACCTGCTGCGAGTCTCTCTCGCCCAAAACAACAGCCCAAGGGAGGGGCACCCAAGCAAGCGTCCAAAGGGGGATCGATCTGGATCGTGTTGCTCTTGTTGTTGGTGTTGGGTGGGGG